>NZ_JAIUGQ010000034.1:0-74372 GCF_020164715.1 Mesorhizobium sp. ESP7-2
TCAATGCGGGGCGGCCGTAGTTCGGGGCGGACTGTTACAATTGCCAAGGTCGGCGCTGCCCCTCACTGTCCTGCCGGACATCTCTCCCCGTAAACGGGGCGAGAGGGGCTGGGCGCAACGCCGACGCCTTTCTTGCAACGCTGACAATTGCCGAAAGCATTTGCAATAAGCGTCCCTCGCCCCGTTTACGGGGAGTTGAGGAGCGGTCCGCATAGCGGACGAAAAGCCAACTGCTTGGCTTTTCGAGCGACGAACGCCGGCAGGCAGGTGAGAGGCGGCGCCGACGCCCCATTTTCCTGTCTCGGACGGGGATTGACCTCGACGTGCCCGCTCACCGCGCCGGCTTCAGCAGCGTCCAGATCCAGCCGGCGAAGGTCAGCACCAGGAAGGGATAGCCGGCCGCCGGCAGCGGCGCCGAGGTCGGCAGCAACGGCGCGCCCCACAGCACCATGCCCACCGACACCAGGAACAGCACGGCGGCCACGAGCGCGGTGATCCGCATCCAGAGTGCAAAAGTGTTCGGCACGCTGACCATGATCAGCGCGGCCGCCCAGAGCGAGATGCCGCCGACATAGGAAGGCACGCTGGCCTGCAGGCCCGCCGCATTGCCGGCCAGAAGCAGGCTCTCGCCGGCAAGGAAGGTCAGGAAGCCCGCGGCCACGCAATCATTGCCGAGGCGCTGGTATTTCATCGTGAGCAGCGCGGTGGCCACGACTAGCGCCACGCCATCGATCGCCCACAGCGTCTCGCGCAGCGCATCGCTGGTCACGAAGGTGCCGGCAAGCCCGAAGATGCCGCCGATGGCGAGGCCGAGAGCGGCGGTGGTGTCTAGAGACTTGGTAAGCATCTTTATTCCCCCAAAACGGGAGAATACGCCTGGCCGGGATGATCTCAAAGAGCCGGCGCAACTAGTGTTTGGTGGCGATGGCGCCGGTCGACCCGATATTGGCGTCCGCCGCGCCGATGAATGGTCCGATCGCTGAAAACATGGTGGCGGCCCGCGCCGCTGCGGTCTTCGCTGGAGGCCAACATAAGTAGAGAGGCACAGGGGGACGACCCGCGGATGTATTTGACTTGTCAGGAAATCCGACCGTACTGACAGTACAACCGTGATGGAAACACTAAATGACACTCGCCAGCACCAGATAAGGAGGTCGAAAAGCGAGCATCTTTGAAGTGGAGATCTACAAGCTTTGAAAATTTACACCCTTATAGCGATTTTTATCCGGGCGGCCGCTCAGTTCAATAACCCAATTGGCAATCGTTTGGACCTCACAAAATCCACAACTGACAATATTTCTGCTCCAACACAGATTTCTGAGCCCAAACGCCTTGAATTTCCTCGAGGTAAGTCGGTATGGTATTCAGGGGGGACTTGATATGGGAATTCGGCTCGGAACTAAGCAGAAGACGAGGGACGTACAGCTTTTAGCCACCGGTGTCACGGAAGCAATATTTCAAACCTACCTATTAGGTCCGATTGGAATTTCAAACGCGCTGTCGGCCCTCTTTCGCTCATTCGAAGCAAGTCGGGGGACTGACACCGTTGAAGCACGGGCGACAGCGCTGGTTGAAGAATCAATAGCCTATTCAATTGCATTTCTACTCGGAAGTAGCTCCAGCCACGGGAAGTTCGAAAAACCTGAGATTCACGAATTCGTTTCGCAAACTTTAAACAAAATCCGTCTGATATGTGAGCAGAAGGAGCTTACATTCTCCGTTAGCGCAATTTCCTCTCCTAACACTTTCTTACCATTCAAAATTGCCGCAGACGACACCGTTTATCGCTTCCGGTCTGGGCTACACGGATCAAGCGAAAATAATATTGCTCGCTTCTTTACATACGTTGCCGAAGCAATCCTTAGGGTATCGAGTAAAAGACCGGATTATTTCCGTCAAATGTTTGATGTGCTTGATGGTGCAGCAAGCAAAGCCGGAGAACTAGCGTTGGCATGGGAGAAATACAGGTCGCTCCTGATAAGGCGCTTCGAAGATCAGCCGATCTTTGGTGACGATCCTGAGCATGCTACATCTGTGTCTCAGGTCTATCAACCGCTTCGATGCTGGTGGGATGAAGTAGATCACAAGCATTTCGACCAAGTGTCGATCGACAGCGATGTTGAGATAGATCGCAAGGTCAAGACCATTCGTGTCGACATGCTTGAAGAGACGCTACTAACCTGGCTATCCGGGTTCGATGCATCGGATCGGATTCGCCTTATTTCGGGCGGGCCCGGCTCTGGTAAATCAACTTTTGCGAAAAGGTTGGCAGCCGTCATCGCGCCACAACCAAAATGGAATGTGATCTTCATTCCTCTACAGCGCTTGCACGGAATGGGGCCACTAGAGGAGAGGATAAATAGCTATTTCTCCTATGAGTATGAGGAGCCTTTCGATTATAATAACCAGGCGCTTAACGGGCTGGTAGCGGGAGGTCACAAAGACTGGCTTTTTATCTTCGACGGTCTAGATGAATTGGCCAAGGAAGGAGAAGGCTCCGAGAGCGCCGCACAAGACTTCGCCACTTCGCTTTCTGACTTTCAGGCTAGGCTTGGAGCGTCGATACACGCGAGATTTCTGGTCCTAGGCCGAGCACCCTCTATGCAGGAGGCCAGACGTCGTCTTGGCTTGATGCTTGAGAAAACGCTCAATGTTACGGATATGCTACCGTTTCAACCCGAACGACAAACGACCTCTTTGCGCGGGTGCAAGGTCGTCGGAAATTCGGCAATTTTGTCGGCAGACCAACGTCCAGAGTTTTGGGCGCGATGGGCGGTGGCGAAGGGCAAGAATATAACACCACCGGCCGCAATTACGGCCGAAGAGTTAACGGATTTGACAAAGGAGCCTTTGCTTGCACACCTCCTTATCATCTCTGGGTATGTCGAAGACAGATGGAAAGAGGCTGCCGATAACCGCAATAGGATATATGAGGCGATCTTTAGAAAAATCTGGACAAGGGAGAGCACGAAGGAGACCCGACAGGGTCTCAACGATCTTGGTGAAGTAACATTTTATTCCCTTTTACAGTGCCTCGGTATTGCAGCTTGGCGCGGCGGTGGGCGAACCGGAGATGAGGAAACTTTCAAAGAGATTCGTGACATACTACTGCCTACCTCCACCATAAGAAAAATAGAGAAGGAAAAATCGGCGAACCTTGCCAATGTCGCGTTGCTTTTTTATACGAGGAAAGATGAAGAGCGTGGCGGAGGCTACGAGTTCATACACAAGAGCTTTGGTGAGTATCTCACAGCCTGCGGTCTATTCGATGCGTTCCTACGTTGGGGTAAGCAAACACGCGATGAAGATAGTGATTTCGTCGAGACAAACTTTCTTGAGCGGTGGCTAGCGCTGACGGGTGCGACGGCGATCAGCCATGAGGTCCACTCGTTCTTGCGAAATGAGGTTCGCCTGAAGTCGTCGGGGCAAATCGCCGAGGCCGCACTCCAAGCGAGAACGTGGATTGAGATAGCAAAGGGGCCGCTATCTTCGTCGTTGACGTACGGGTTCCCTCTCCCAAAGGCTTCAAAGTCGTGGCGAGAATTGGAGCGAGAGCAGTTGAACGCCGAGCTTGCCCTTTGGGCTATGCTCGATTCCATCGGACGAGTTGCGTTTCCTATCGGGCAGGCGGGGGAGATTGACGGTTGGCTGCCAGGGCCGATTTTTATACCCGGTCTATCAGACGACCCTCACGGTTTAGCTAGATTGCTTCATCGCCATGACTTGATTGGGGACGCTGCGGGTTTTTACGTCCATCCGGACACGTTTTTTGCTGCAGGTGAAGTCAATCCTATGGGGAAGATGATTTCACGTATCGACTATAAGGGGTCGGTTATCAGTATTTCTAGGCTGTCCGGGTGTGATTTACGAGGGGCGGACCTCACGGACACAAGATTCTTAGGGACAAATGTCTTTATTTCAAGTTTCGCCCACGCAAAATTAGATAGAGCCGTGTTTGTTGGGGCGCAAATTGCTCACTGCACTTTCGAATCGGCATCGATGAACCAGGCAGATTTTCGAGAGACGAAGCTAAATACTGTAGAGATGACGCAAGATCAGATAGATTCTTCTCGCTTTAAAAACAAGCGAGCAATAAAGAACGTTATATCTAGCACCACACGAAGCACCATGATGATAAACGTCGACAATTTTTTTGAGAGGTAACGATTACCTTTTAGCACGGTGTCCAAAAATCTTCTCTCAGAACTGAAACAAAAAAGGGAGTAGACAGAATAGCCCCTCAATCCCCCATCTTCAGCGCCTGGATAAACGCCTCCTGCGGGATATCCACCTTCCCAAATTGCCGCATCCGCTTCTTGCCCTCTTTCTGCTTGTCCAGCAGCTTGCGCTTGCGCGACACGTCGCCGCCGTAGCACTTTGCCGTCACGTCCTTGCGCAGCGCCGAGATGGTTTCGCGGGCGATGACCTTGCCGCCGATGGCGGCCTGGATCGGGATCTTGAACAAATGGTGCGGGATCAGCTCCTTGAGCTTCTCGCACATCTGCCGTCCGCGCTTTTCCGCCGCCGTGCGGTGGACCAGCATCGACAGCGCGTCGACCGGCTCCTCGTTGACCAGGATCGACATCTTCACCAAATCGCCCTCGCGGTAATCGGTCAGGTGATAATCGAACGAGGCATAGCCCTTCGAGATCGACTTCAGCCGGTCGTAGAAATCGAAGACGACTTCGTTGAGCGGCAAATCGTAGGTCAGCATGGCGCGCTTGCCGACATAGGAGAGGTCGGCCTGGATGCCGCGCCGGTCCTGGCAGAGTTTCAAAATGCCGCCGAGATAGTCGTCGGGGGTCAGGATCGTGGCGCGGATCCATGGCTCCTCGATGGCCGAGATCTTCACCACGTCGGGCATGTCGGCCGGGTTGTGCAGTTCCTTCACCGAGCCGTCATTGAGCAGCAGCCGGTAGACGACGGACGGCGCCGTGGCGATCAGGTCGAGATTGAACTCGCGCTCCAGCCGCTCCTGGATGATTTCGAGATGCAAGAGGCCCAGAAAGCCGCAGCGATAGCCGAAGCCGAGCGCCGCACTTGTTTCCATCTCATAAGAAAAAGAAGCGTCGTTGAGGCGCAGCTTGCCGACGGCGGCGCGCAGGTCCTCGAAATCGGCGGCGTCGACCGGGAACAGGCCGCAGAACACCACCGGCTGCGCCGGCTTGAAGCCGGGCAGGGCGTGCGCGGTCTGGCGCTTGTCCTCGGTGATGGTGTCGCCGACGCGGGTGTCGGCCACTTCCTTGATCGAGCCGGTGAAGAAACCGAACTCGCCGGGGCCGAGCTCCTCGACATTGATGCGGGCCGGCGTGAACACGCCGGTGCGCTCGACCAGGTATTTGGCGCCCGTGCCCATCATGCGGATGGTCTGGCCCTTCTTCAGCACGCCGTCGATGACGCGCACCAGCACGATGACGCCGAGATAGGCGTCGTACCAGCTGTCGACCAGCATCGCCTTCAGGGGTGCCGTGGCATCGCCCTCGCGCGGCGGCGGCAATTGGTGGACGATGGCTTCCAGCACGTCGGGAATGCCAAGGCCGGTCTTGGCCGAGATCAGCACGGCGTTGGAAGCGTCGATGCCGATCACCTCCTCGACCTGCTCGCGGATGCGCTCGGGCTCGGCGGCCGGCAGGTCGACCTTGTTCAGCACCACGACGATCTCGTGGTTGTTGTCGATCGCCTGGTAGACATTGGCCAGCGTCTGCGCCTCGACGCCTTGGCTCGCGTCGACGACCAGCAGCGAGCCCTCGCAGGCGGCGAGCGACCGCGAGACTTCATAGGCGAAGTCGACATGGCCGGGCGTGTCGATGAGGTTGAGGATATAGTCCTCGCCATTGTCGGCGCGGTATTTCAGCCGCACCGTCTGCGCCTTGATGGTGATGCCGCGCTCGCGCTCGATGTCCATCGAGTCCAGCACCTGCTCCTTCATGTCGCGCAGCTCCAGCCCGCCGGTCGACTGGATCAGGCGGTCGGCAAGCGTGGATTTGCCATGGTCGATATGGGCGACGATGGAAAAATTTCTGATGTGGTCGAGGGGCGTGCTCATGCCGCGCGCTTTAGCAGGGGCGGCAACCGGCGGCAAGGCTTGCGGCGCAAGGGCTGCCTTGCCGCTCACAAAGCGGTGACATCAGCCAAAAAACCGAGAAAATCGGCCTTCGCGCCAAGAATGCATAAAATTTGATCGATCGCATTAGACCTTGGTTTGCCGGCTGCGTGGTAATTGCACGGTCGCTAATGTCTGTCGGGGGTTGGAAATGTTCAGGGTTTTGCGCGGCTTTGCCCGTTCCCGCAGCGGGTCGATGATGCCGCTCTTCCTGGTGATGCTGATGCCGCTGATCGTGGCTGTCGGCATGTCAGTCGACTATACCAGCGCGGTCGAGACCAGGTCCAACCAGCAGCAGGCGCTGGATGCCGCCATCCTGGCGATCACCACCATGGATACCACGTCGACGCTGCCGCAGCGCCAGACGATGCTGCAGAATTCCTTCATCGCCAACGGTGGACAGGGCACCGCGACGCTGACCAACTTCGTGGCTGGCACCACCGCCACCGCCACCACCGCCCAGGCCACGGCAAGTTTCGCCATGCCGACCGTTTTCATGAGCATCGCCAGGATCAACACCGTGCCGATCGCCGTGGGTGCGGCGGTAACCAAGCCGCCGGCACTGGTTGCGGCGACGTTCAAGGTCACCGGCGTGTCGGGTTACTGGAACAAGACGATGACGCTCTACGGTACGCAATTCGGCGCGGCGGTGGCCAAACCGCTGATGACGATCGACTATACCTATGGCAACACCAGGGACCCGAAGGGCTATGGCACCACCAATGTCAACGTCCTCACCACCGATTCAGCCGGCAACACCGTCACCACGCTGGTCCAGAAGCAGGTCTGCACCGTCGGCAGCAATCCGCCAAGCGGCGTGACCCTCAAGACCGATGCGAGCGGCACGAAATATTACTGTGTCGACACGATGTACCCGGCCAACAGCGCCGGCGCGTCGATCGACGTCAGCGCGATGGGCGGCCTCTATTTGCAGATGGATGTGCCGTCGGGCAACCCGAAAAAGCTGATCTCGAACGACCCGGCCACGTCCAACCGGCTCTATAGCGGGTTGAGCGCGACCAACCTGACCGAGACCGCCACCGGCCAGCCCGTCGACATCTTCGGCGTCGTCCCTTGCGGCGCGACAGCCTATCAGGCCTGGGAAGACGGCGGCAACGCGGTCCCGGCGCCTGTCACCAACGCCGACTTCTTCTACAACGTCACCGGCAAATGCGACTTCAACAAGCGGCCCTCGGACACCGCGCTGACGCAGTGACGTAGACGCTTCTTCCTTCTCCCCTTGTGGGAGAAGGTGGCCTCGCGAAGCGAGGTCGGATGAGGGGTGTTCCAGGGAACACCGACGCCTCATTCCGCTGGAACACCCCTCAACCGTCTCGGCGCTGCGCGCCGATACACCGCCCTGGACGAGTCACGGGCCTCGCCCGCCCTTCGGGCCCCACAAGGGGAGAAGGGAACGCGTGCCTTTGCCACCGGGGCTGTAGACGGACCGCAGCGTTCGACTAATCTCACGTCATGCCGCATCAACCCGTCCCTCCCGCCAAACGCAATTTTGCCCGCTCGCTTCGTCGTGCCATGACGGAGGCTGAAGGCAGGCTTTGGCAGGAGCTGCGCGACCGCAGGCTCGACGGGATAAAATTCCGGCGCCAGATGCCGTTTGGAAAATACGTCGCGGATTTCGTCTGCATCGAAGCCAGCCTTATCATCGAGATAGATGGCAGCCAGCACGCGGATTCGGATTCGGACCGCAGCCGTGACGCCGACCTGAAGGCGAGAGGCTTTCGCATCCTGCGCTTCTGGAATGACGACGTCCTGAGAGACATGAACGCCGTCTGCGACACGATCATCGCCTATATCAGGGACACGAGTCTGCAGCCTTGGCGTTAGCGTCGATTTTTCCTTCTCCCCTTGTGGGAGAAGGTGGATCGGCGCGTAGCGCCGAGACGGTTGAGGGGTGCGCCACAGAGTGCCGTCCTTGCCAAGCTGGAACACCCCTCATCCGACCTCGCTTCGCGAGGCCACCTTCTCCCACAAGGGGAGAAGGGAAGAAAGCGCAGGCGCCTTCAATCACAAACCGGTGAGCGTTGTAACGAAGCTCATCGTGGCGGCGAAGTGGGGACATGACGGGCGCATCGTGGCGCCGTCCCCACGGAGCACGCCGATGTCGCCAGTCATATCAAGCAGGTTCCTCGCACTGTCCGGCCTCGCCGGGATGGCGCTCGCCGCCTCGCTCGCCGGCGCCGTCGCCCAGCCGCTCACCGTGGTCGAGCTGTTCACCAGCCAGGGCTGTTCGTCCTGCCCGCCGGCAAATGCCAACCTCATCAAGGTGAAGGACCGGCCCGGCGTGCTGGCGCTGTCGTTCAATGTCACCTACTGGGACTATCTCGGCTGGAAGGACACGTTCGGCAAGCAGGAATTCACCCAGCGCCAGGTTTCCTACGAGCGCCCGCTCGGCCATGACGGGCCGTTCACGCCGCAAGTGGTGGTCAACGGCCATGCCGATGTCGTCGGCGCCGCGCCCGGCCAGATCGAACATCTGATCGCCGCCACGGGCAAGACCGGCGGCCCCTCGCTGTCGCTCGCCGGCGGCAAGGTCGCGATCGGCGCCGGCTCGGCGCCTGGCGGCAAGGCCGATGTCTGGCTGGTGCGCTACACCAAGGGTGTCGTCGAGGTGCCGGTGGCGCGCGGCGAAAACACCGGCCGCACCTTGCCGCACGCCAATGTCGTGCACGCACTGACAAGACTCGGCAGCTGGAGCGGCGAGGCCAAGACGCTCGATCTGCCGGCAGCCTCGGGCGGCCTCAGCACCGCCGTGCTGCTGCAGTCGCCCGGCGGCGGGCCGATCCTGGCCGCCGCCGCCAACTAATGCATGTCGCGCAAAAGTGACCTCGGTTTTGCGACGACGACATGCATCAAGCAACAATCACGTTCAGGCAAAGACTTGCCGAGCAGAGATTTGCGCCGCCGCATGGGCGGCGGCGCAACAGCCCGGCCGCCCAAAGGGCGTGCCACCAACCCCACAAGGAAACCGACCATGACCAATTTCTCACGCCTGACGCTGCCGGCGCTCGCGCTTGCTCTCTGCTCGACGGCGCTGTTTGCCGGCGGCATCGCGCGCGCCGACGACGCCACCAATGCGATGAAGCCCGCTGCCAACGCCATGGCGCCGGCCGCGGACGCCATGAAACCGGCAACCGATGCGATGAAGCCCGCCGATCCGATGGCCACCAACTCCATGAAGCCCGCCGCCGATGCCATGAAGCCGGCGGACGCGATGAAACCGGCGACCGACGCGATGAAGCCGGCAACGGATGCCACGGCCAATTGAGACTGGTCCGTGGCCTTCTGTCCCTGGCGGGCTCCCTGTCCAGCCGGGGACAGTTGCCGGAGCAATCCCGGGAAAGGCGTGAGGTCCCGGAGCACGCGAATGTGAGCCTCCGCCGCAACTCGCGCATCGCGCCACGGTAGCTGATCCAATAGACTGATCCCTGTGCAACCCATGAGGAGTGCAACCATGACCAATATCGACAATCGTCCGATGGGCTTTGTCCGGGGCGGGCTCGCCGCACTCGCCCTTGCCGTCGCGGGCGCCGCCTTCTGGCTCACGCCCGCCATCTCCGCCGAGGATGCGGTGAAGATCCCGCCGCCGGCGATCGACGAAAAGGCGGCCCCAGGCAGCGAAAAGGCGATCTTCGCCGGCGGCTGCTTCTGGGGCGTGCAGGGCGTGTTCCAGCACGTCAAGGGCGTCAGCAAGGCGGTGTCCGGCTACACCGGCGGGTCAAAGGAGAACGCCGTCTACGAGACGGTCGGCACCGGCCGCACCGGCCATGCCGAATCCGTCGAGATCACCTATGATCCGTCCAAGGTGACCTATGGCCAGCTGCTGCAGGTCTATTTCTCGGTCGCCCACAACCCGACCCAGCTCAACTACCAGGGCCCGGACTCGGGCACCCAGTACCGCTCGACGATCTTTGTCGAGAACGACGCGCAAAAGAAGATCGCGCAGAGCTACATCGCCCAACTCGACAAGGCCAAGGTGTTTTCCGAGCCCATCGTCACCACGCTGGAGACCGGCAAGACCTTCTACCCGGCCGAGAACTACCACCAGGATTTCCTGACGCTGAACCCGACCTACCCCTACATCGTCTACAACGACCTGCCCAAGGTGGCGAATTTGAAGGCGCTGTTCCCGTCGCTGTACAGCGAAAAGCCGGTGCTGGTGCTGTCGGCGAGCAATTGAGATGGGCGCCTAGAAGGTGACGTCGGCGGGACAGCGCCCCCCTCTGTCCTGCCGGACATCTCCCCCTCAAGGGGGGAGATTGGCAGCGTCGACCCCGCGCCTTTTCCACATCGAAAGTTGGCGAAAGCAGTCATGACATCCGATCTCCCCCCTTGAGGGGGAGATGGCCGGCAGGCCAGAGGGGGGCGCCTCGCTGTGACCTCGAAAGCCACCGCTCTACCCACCCTCAATCGTAAGTCAGATCCGTCGCCTTGCCGCCGAACACGCGGTAGGCATAGAACGAATAGAAGATGATGATCGGCAGCACCACCACGGTGCCGGCCAGGATGATGGCCAGGCTTTCGGTCGCCGACGCCGCTTGCCAGATGGTCAGTCGATCGGGCACCACATAGGGATAGAACGACCAGGCAAGCCCGGCAAAGCCGAGCGCGAAGATGGCGGCCAGCGTCAGGAACGGCGTCAGCGAATGGCGGTCGTCGGGCCGCGGCAGATGGAAGGTCTGCCGCCACAGCCAGAGAAACAGCAGCGCCGACAGGATCGGCAGCGGCGACAGATAGAGCATCTGCGGCCAGCCGAACCATTTGGCGAAGATGCGCGGGCTGGCGAAGGGCGTCGCCAGCGACACCGCGGCCATGCCGAGCGCGGTCAGCACCAGCGCCGTGCGCAGCCAGAGCACCGCCTTCTTCTGCAACTCGCCCTCGGTCTTGTAGATCACCCAGGCCGCGCCCATCGCGGCGTAGGCCGCCGCCAGGCAGAACGCCACCAGCACGCCGAACGCCATGCCGCCCGGCCCGATATCGAGGCCGAGCACGTAGACGCCCAGCATGTAACCCTGCGCCAGCGAGGCGATGACCGAGCCGAGGAAGAAGATGCGGTTCCAGCGGTGCTTGCGGCCGGCCGGCACCTTGGCGCGGAAATCGAAGGCGACGCCGCGCAGGATCAGCCCGACCAGCAGCACGAACACCGGAATGTAGAGCGCGGTCAGGATGACGCCATGCGCCAGCGGAAAGGCGACCAGGAGCAGGCCGACGGCCAGCACCAGCCAGGTCTCGTTGGCGTCCCAGAATGGGCCGATCGCCGCGATCATCGTGTCCTGCTCGGTGTCCTCGGCGGCGGCGAACAGGATGCCGATGCCGAGGTCGAACCCGTCGAGAATGACATAGATCAGGATGGCGAGGCCCATCAGGCCGGCGAAGATGAGCGGGAGCAGGGTCGGCCAGTCGTAGGTCATGGGTATATCTCCCAGCCGCGATGTGTCGGGTGCACGGCCTTACCGCTTGAAGCGATCGTTTCAGATCGATTGTCGGAGTTGGCGCCGCCCCTCATCGCCCTGCCGGGCACTTCTCCCCGTATAGTGACGGGGAGAAGGGGGCTGGCCGCAACGCCGGCGCCATCCATGCAACGTTGGCGATTGGCGAAACCATAAGACATAGCGCCCCTCTCCCCGTCACTATACGGGGAGAGGATGCCGGCAGGCAGGTGAGGGGCGGCGCGGACCTGCGGTGAAAACATGCTCACTCCCCCGCCGCCGGTTGCGACATGGCCGTCTTCATCACACCCGGCAGCGGCGAGGTGTCGCCATCCTTGGCCGCCTTCAGCGCCAGATGCACCAGCACGCCGAGATAGGCGATCAGCAAAAGCACATAGAGGAGGAGATAGATGACGAGCGTCAGCGCGACATGGCTGCCGGCCACCGGCCCGACGGCGTCGGCGGTCTTCAACACGCCGGTCACCAGCCAGGGCTGGCGGCCGATCTCGGTCGTGTACCAGCCGGCCAGCGTCGCCAGCCAGCCCGACAGCGCCATCGGCACCATCAGCAGCGCGAGCGGCCTGGGCAGCGAATGCCGGCGCTTGAGGAAGAAGGCGGCCGACCACGAGACGGCGAGCATCAAAAGCCCGGTGCCGACCATGATGCGGAAGCTCCAGAAGAGTGGAAAGACCGGCGGATGGTTGCCCGGGAAATCGTTCAGCCCCGGCACGACGCCGTCGGCGCTGTGCCGCAGGATAACGCTGGCGCCGTCCGGAATCGTGACCTCGAATCTGTTTTCCTTGGCCGCCTCGTCGGGCAGCGCGAACAGCACCAGCGGCACGTTGGGGCCGGTGTTCCAGTTGGCCTCCATGGCGGCGATCTTCTGCGGCTGGTGTTCCAGCGTGTTCAGCCCATGCTGGTCGCCGGCCAGGATCTGGATCGGGATCAGGATGGCGGCCGTGAAGACGCCGGTGCGCAGCGCCTTCCACATCGATTCCGAACGGTCGCCCTTGAGGTAGCGCAGCGCCGACAGGCCGGCGATCAGGAACGACACGGTGAGCCCCGAGGCGAGCAGCATGTGCACCAGCCGGTAGGGCATGGAGGGGTTGAAGACGATGGCCCACCAGTCGACGGCGTGTGCCACGCCGTCGCGCATCTCGAAGCCGGCCGGCGTCTGCATCCAGGAATTGAGCGCGATGATCCAGAACGCCGACAGGGTGGTGCCGCCGGCGACCAGCACCGTCGCCAGCGTGTGGACGCGGTTGGAGACGCGGCGGAAGCCGAACAGCATGATGCCGAGGAAGGCCGCCTCGAGGAAGAAGGCGGTGAGGATCTCGTAGGCGAGCAGCGGCCCCGCGATGTTGCCGACATGCTGCATGTAGCCCGGCCAGTTGGTGCCGAACTGGAAGCTCATGGTGACGCCCGACACGACGCCCATGGCGAAGGACAGCGCGAACACCTTCACCCAGGTGAAATAGGCGCGCATCCAGGCGGAATCATTGGTCGCATTGTAGCGCAGCTTGAAGAACAGCAGCACCCAGCCAAGGGCAATGGTGATCGTCGGAAACAGGATATGAAACGAGATATTCGCGCCGAACTGCATGCGCGAGAGAATGAGCGGGTCCATGGCGGGCTCCGGCTGCTTATTACTATTCGACGCAATTCCCTAGGGAAAGCGTTGTGCGCTTTTCCCGGGCAACGCGCTTTTTCCTGGAATTGCTCCAATACTGGCGAAGGATAGGCCCGAAGCGGGATCAGGTCAAAGCGGCGTCCCGCCGCGAGGCTGAACGCCACAGGACAATTTTGCCGGTTGCAAGCGACGCATTTCCGGCCAGTCCCCGGGCTTCGATGTCCAGAACTGGCAGCAAGGCATTGACTTGCGGTTGCACTGGGCGACAACAGGCCTATATCAAGTCACCTCTTTCAGGCAGCCGTTTTCAACCATGCCGTCCATTCTGTCCATTTCCGGGGTCTCCAAGACCTACGCCACCGGCTTCACCGCGCTCAAGGAAGTCAGTCTCGACATAGAGCGCGGCGAGATCTTCGCCCTGCTCGGTCCCAACGGCGCTGGCAAGACGACGCTGATCTCGATCGTCTGCGGCATCGTCAACCGCTCGTCGGGCACCGTCACCGTCGACGGCCACGACATCAACAAGGACTATCGTGCCGCGCGTAGCCTGATCGGGCTGGTGCCACAGGAACTCACCATCGATGCCTTCGAGACCGTGTGGGCAACCGTCAACTACAGCCGCGGCCTGTTCGGCAGGCCGGCCAATCCGGCCTTTGTCGAGAAGGTGCTGCGCGATCTGTCGCTGTGGGACAAGAAGGACTCCAAGGCGATCACGCTGTCGGGCGGCATGAAGCGGCGGCTGATGATCGCCAAGGCGCTGTCGCATGAGCCGCGCGTCCTGTTCCTCGACGAGCCGACCGCCGGCGTCGACGTCGAACTGCGCCAGGACATGTGGGCGATGGTGCGCCGGCTGCGCGAGGACGGCGTCACCATCATCCTCACCACGCACTACATCGAGGAAGCCGAGGCGATGGCCGACCGCGTCGGCGTCATCAATCGCGGCGAGATCATCCTGGTCGAAGGCAAGGCCGAACTGATGCTCAAGCTCGGCCGCAAGCAGATGTCGCTGGAGCTGCGCGCCCCGCTCGGCAGCGTGCCCGACGGGCTCTCGAACTACGCGCTCGAACTGTCGCCGGACGGCAACCAGCTCACCTACACCTATGACAACCAGAGCGACCGGCCGGGCGTCGCCTCGCTGATCCGCGATCTCGAGGCGGCCGGCATCCAGTTTCGCGATCTTGACACCAAGAACAGCTCGCTCGAAGAGATCTTCGTCAATCTCCTGAGGCAAGAGCCATGAACCCGCGCGCTGCCATGAATCTACGTGCAGTGTGGGCGATCTATCGGGTCGAGATGGCGCGTGCGTTCCGCACCGTGCTGCAGAGCATCATCTCGCCGGTCATCTCGACATCGCTCTATTTCGTCGTCTTCGGCTCGGCCATCGGCTCGCGCATCACCGAGATCGACGGCATCAGCTACGGCGCCTTCATCGTGCCGGGACTGATCATGCTGTCGCTGTTGACGCAGTCGATCTCCAACGCCTCCTTCGCCATCTACTTCCCGAAATTCGTCGGCTCGATCTACGAGCTCCTGTCGGCGCCGGTCTCCTATCTGGAGATCGTCATCGCCTATGTCGGGGGTGCGGCCACCAAGTCGATCATCCTCGGCCTGATCATCCTGGCGACGGCCTCGTTGTTCGTGCCGCTGCACATCGAGCATCCGTTCTGGATGCTCGCTTTCCTGATCCTGACGGCGGTGACCTTCAGCCTGTTCGGCTTCATCATCGGCATCTGGGCGAAAAGCTTCGAGCAGCTGCAGCTGGTGCCGCTGCTGATCGTCACCCCGCTGACCTTCCTCGGCGGCAGCTTCTATTCGATCCACATGCTGCCCGGCATCTGGAAGACGATCACGCTGTTCAACCCGGTGGTCTACCTGATCAGCGGATTCCGCTGGAGTTTCTACGGCAAGGCCGACGTCTCGGTCGTCGTCAGTCTCGGCATGACGCTGGTGTTCCTGGCGGTCTGCATCGCGATCGTGGCGTGGATCTTCCGGACCGGCTACCGGCTGCGCAACTGATCGGCTGGGACTTGGTTCCTCTCCCCCGCTCCGCGGGGGCGAGGAAAGGGCAAATCTCAAATTGCCTTGACCAGCCGCAGCAACCCCAGCATCTCGATATAAGTCCCCTCGCGAAAGGCGATGTAGACCGGCTCCTCGACGCCGTGGAAACGGCGCTTGAATGCCGCCTGGCCCTGCAGGTTGAACCTGCGGCGGTTGACCCAGGGCGAATCGTAGGCGCGCTGGAAGGTATTGCGCCAGAAGTCGCTTTCGGCAAATCCGCTCGGGCCGACATCGACGAGCGGCGACAGGCCGAGCGTCACCACCGAAACGCCTTCCTCGCGAAAGCGGTCGACGGCGAATTTGGTCAGGCCGATCTCGGCATGCGGCGAGGCATCGATATGCTTGCGCTTGAAGGCGGTGGTGTAGCCGATCACCTTGCCGCCGGCGAACAACGGATCGAAGTCGAGCAGGGCGACCAGGTCGCCATCGGGACCGTGCAGCACGAAACGGCGCATGTCGCTGCCGAGCTGATCGTAAAACGGACGGTTGAGGA
Source organism: Mesorhizobium sp. ESP7-2 (assembly GCF_020164715.1). NCBI lineage: Bacteria > Pseudomonadati > Pseudomonadota > Alphaproteobacteria > Hyphomicrobiales > Phyllobacteriaceae > Mesorhizobium > Mesorhizobium sp. ESP7-2. The sequence continues at coordinate 15,732 of NZ_JAIUGQ010000034.1, forward strand.
AACCCATCTCCCATCGCTTGACGATGCGGTCGCCGCGCCAGTTTTGGGAGAGCCGGGAGATCTCGTCGAGGTGGATCGTGCGTTTGTCCTCCTCGAACGAAAAGCCTTTCTTCAGCAGCCAGCGCTCGGAATAACGCACCGTTTCGTTGCGCTTGCCGGAAAAATCATGCTCGGGCAGCGGCAGGCGGGTGTCGATGCCCAGCCGGTTCACCTTGTAGCCGAGGCCGGCAAGGACCTGGGCGGTCTGTTCGCCGATCTGCACGAACCATGGGCCGCCGGCGCTCTCGACGAAGCGTCTGATATAATCGGGCCGCTGCGCCGGCGCCGCCACCGGATCGCCGAGCGCGAAATGATGCTTCATCTTGGTGCCGAAGGCGATGTAGCCGTCGGCGTCGCCAAAATAGGAAAGCTTGGGCTGCACGGCGGTGGAATAGGCGAGCGAGAAGTCGCCATGGCGGCGCACCAGCGCCAGCCGTTCGACATGCGTCAGCGCCCGGCGCTCGACCTTGGGCGAGGCACCCTCGAGGATGTTGTCGAAATAGATCCGCAAGGAGGGCATGGTCGAGATTCCGCGTGCCGTTTGTGGCGCGACGTGTCCGCCGACACGCAAGACGCGCCACGGCGTCTTGATTTTTCGCGGGTAGCCGAAATCGGTTGCCGGTTTCGAATGCCTGCGTCCGTGACGAGATCCGCCAGCCCCCGGACCTCGAATCAATCACTTTGCCGCGACCTGATTATCGCCGATGCCGCCGATATGCCATATAGGGCTGGATGTATTCGGACAGAAGCGGGTAATCCGCTCCATGTCGTTGTTTTGGCCGCGGCGCCGCGACCGGCTGTTTCCACCGGGTGGCGCAATGCTCTGGAAGCGAGACCGCGCCTCGGCGCGGGTCATCGAAGATCGGCATCGATTTGCCGTTTGGCGCGATCAAACGGTTACAGCGGCCTGCGAGCCTTCGGGGTTGCGGTAAGGGCGAATGGGATTTGAGATTGAATGGCTGATACAACACCTGGGACGATGATGGAGCAGCTGGTGGCGGTCGAGCCGGCGATCGTCATTGGCGCCGGCGTCGCCGGGCTGGCTGTCGCGCAGGCCTTGATGAAGGCCGGCGTGGCGACGGCGATCCTGGAGAAGGAAAGCCGGCTGGCCGAGCCCTGGCGCCGGCGCCACGAACAGCTGCACCTCAACACCCACCGCGATCTCTCGGCGCTGCCCGGCCTTGCCTATCCCAAGGGTACCCCCGCCTTTCCGCACCGGGATGTTGTCATCCGCCATATGAGCGATTTCCATGAGGCGAACCGTTTGCCGGTGGAGTTTGGCGTCTCCGTCGAGGCCATCACGTCCGGGGGCGACCACTGGATCGTGCGCACCAGCGCCGGCTTGCGCCTGGCGCGTCATGTCGTTGTCGCCACCGGCCGCGACAGGGAACCCTTCACGCCGCAATGGAAGGGCATGCAGGCGTTCGCGGGCCGGATCGTCCATTCGGCGGATTTTGGCGACGCCCAGGCCTATGCGGGCAAGAAGGTGCTGGTGGTCGGCGCCGGCAATTCGGGCTTCGACGCCCTCAATCATCTGGCGGGCGTCGATACCGCCGCTGTCTGGCTGTCGGCCCGCAACGGCCCCGCTCTTTTGCCCAAACGCGTCGGCAAGATCGCCGTGCACCGCCTCTCGCCGCTCATGGCGCGCCTGCCGCTGCGCGTCGCCGACGCGGTCATGGCGGTGACGCAGCGCCTGGTTTTCGGGGATCTGACCAAATTCGGCCTGCCGCCCGCGCCCGCCGGCGGCGCCAGCCGCCTGACCTCGGACTATACCGCGATCGCCGCAGACGATGGCGCCGTCGACGCCATCAAATCGGGCAGGATCGTGGTGGTGCCGGGGATACGGGAGTTCACCCGCGATGGCGTCATCCTGGCCAATGGCAGCCTGATCGCTCCCGACATCGTCATTGCCGCGACGGGCTACCGCACCGGGCTGGAGCGCATGGTCGGCGATCTCGGCGTCCTCGACGAGAAGGGCGTTCCGCTCTTCAACGGCGGCCAGGCCGATCCGAAACTGCCCGGCCTGTGGTTCACCGGCATGCGGCCGAGCATCCGCGGCTGCTTCGCCAATGCCGCCATTTTGGCCAGGGCGATAGCTGGGCGGATCGCCGGTCCCGGCCATCCGGGCACCTCACGCTGATTTCGGCTCCAGTAGTCGGAACCGACAGCCTCGGTCGGCATCTCCTCGTCGGCCTTGCCGGCATTGTTGAGGGCAAGCGAGGGTGAGAGCCAATTCACGCGCCAATCTTTCCCGAGGCTTGAATACAACACCGCACATAAAAAGAGGGGCCTCGGATCCCCGAAGCCCCTCCCGCTTTGTCTCGCCCGACGTCAGACGGCGATCTTGCCGCCGCCCTGTTTGGTGATCGCCACGACCGCCGGCCGCACCGGCATGTCGGGCTTGAAGTCGGGCCAGCGGGTCGACGGGTCCTCATAATAGGAGGGCCGGCCAAACGCTTCCCAGTCCTCGCCACCGTCGCCCGGATGCTGGACGGCGACGAAGGCGGTCTGATCGTCCGGCGTAAACAGCGGCCCGCACATCTCGGCGCCGATCGGCACCCGGAAGAACAGTTTCGAGGTCGCCCGCGCCGATCCTTCCGTGTCCACCGCCCACAGGCCGTCGGTGCGGCCGGTGGCTTTCGGGCCCTGGCCGTCGGTGGCGACCCACAGGCGCCCGGCCGAATCGACCGCGCAATTGTCGGGCATGCCGAACCAGCCATTGGCCGTCGTCGCGGTGGAGAAGGTGGCCCCGACATCGGCCACCGACGGGTCGCCGCATTTCAGCAGCACTTCCCACTTGCCCTTGGTGGCGGCGAAATCGCCGCCGTCCTCGACGATCTCGATGATATGGCCGAAGGCATTCCCGGCGCGAGGGTTGGCGGCCTCGACCTGATCGGCCTTGCGCTTGGAATTGTTGGTCAGCATGACATAGACCTTGCCGTTGCCGGCATTGGGCTGGATGTCTTCTGGCCGGTCCATCTTGGTGGCGCCAAGCAGGTCGGCGGCGCGGCGCGTCTCGATCAGCACGTCGGCCTGGCCGGCAAAACCGTTTTCCGCCGTCAGCGGACCCTGGCCGAACACGATCGGCATCCATTCGACCGAGCCGTCCTCGGCGAATTTGGCGACATGCAGCGTGCCGTCGTCGAGCAGGTCCTTGTTGGCCGCGCGGTCGCCGGCGTTGAACATGCCCTTGGTGACGAATTTGTAGACATAGTCGAAGCGCTCGTCGTCGCCGAGATAGAAGACGACGCGGCCGTCCTTGGCGACGATCGATTCGGCGCCCTCATGCTTGAAGCGACCCATGGCGGTGCGCTTGCGCGGCACCGAATTCGGGTCGTTGACGTCGACCTCGACGATCCAGCCGAAGCGGTTGGGCTCGTTCGGTTCCTTGGCGAGGTTGAAGCGGTCGTAATGCCCGCCCCATTCATAGGCGCCTTCCGGGATGCCGAGGCGCTTGTAGTTGGCGGCTTCCTTGTGGCCTTCCGGCAGCTCGCCGGAAAAATAGCCATGGATGTTCTCCTCGGCCATCACATAGGTGCCCCAGGGCGTGACGCCGCCGGCGCAGTTGTTGATCGTGCCGAAGACTTTCATTCCGGACGGATCGGCATTGGTCTTGACGCGGTCATGGCCGGCGACCGGGCCGGACAGCGCCATCTCGGTGCTGGAGGTGATGCGGCGGTTGAGCTTGCCGTCGCGCACCACCTGCCATTTGCCGCCGTCCTTGCGGATCTCGACGATGGTGCCGCCATGGGCGGCCATCTCGACATCGACCTGCTCCTTCGAGAGCGGCGCCACCTCGGCCGACTTCTTGCCGTCCTTCTCGACGATCTTGACGAGGCCCGGGAACATCAGATGCGGGTTGGTGTATTCGTGGTTGACCACCAGCAGGCCATGGTCCGCCGAGCCGTCGATCGCGATATAGCCGACATAGTCGTTGTTGTAGCCGAACTGCCTTGCCTGGGCTTGCGCCGACTGCTTGGTTGGGTCGAATTCCGGCGAATCGGCAAACAGCGGATCCCCCCAGCGCAACAGCACGTCGGCGTCGTAGCCCGGCGCGACATGGTGCTTGTCGTCGATACCGGCCTCCAGCTCGTCGAATTTGAAGGCCGAGCCGTCCGCGGCGCGGGCATCGCCGGCGGCGATCATGGCCAGCGGGCTGACGGTGGCGGCGATCGCCGAGACGGCAAGCGAACCTTTGAGGAAGCCACGGCGCGAAAAACGTGCGGCGATGATCTCGCCCATCGTGCGGTTTTCGCTGGGATTGTTGGCCGGGCCTTCGTTTTCCTCGAGCAGGCTGGTGCGGAATCGGGCGTCGGGGGTGCGATGTTCGGTCATGGGAGCCTCTGGCTTGGATTGGCTGGAGCTTGTTGCCTGTTCGACGCCTTACAGTCGGCGGATCACATTTTCGTGACAGGATATCGGCCCTGCCGCTCCCTCACGCTACCGTTTTTCATGCCGGGTCTGGGACTTTGGTCCAACCTTGCGCCTGCAAAGGTCCTGAGAGAGAAACGCAACGGTCGGAGGTCGCTTCCGGTCACCACGTCTTTCGGCGATGTTGGTTGCACTGCAACGTTGGGGTGAGCGCGCCGGCTCAATCGACGGAGATCAGTATGCACGGATCGATCACGGCCCGTTGTTGCCGTCTGGTTCTCGGATCGGCGGCCCTTCTGGCGCTGACCGTCGCCCCCTATGGAATTACCCTCCATGGCTTCGTGCCTGGAATCCATGCCGCAACCGCACATGCCGACAGGGGTGGCAACAGCGGCGGCGGTAGCAGCGGCAATGGCAACGGCGGCGGTAACAGCGGAAACGGCGGTAACAGCGGCGGCAGCAGTGGCAACGGCAACAGTGGGAATAGCGGGAACAGTAACGGGAATAACGGGAATAGCGGCGGCGGCAACAACGGAAAAGGCAAGGGGCAGGGCGACAACAACTCCAGCCATGTCAACGCCACGACCGGCGACAAGGTCGACGTGGACGGCAGCAAGATTTCAGTTCAGCACCCCGACGGCATGACGGAAACCATCGAGAACGGCCGTTTCAGGATGAAGGATGCGCTCGGCCGCACGATCATCGACCGCCGGGCCACACCGGCCGATGTCAGCCGTCTCAAGGGCCTGTGAATTTCGGCCCTGTGAATTTCGCCCTTGTGAAGCTGGTCAACAGGCAACGACCGGTTTCACACGTCACCTCCGCCGCCCCCCGGCGGAGGTGACCTCCTTTTGCGTGGCGTAGCGCTTTTCCTGGCGGAATGCGTAAAAACAAGAGCTGGAGCGACTCGGCGATCAAACGCTGAACCGCCCTATGAGAAGTCCCGCTCGCGGTCGCGAAACTCGCGCATCATGAGGGCTGCTTCAGTGCGGTTTCGCACGTTGAGTTTCGACAGCACCCCCGTCATGTGGTGCTTGACGGTCTTCTCCTGCAGCTCCAGGCGCAAGGCGACTTCCTTGTTGCTCAGCCCCTCCGCCACCAGCCGCAGGATTTCGGTCTGCCGGCCGGTGAGTTGCCGCAGCCGGTCCGCCACGCCGTTGGCAGGCTGCAGGGACTGCACATCGGAAAGCAGCCGGGCCGACAGCATCGGCGAAAGATAGCTTTCGCCAGCCGCCACGTTGCGCAGGATATCGGCGAGCGAGCGCGACCCGACGCCTTTGAGGACATAGCCGCGCACCCCCGCGTTCAGGGCCTTGGTCACATCGGCATTGGCCTCTGAAACAGTCAACAGGACGATCTTCTGGGCGGGATGGTCGGCAAGGATGTTTGCAACCGCGGCCAGGCCGCCGCCTGGCATCGAAATGTCGAGCAGCAAGATGTCGGGCTGCACGGTCGAGGCGATGCGTTCCGCGTCCTGCGCGGTCGCACCTTCCCCGGCCATCTCGAAGCCTCCGATCTCCGACAGGCTGCGCGTCACGCCTTCGCGGAACAGCGGATGGTCGTCGACAATGGCGATGCGGATTGCGCCCATCATGCTTGCTCCTCAACCGAAAGACGGATCACCAGCTTCGTGCCTTTCGGCCCGCTCAGGGTTTCGAACTGTCCGCCGATGCTTTCGACCCGCTCCCTGAGGCCGGCCAACCCCAACCCCTCGGCCCGCGCCGGATCGAAGCCCGGCCCGCCATCCGACACTTCAACGAAAAGCCTGCCATCTTTCATTCCTGCACGCACCGCCTGATCCTTCCCCCGCCCGTGGCGGTAGGCATTGTTCAGCCCCTCCTGCACGAAGCGATAGATGCTGATCTTCTCAGAAGCGCCGGGCTCGGGCAAATGTCCGGGCAGCGTCAGCTTCACCGACGTGCCGGTACGGTGCTCATGTTCCTCGATGGCCAGCCGCAACACATCCGCCGCCGCCGCCGTTTCTATCTGCGGCAGCACCAGGCCGTTGCAGATGCCGCGTATCTCGCGCATCGCGTCCTCCAGCGTCTTGCGGATCATCGCGACCTCGGTCGAGCGACCTTCGCTGCCATGGCCGTCGCCGGTAAACACAGGACTGTCCATGCGCAGCGCCGCCAGGGCCACGAGCTGGGCAGGGCCGTCATGCAGGTCGGCGCCGATCCGCCGCAGGTATCTTTCGTTGAGTGCGGTGGCGCGCCGCGACGCCCGCTGCACGCGTTGCCGCAAGGCGCTGTTCTGCGTCACCAGGCCTTGCAGCTCCGACACCTGCCGGCGCAGCGCCCCGCGCTGGTCGTCGATGGTGCGGCTGGCGCGCAGGACGATGCCCGACAGAAGCAGGAATGCGGTCAAGGTGGTGCCGGCCACGACCAGCCAGCTCGACCGCAGGGCGGAAGCCAGCGTGGCTTTGAAATCGGTCGCGACCTCATAGAATTCGGTGACGGCGACCACGTCGCCGGACCAGGGTTCGCGCACCGGATTGTAAATCTCGAGCAACGGCACGCCCGAGCCCCGCACCTTGTCTTCGTTTTCGTCGAACGTATCGAATTGGGCAACGACACTGCCCTGGAAGGCGGAACGCAGATTTTTGTTCAGGTCGAAGCGGCGGCCGATCAATTCCGTGTCCTTCGCGTAGAGCACCGTGCCGTCGCGGCGCCAGAGCCTGAACGATGCCAGGCGTTTGCCGAGCGCGCCCTGGCCGAGCGTCTCGTCGAGCGCCTGTTTGACGGATTCGCTGAGCTCCTCGTTCTTGCGCAGGTCGGGCAGCAGCGGCGCAATCACGCTGTCGACATAAAGCGCCGTCGTGGCAGCCGAATTGCGGGTGACGCCGTCCCGGATCTGCGTCGTCACCCAAGTCCCTACGACCAGCATGACGACAAGCAGCCCAAAGCCGCCGGCAACGACGAATTGCAGGGCAAGGGAAAGCTCGCTCCAGCGCCGCGCCAAGTTCTGAAGAATACGAATCATGGACCCCTGACCGCCCTTCTATCGACATGCCGGGCGATTCCAGCACATTGAGCTTCAGTCTCGCCCTTGCCAAGACCCTCCTTGGAGCGACGTTGCTTGACGTCTCGGCGCGCTTCGGAAACAAGGTCCGCGATATCAGGCGAAAGCCGCTTCGAGGGGGACGAGACATTGAGTTTTTCGGGATTGCTGCAGCTTGGCTTTTCGACGGTGATCTTCCTGCTGGCAGCGACCGCCGCCAAGCAATGGGGCCTGGCGCCGAGCCTGGGCAAGATCCTGCTGACGCTGGCGCTCTATTCGCTGGGCAATTTGATCATGCTGCGGCTGATCCGCGAGTTCGGCATGTCGGTGTCGTTCAGCCTCTCGGCGGTGATCCAGCTGGTCTCGGTCAACGTGGTGGCGCTGGTGTTCTTCGGCGAGCGCGTCAACGCGCTGCAGGCGGCCGGCATCGCACTGGCGATCGCCGCCGTGGCGCTGATCACGCTCGGGCCCTATCTGCAAGGGCGATGATATGACGACCGAGGTACCGGCCCGATGAAAGACAACGCAGGCACTCTGTTCAACCGGATCGAATTCCCGGTGCTGCTCGCCGGCCTGGTCATCGCCGGCGGGCTGTGGGGCTTCGTGGAACTCATGGAGGTAGCACGCGCCACCGCCCCGCATGGTTTCGACACCGAGATACTTCTCGCCTTCCGCCAGCCGGGCCAGCCCGGCGTTCCCATCGGCCCATCATGGCTGGAAGGGGCGATGCGCGACATCACCAGCCTTGGCAGTACCAGCGTGCTGGCGCTGGTCACCACGGCGACGATCATCTATCTGCTCTTGATCCGCAGGCGTGGAACCGCGCTTCTCATCCTCGTCGCCGTGGCTGGTGGCGAGGTGCTGTCGAGCCTGCTGAAAGTCGGCGTCGACCGGCCGCGCCCGGAACTGGTTTCGCATCTGGTCAACGCGACCTCGCTTTCCTTCCCGAGCGGCCATGCCATGCTGTCGGCGGTGACCTATCTCACGCTCGGTTCGCTGGCGGCGCGCTTCCTGCCGGGCCGGACGACCAAGGTCTACGTCTTGTTCCTGGCGGTGCTCACGACGGTGCTGGTCGGGGTCAGCCGCATCTATCTCGGCGTCCACTGGCCGTCCGATGTGCTGGCGGGCTGGTGTGCCGGTTTCGCCTGGGCGATGCTATGCTGGTTGGTGGCGCGGCTTCTGCAACGGCGCCAGGCGGTGAGCGACGACGCCTGACCCCGCCGTCAGATCAATCTGTTGATGAGATGCCCGCCACAGCCCGCCAGCGCCAAAACCATCGACAGCAAGCCTGCCGATGTCATCAAGGTCTTGAAAACGTTCAACCGCGTTACCCCTGCCCCGGATGGGCAGCACCCTAGCTTGAAATCCTCGGGAAGTATCGAAGAAAATGGACAATCTGGCGAAGACGCTTACGTCTGAAACCCTTATAATGATGCTTGAAACATCATAATGAAGGTATTATACGTTATATCAGCAGACTCAGACATGGGTTCCGGCCGATGATCACTGCCGCGCAGATGCGTGCCGCAAGGGCCTTGGCCGGCATCGACCAGAAGACGCTCGCCGAGCGCGCCGGCGTTTCGCTTCCAACCATCCAGCGCATGGAAGCGAGCGATGGCGTGGTCCGGGGCGTGGTCGATACGCTGATGAAGGTCATCCAGGCTCTCGACGAGGCAGGGGTGGAACTGATCGGCGAGAACCAGGCCAGCGAGCGAGGCGGCAGGGGCGTGCGCCTCAAGCCCGCCGTGTCGCCGGATCCCAGGGCTGAGCCGGCATAAGTCGCGACGGCGACCGCCGACAGTCCTGCCGACGATCCCGCCGCCTTTGCAGGTGCGGAAGGCAGTCCATGGATCAAGCGCGTCAGACAGTGCATCAAGCGGCCCACCAGCCGGTGAAGCCGACATTTTCCGAACTGTTCACGCCGAAGCTGGTGACAGTCTGGCGGGAGGGTTACCACCTGCCGCAATTCAAGGCGGACTTCATGTCCGGCCTGACCGTAGCCATCGTCGCGCTGCCGCTGTCGATGGCAATCGCGATCGCGTCGGGCGTGACGCCGGAACGCGGCCTCTACACCTCCATCGTCGGCGGCTTCATCATCTCGGCCTTGGGCGGCAGCCGCTTCCAGATCGGCGGCCCGGCCGGCGCCTTCATCGTGCTGGTGGCGGCAACGGTTGCGCGGGTTGGCGTCGACGGCCTGCTGCTGGCGACGATGATGGCGGGCGTCTTCCTGCTTGCGATCGGGTACCTCCGCCTCGGCACCTACATCAAATTCATTCCCTATCCGGTCACCGTCGGCTTCACCGCCGGCATTGCCGTCATCATCTTCTCCGGCCAGATCGTCGAACTGTTCGGGCTGACCCTGCCGGGCAAGGAGCCCGGACCGTTCGTGCCCAAGCTGATCGCGCTTGGCGAAGCGACCGGCACGATCAACCCCGCCGCAACCCTGGTGGCGGTGCTGACCATCGCAACCATCGTTTTCCTGAAGCGGTGGCGGCCGAAATGGCCTTCCATGTTGATCGCCATCGGGCTTGCCTCGCTCGTCGTGGCGCTGTTTGCACTGCCGGCCGAGACGATCGGCACGCGCTATGGCGGCATCCCGCGCAGCCTGCAATGGCCTGGCCTGCCCCCGGTCAGCTTCGGCAGGATGCTCGACGTCCTGCCCGACGCCATCGCCTTCGCGCTGCTCGGCGCCATCGAATCGCTGCTGTCGGCCGTTGTAGCCGACGGCATGACGGGCCGGCGGCACCGCTCGAATTGCGAGCTGGTGGCGCAAGGCTTCGCCAACATCGCGTCCGCCCTGTTCGGCGGCGTCTGCGCCACCGGCACCATCGCCCGCACCGCCACCAATGTGCGGGCCGGCGCACACGGCCCGGTTTCGGGCATCGTCCATTCGGCCATCCTGCTGGTGCTGATGCTGGTGGCGGCGCCACTCGCCAGCTACATCCCGCTCTCGGCCCTTGCCGGCGTGCTGGCGGTGGTCTGCTGGAACATGTTCGAGAAACAGGCTTTCGTCACGCTGCTCAGGGCATCGCGCGGCGATGCGCTGGTGCTGCTGGCGACCTTCCTGATCGTCGTCTTCCGCGACCTGACCGAAGGCATCGTCGTCGGCTTCGCGCTCGGCTCGATCCTGTTCATCGATCGCATGGCGAAGTCCGTCGCCGTCGAGGCGGATCTGGCGCAGGACGATGTCGCCGACAGCGGCTCCGGCGGCTACGATTCCAGCGAGGCCGCTGACGCCGACACCGTCGTCTATCGCATCTCGGGCGCCTTCTTCTTCGGTGCCGCCTCCACCGTCGGCAGCGTGCTCGACCGCATCGCCGACCAGCGCCGCAACTTCATCCTCGACTGTTCGGCCGTGCCGCTTTTTGATTCGACGGCGGCCAATGTCATCGAAAGCGCGGCCCGCAAGGCGAGGCGCGCCGGCGTGCGCTTCATCATTTCGGGCGCCTCGCCACGGACACGGCGCATGCTGATCAACCACGGCGTCAAGCGGCCGCTGGTGACCTATGCCGCTTCGATCCGCGATGCGCGCGCGCAGCTGGCGGGAGAACAGGAGGCGGAGCAGCCGTCCCTCAACGGTTGAGCGATCCCGGGCCGCTGACGAAAGGACTTGCCTTCAGGTAAAATCGCAGCAGGCGTTCGGCATCCTTCGAAATGCCGATCCTGATGCTCTGCCCGATTTCAGCGGGGACGTGGTCTTCGTGTGCGAGCCATAGCGGGCCTTCCCGGCAAAGGTCGATCCCGTCGAGCGATCGATCGATCCGCAATGCCGCGGCCAGCCTTCCCGGCCCGCGCGCCAGGTCGCGCAGGCGCTCGACGCCACGGTTCAGCCGCATGATAGCGATGCCTTCCAGCGGCTCCAGCGCCCGGATCAGCACGCCGGTTCCCCTGCCTTGCGTCTCGCTCGAAACGTTCAGCATGAACGAGATGCCGTAGGCGAGATAGACATAGGCGTGCCCGCGCTCGAGAAACAACGACCGGTTGCGCGGCGTCATTCCCCGAAAGCCGTGCCCGGCGGCATCGCCGACGACATAGGCCTCGGTCTCGACGATGCGGCCGCTGACCCTGCCTTCGGGCAAGTCGCGCACCACCAGCTTGCCGATGAGATCGCGGGCGAGGGCGGCCGTATCGTCCGGCAGGTCGTCCCGCGCGAGCGGCGGATGATTGTCGCTGTGGCTCACGGCATCCATGGGGCCGCTCTGATCTCGCGGTCGTCCATGGCACACCTCCCTGACCATCACCGTGGATGGACCGTCCTACCACGGTCCATCCACGGCTGTCAGCGAAGGTCGCACGGGTCGGCCCCGCGGCGGCGGTTCTCAATCGATCTTCAGCGCCGCCACCTCGCCCTCGTTCATCAGTGGTACATAGAGGATCGACTTGCCGTCGGTGCCGATGTCGGCGCTGCCCGGCTTGAAATGCGCCACCGCTTCCGGCGTGCCGCCGGTCCTGTATCGGTAGAGCGTGCCGGTCATGTAGGCGGTGGCATAGATGGTGTCGCCAATGGCGACGATGCCGTCGAGGTCGGCGAACCTTTGGGCGCCCGCCAGCGGCGTTACCGTCTTGCTGGCGAGGTCTACCGACAGCAGCCCGCCGGGCTCGGCGGTGCTGAAATCGGCCTTGATGCCCTTGCCCCATGAGGCCACGATCAGCCTGCCGCCATCGGCGAAGACGCCGTTCGGCGAGGCAAGCAGCGGGTCCTTGACGAACAGATCCGGCCTTTCGCCGTCGATGCGGTAGATCGTGTCGGCCAGCATGTCAGTGACATAGACCTTGCCGGACCGGTCCGATGTCATGTCGTTCAGGAAGACCGCGTTCGGCACAACGATGCTGGCGACGAGCTTGCCGCTGGCGAGGTCGACGACGCGGACCTTGGTGATGTCGGCGACATAGAGCTTGCCGCCCGATATCGCCATGCCCTTGGGCGCATCCATGCCGTCGGCCCAGTGCTGGGTTACGATCTTGCCGTCGAGGGACAGCACGCTGAGATAGCCATTGCCGTCGGCATCGCCTGGGTTGCCGACGATGTTGGAAACGATGATGCGGTCGTTGGCGGCGTCGAACAGCGCCGATTCGGGCTGTTCGAGGCCCGTTGCGCGCCAGAGCTCGCCGGCCTGGGCGGGAGCGGCGATGCCGATGGCGGCGATGAAGGCGGAGGTGATGAGGCGTTTCATGTCCGGTCTCCTTTGATGATGGCGAAGACCTAGGGTTCTCGATACTTTTCGGAAAGAGTATTTGGAGTTAGTATCGAATGTCGATACGAAACCGACCGCAAGAGGTGCATCCCATGAATGGTTTGATCTTCGAGGCGCTGAAGCGGACGCTAAAGGCGAAGGGCGTCACCTATCGCGGCCTCGCCGAGCGCATGGGCGTTTCCGAGCCGACGGTGAAGCGCATCTTCCATGAGAAGAACTGCAAGCTCGACCGCCTGGTGGAGATCTGCGCCGCCGCCGGCGTCGAGCTGGAAAACGTGCTCGGCTCGATGAGCAGGGGGCCGGGGCCGGTCAACCACATCGCGCCCGAGATCGAACGCCGGCTTGCCGGCCGGCCGGCGCTGCTGTTCGTCTTCGTCATGCTGTCGGAAAAGTTCACGCCGGAAGGCATCATGCGCTCGCAGGGCCTGAGCGAAGCCTCGATGTTCCTCTATCTGCGCGACCTCGAGGAACTCGGGCTGATCGCGCTCGGCCGTGGCCTGTCGGCGAAATTGCTGGTCGAAACGCCGATCCAGTGGAATTTCGAGGGGCCGCTCAGGCCGCTGTTCGAGATGACCAACAAGAATTTCATCGGTTGGGCGATCACCCATATCGAGCGGGAGGCGACCTTCGTCAGCTTCTCCAGGCGGATGCGGCCGGAGACGGCGGAGATGGTGCGGCGCGAGGCCGAGGAGCTGGCCGACCGCGCGAAGCTGCTGGCCCATCACGACCAGCACACCACGCCCGAGGACGGGTTGGTCGGCTACAAATGGACGTTCGCCTTCGGCGCCACGCCGTTCGAGGCGATCATGCCGATCGGCCCGCATCCGCGCGACGCCGGGGCGTTCGATCGGCCCGCCGCTCCAGCAAAGGGACGCCGCCCGTTACCGGCCTGATACAGAAAAACGAAATCACATTCATGATATAGTTCGCGCACTGATTTGTCAGATTGTAGAAGGCGGGTTTGCCGAATGCGTGACACGTCCCCGTGAAATCGAAGTGATCCTATGTCGACCGCGCCAACACTTGAACTTCGCCGCTATTCGCGCCTGAAAAATTTGCGGGCGCGTGCAGAACGCCAGGGTGCTGCATTACAGTTCTGGGCGCGTACGGCATCGCTCGCCGTGATCTCCTGCTTCTTTTCATTGACCAGCCGCTGGGATGCTTCGCTGCTCTTCGTGCTGGCGGGCCTCGTGCTGTTCCAGCTCATCGGCCTGATCCAGTTTCTCTTTGCTCGCCGTCGCACGGCGCGATGGTGGATCGGTTACCTCGCCGGTACGCTGGACATCATTCTGTTGACCGTTCTGCTGATAACGCCCAACCCGTTTTCCCTGGAGGTCGCGCCGGCCGCGATGCAACTGCGCGAGGGCAGCTTTAAATACCTGCTGATTTTCGTATGCCTTGGCGCTCTGACCCTTTCGACACGATTGGCACTCTATCTCGGCGCGCTCGCGGCCCTGACATGGGCGATCGGGGTGGGATGGGTGATTTCCCATCCGGGAACCGTAATTCCGGCGACGAACCTCTATTCGCTGCCAATGACAGAGCGACTGAACCTCTATCTCAACCCCAATTTCGTCGATACATTTGCGCAGGCGACCAACGTGTTGGTTGTGCTGATTATCGGCGCGATCATGGCGCTGGTCGTCTTTCGTTCCCGACATCTCTCGGAGGACTACGTCAAGGCAGAGCGCGCCCGCGCCAATCTCGCCCGGCATTTTTCGCCCAATGTCGTCGACCAGCTCGCCACCGATGACGAGCCCTTCGGCCCGGTCCGCCGGCAGGATATCGCGGTGCTGTTTGCCGACATCGTCGGCTTCACACACTATTCCGAGGATCATCCGGCCGAAGCAGTGTTCGAACTTCTGCGTCAGTTCCACCGTCGCATGGAACAAGTCGTTTTCGACCACCATGGCACCGTCGATAACTATATCGGCGATTGCATCATGGCGACATTCGGGGTTCCGCAAGCCAACCATGACGACGCGACTCGGGCCATCCAATGCGCTGAAGCGATGGTCGCCGCTCTCGAAGACTGGAATGTACAGCGGGTGTCCAGGGGATACCCGCCGCTGGACGTTCGGATCGGTGCACAATATGGCGCAGTGGTCATCGGCGCGGTCGGCAGCGAGCGCAATCTGTCCTTCGCGGTGGTGGGCGACACCGTCAACGTCGCCAGCCGTTTGCAGTCGCTCTGCCGTGAGCTTCAGGTGAATATTTGCTTTGGGTCACGACTGATTGAGGCCGCGAAGGCGGAATCGCCCACGACACCGTTGAATGCGCGCGATCATGGACCGATGAGCATCCGCGGCCGGGACGAACCGGTCCATGTCTGGGTCGAACACAGAGCCGAAAACCAGGGTTCTATTGCGGTTCCGGCGTGACATAGGCCGCCATGTGAAACGCCTGCACCTCGGCGGGATAGCGGTAGGCCGCGTGTCCTGACCTAGGCCGAAAGCCATCACGTGTCCGTCGCGGTTGCGCCAGCCTTTGCGGCTGCGGCGTCTGTGCTTGCCTTGTCGTCCCAGACCATTTGCCGGTAGTCGAAACCATATTCCAGCGTCGGCTTGACGATGCGGAAAAACGGCGACAGGTCGAAATCGCGCGGCGTGTAGAGCGAGTGGTGACGAATGTGCAGGATTTCCTTGCGCATATAGGTCGACTGTGCGGAGGCGCGGCCGGGCGCGCGGGTTATCTCGGGCAGGATCGGATAGCGGATCTGGCCGTAAGCCTCGGCGATCAGCGTCGAGCAGATCGCCCGGGTCGGGTTGCCGGAGCCGAAAGCCAGCATGCGGCGGCGCCAGCGCACCGGTACCGGCGGCGCCGGCAGGAAATAGCGCAGCATGTCGAAGATGTTCTTGAGATCGTATTTCAGGCCGAGCTTGCCGATCATGAAGGCAACGACCTTGTCACGGTCTTCGGGTGTCAGGCCGCTCGCCCGGCAGATGCGGGTGTTGTAGCTCCGGTACCGCGACAGCGGCACGGCGACACAGCCTCCGCCGAGCGTAACCTCGATCAGGCGCCGCCGTTCCGAGCCGTCGTCCGGTTCGGCCAATGCGTCGCCGACATAGAAGGCCGCGTGCGACCACGTCGACTGGGTCAGGTATTTGATCGCCGCCGAGATTTTCTGGTTGCCCTCGATCAGCAGGATGTCGCCCGGCTCCAGCGTGCGGCGCAGTGTTTCGGCGTCGGAAGGCGTGTAGGGCTCGTAACCCGAGGATTCTTCCTGCAGCCGGCCGGCAAGCCAGCGGCCTATGCGGTCTAGGAGCGTGTCGGCGGGCTGGGTCATGACTACGCGTGACTAGCATGAGGTGGCGGGAACGTGCCAGCGCGCCCGGCGCGTTCTCCCTTCTCCCACAAGGGTGAGAAGGGGAGGCACTGGCGCATCAGCCCACCGTCGCGTTCCCGTCTTCCTGCGCCGCGCCGGCAAGATCGTCGCGGGCCTTGCGGGCAAGCATCTTCGTCGAGCGCTTCGGGCTGTCGCCGAACAGTTCGGCCGCCTCGGCAAGGCACGCCTTCTTCAGGCCCTTTTCCGAGCGCTTGAGCAGCTTGCCGAGAAGTTTCGTATCCTCGGGCGGCCCAAGCGGCTCGCTATCGGCCTCGAGCAGCGCACGCATGACGAACACGTCATGCAGTTCGCCGAGCCGTTCGCCCAGTTCATCGACGGCCTTGCGCCGCGCCTTGATCGGCGTCGGCCACAGCCTGCCAAGCAGCGACAGGTGCATGCCATGCGTCTTGGCCGCCTTGCGCAGGTCGTGGAAGTCGTTGGCCTCGCCGTGCGCGCCGGCCTTGTCGAGCGCCTTCCTGGCACGGCGCAAGGTGGCGCGCGCGCCTTCGGCGAGCACGTCGGCGGCCTGTTCCGGCTGGTCGGGCAGGACAAGGGATTCGATGCGCTTCATGCCGTCTTCGCAGGCCGCGGTGGCCGCTCCGATCGCGGCCTGCAGCCCGGCGCCCTCATGCAAATCGTGCTGGCGGGCGATGAGCCTGTCGCGCACGGCATCGAGCCCGCCATCGGCGCTTTCCTTCGCGAAACTCGCAGCCAGCCGGTCGATGGTTTCGATCAGCGCCGTCGCCTCACGCGGGCCGGCAAGCAGCGCCGCCACATTGCGATAGCATTGGTTTTCCGTGGCGCAGAATGTTTCGTCTCCGGAACGAACGAGCCGCAGCAGGGCACGCGCGCTCTTCAGCCGCTTCCGGCATTTGTGCAGCCCCTGTTCCGGCCGGGTGCGCGCCGCATCCAGATGCAGCAGGGCCTTGCCGATTTCCTCGGCAAGGATGCGTCTGACCTCCCCGGTCAGCGGCATGCGCGGGTCTATGCGAAAGCTCATGCGGCGATCTCCGGTATCCCCCCGAGGGCGAGCGACGCGTTGTAGAACTTCTGATCGCCGGTGACTTCACGGCCGAGCCAGTCCGGCAGCATTTCACCCGGAACGTCTTCCGGAGTCTCGAGTTCGGCCACCACAAGTCCCGCCAGTGCGCCGCCAAAAACGTCGACTTCATAGAGATAGCCGCGATGCCTAACATGGTGACGTGTCTTGTCGATGACACGTCCGATGGCGAAGTCCAGCATTTCCACCGCCTCCTCAAGCGGGATCGGATATTCGAATTCGTCGCGCTCGCGCGCGCTGCTGCCGAATTTGAGCGTCAGTTTGGCCGAGGCTCCGTCACTGATGCGGATGCGGACGGTTCGTCCGGGTGCCATGGCGAGATAGAACTGGAGAATGCGGATATCCGCTTCCACCAGATCTCGCCATGCGGTGCTGGAGACCAGGAACTTGCGCTCGATTTCCTTGCCCATGGCCACGCACTAAAGCGGTTGCCGCGCGCGATGGCAAGACGGCGCCGCGCACAAGTTGACTTTAATCAATCGATTGATTAAAGTCTTGCCCATGACCAAATTGCCGAACGCCAAGACGCCCCGCCGCGCGACATCGCCGGCTGAGCTGACGCGTGCCGCGCTCGTCCGGGCGGCGCTGAAACTGTTCGGGCGGCAAGGATTCGACGGCACCTCGACGCGAGAGATTGCGGCCGAGGCGGGGGCCAATATCGGCTCGATCGCCTATCATTTCGGCGGCAAGGAAGGTCTTCGCACCGCTGCCGCCGACTTTATCGTCGAGACCATTCAGGCCGTCGCCGGCCAGGCGCTTGGCAATGGACAGGCGGCGTCGGCAAGCGACCCGGAGGCGGCGCGGGCGCAGCTCTTCGCGGCCCTGGAGCGGATGGTCGGCTTTGTCGTTGCCAGCCCGCAGGCCGGAGAGATCGTGCAGTTCGTGCTGCGTGAGCTGTCGCATCCGACGGCGGCGCTCGACCGCATCTATGAAGGCGTCTTCGAGCCGACGCATCGCCGGCTGTGCCTGATCTGGGAGCAAGCCACCGGCGAGCCGGCCGAGAGCGAACGGACCCGGCTCACTGTGTTCACGCTGATCGGCCAGGTCATCTATTTCCGCATCGGCCGCGAGGCGGTGATGCGCCGCATGGGCTGGCACGACATCGGTGCCGCAGAGGCCGCCAAGGTGGTGGCGGTCGCCACGGACAACCTCGGCGCCATACTGGCCGCCCGAAAGGCGGCAGGGATGAAGGGATCGGGACAATGAGCTTTCTGTGTTCGCTGCCGCTCGCCGCCCAACTGTTTGGTGCCTGCGCGCCGGCGGCACCGCTCGCCGTCGGTTATGTCGAGGGCGATTACGTGCTCCTTGCGCCGATCGAGGTGGCGCAGGTCGAGACGGTGATGGTGAAGCGCGGCGACCGCGTCACGCCGGGAGCCATTGTGGTGACACTCGAAAACGCCGACGCCAAGATCGCGGTGGCGCAAGCGCAGGCGGCCCTCGCCCAGGCGCAGGCGCAACTTGCCGACCTGCAGGTCGGCAAGCGGCCGGAAGAAATCGCAGCGCTCAGAGCCCAGGTCGACATGGCCAAGGCGCAGGCCGACGACGCCAAGCGCAAATACGACCGCGCCGCCGATCTGTTCAAGCGCGGTACCGGCACCCAAGCGGACTATGACACCGCCTCGGCGACGCTGGAAACCGCCAATGCCCAGGTCGGCCAGGCGCAGGCCAATCTCGCCGTCGGCGGCCTGCCGGCGCGGACCGAGACGATCAAGGCCGCCGACAACCAGGTCAAGCAGGCGCGGGCGGAGCTGGAACAGGCGCAATGGCGCCTGTCCAAGCGCACCCTCGCCGCCCCTTCGCCCGGCCGTGTCAACGACGTCATCCGCAATCCGGGCGACACGGCGGGTCCGACCGCGCCTGTCATCTCGGTGCTTCCCGACGGCGCGGTGAAGCTCAGTGTCTATATTCCGGAAAGCGCCTTCTCCTCGGTCAAGGTCGGCAGCCTGCTCAGCGTCCGTTGCGACGGCTGCGGCCCGGACGTGAAGGCGCGCGTCAGTTACGTCTCGCCCGATCCCGAATTCACCCCGCCGGTGATCTATTCGCTCGAGAATCGGCAGAAGCTGGTCTACCTCGTCGAGGCGCGGCCGGAGGGCGACGCGGGGCCGCTGCAGCCCGGCCAGATCGTCGATGTCGATCTCGCGGATATGGGAAAATGAACGTCATCGACGTTCACGGCCTGGTCAAGCGCTTCGGCGACAAGACCGTCGTCGACCACGTGACCATGTCGGTCGCCGAGGGCGAGATCGTCGGCTTCCTCGGCCCCAACGGCTCGGGCAAGACCACCACCATCCGCATCATGTGCGGCCTGCTGACGCCGGACGAGGGCGAAGGTACGGTGCTGGGTTTCAACATCCGTACCGATGCGCTCAGGATCAAGCGTGAAGTCGGCTACATGACGCAGAAATTCTCGTTCTACGAGGATCTGACGATCGGCGAGAATCTCGAATTCGTGGCGCGGCTCTACCGGCTGAAGCCGGTCGAGGAGTATGTCGCCCGGACATTGGAGGATCTCGGCCTGGCGACGCGCCGCAACCAGCTGGCCGGCACCTTGTCCGGCGGCTGGAAGCAGCGGCTGGCGCTGGCCGCCTGCATCATGCACGAGCCGAAACTGCTTCTGCTCGACGAGCCGACGGCCGGCGTCGACCCGAAGGCGCGGCGCGAGTTCTGGGACGAGATCCATCGCCTGGCCAGCGGCGGGCTCACCGTGCTGGTCTCCACCCATTACATGGACGAGGCCGAGCGCTGCCACCGCATCAGCTACATTTCCTATGGCAGGATGCTGGCCACCGGCACCGTCGCCGAGGTGGTGAAGAATGCGGGCCTGACCACGTTCGTGCTGCAGGGTCCCCGGCTCGACGAGGTGGCGCAAGCGCTGCAAGGCCGCCCCGGCGTCGACCAGGTGGCTCCGTTCGGCGCCACGCTGCATGTCGTCGGTTCCGACCGCAAGAAGCTCGAGGCTGCCCTTGCCGATGTCGAGAAAGAGCACAAGGGCGTGACGGTGACACCGGGCGAAACCAGCCTGGAGGATGTGTTCATCCAGTTCATGTCGGGATCGAAGGACAACATGGCATGAACAGCGTCTTTTCCTTCGCGAGGCTCGGCGCCCTGCTGATCAAGGAATTCATCCAGATGCGGCGCGACCGCATCACCTTCGCCATGATGCTGGGCGTGCCGCTGATACAGCTCGTCCTGTTCGGCTACGCCATCAACAACGACCCGAAAAGCCTGCCGGCGGCGCTGGTGGCGACCAGCAGCGATCCCTACACCCGTGCCATGGTCTCGGCGCTGCAGACCACCGGCTACTACCGCTTCGATCATGTCGCGCAAAGCGCTGAGGAGGCCGAGTTCCTGATGGCGCGCGGCGACGTCGCCTTCGTCGTCACCATCCCAGCCGATTTCGCCCGGCGCGTCGAGCGCGGCGACAAGCCGCAGATCCTGATCGAGGCCGACGCCACCGATCCGGCGGTCGCCAGCGGCGCCATCTCGACGCTCGGCACCATCGCCGGCCAGGCGCTGCTGAGAGCGCAGGGCATGCAGGAAGCCGCCGCCGAGGCCGCCAGGGG
Organism: Mesorhizobium sp. ESP7-2; assembly: GCF_020164715.1. Taxonomy (NCBI): domain Bacteria; kingdom Pseudomonadati; phylum Pseudomonadota; class Alphaproteobacteria; order Hyphomicrobiales; family Phyllobacteriaceae; genus Mesorhizobium; species Mesorhizobium sp. ESP7-2. The sequence continues at coordinate 36,285 of NZ_JAIUGQ010000034.1, forward strand.
ACAGCTCGATGTCGTCGTCCACCGGCGCTACAATCCCGAAGGCATCTCGCAATACAACATCGTGCCCGGCCTGCTCGGCGTCATCCTGCAGATGACCATGGTGATGATGACCTCGATCGCGCTGACGCGCGAGACCGAGCGCGGCACGATGGAGAACCTCCTGGCGATGCCGTCGAGCCCGCTGGAGATCATGATGGGCAAGGTGCTGCCCTATCTGGCGGTCGGGGCGGTGCAGGTCGTGGTGGTGCTGGCGGCGTCGAAGCTTCTGTTCGCCATACCGTTCACCGGCTCGATGACGCTGCTCCTGTCGGCGGTGCTGGTGTTCGTGCTGTCCCTGGTGTTGCTCGGCTACACGATCTCGACCATCGCGCGCACGCAGATGCAGGCGCTTCAGCTCACCTTCTTCTTCTTCCTGCCGTCGATCATGCTGTCGGGCTTCATGTTCCCCTATCGCGGCATGCCGGACTGGGCACAGACCTTCGGCGAGATTTTCCCGCTGACGCATTTCCTGCGTATCACCCGCGCGGTGATGCTGAAGGGCGCCCAGCTGCCGGCGGTGGCGACCGAGATCGGCTGGCTGGTGGTCTTCGTCGCGCTGTTCGCCGGCGTGGCATTGGTGCGCTTTAGGCGCACGCTGGACTGACGAGAGCCTCGCCAAGCCCTGCTGAACTGCGCCGCTCTAACTCTTTGTTTTCACGCAATTCCCTAGGGAAAGCGCTACGCGCTTTTCCTAGAATTGCTCTATCCCGCCATGATCCCGGCATAGGTGCCGAAATCGACATTGCCGCCGGACAGCACCACGGCAACGCATTTACCCGACAGCTCGATCTCGCCCGATGAAAGCGCCGCCAGCGCGACGCAGCCGCCGGGCTCGACCACCAGCTTCAGGTAGGCCATGGCGTCGCGCATCGCCCGCGCGGTCGCCTTGTCGGAGACCGCGATGGCGCCGGCAAGGTTGCGGCGGTTGATCTCGAAGGTGATGACGCCCGGCTCGGCGGTCAGGATCGCGTCGCAGATCGAACTGTGGCCCGGCTCGTTCGAAACCCTGGCGCCCGCCGCCAGCGAGCGGCGCGTGTCGTCGAAATGCTCGGGCTCGACCGCCCAGATCGCGGTGCCGGGCGAGGCATCCTTGACCGCGACGGAAATGCCGCTGGTCAGGCCGCCGCCGCCACAGGGGACGACGACCGCGTTGAGCGATACACCCAGCGCCCGCGCCTGCTTGACCAGCTCCAGTCCGATCGTGCCCTGTCCGGCGATGATGGCCGGATCGTCGAAGGGCGGCACCAGCGCCATGCCGTTGTCGAGATAGGGGCGAACCACCGTCATGCGGTCGTCCTTGAAACGGTCGAAGGGCACCACCTCGGCGCCCATCTTGCGGACATTGGCGATCTTCATGTCAGGCGCATCCGCCGGCATGGCGATGACCGCCTTGACGCCGAACATGGCGGCGGAAGCCGCCACGCCTTGCGCATGGTTGCCCGAGGAAAAGGCGACGACGCCACGGGAGCGCTCCGCCTCGCTCAGCGAGGACAGCTTGTTGTAGGCGCCGCGGAACTTGAACGAGCCGGTGCGCTGCAGCGTCTCCGGCTTGAACAGGATGCGGCCGCCGAAGCGCCGGTTCAGCTCCTGCGATTCGATCAGCGGCGTCTCGACGATCAGGCCCGAAAGGCGCGCGGCGGCGGCGTGGATGTCGGCGATGCCGGGAGGGGTGGTCATGGCGATCCTGTGGCGATGCGATCCGGCCATGGTGCACGGAAAGGCTCGCGCGATGCCAACGAAAAGATGTGACCGGGACAAATTTAGCGATTGTGATCAAGATACAAATGTAGCCAGCGATGCCGGCGGAGCCCCCCTCTGCCCTGCCGGGCATCTCCCCCTCGAGGGGGGAGATTGGCAGCTCCGATCGCGGCACTTTTTTCCGGCGTTGAAAATTGGCGAAAGCCGTCGTGACATCCGATCTCCCCCTTTGAGGGGAAGATGGCCGGCAGGCCAGAGGGGGGCGCTGTCCCGCCAGCGTATCGCAATTCAACCCAGCAGCGTCCGCTGCCTTTTTGTCCCGCCCAGCTTGCGCCAGCTGTTGAACCGATGCGTGGCGGCGGCGAACGAGATCTTCATCTGCTGGGCCACCGAATAGCGCGACTTGCCTTCGTCGAACATGCGGTAGCAGCACTCGACGCCTTCCTCGGTCAGCTTGCCGTCCGGCGCCTTGTTGTGCGGGTTGGCGGGGTCGAATTTCTCGACCTGTTGCTCGACCAGGCCTTTCAGGCGTTGCATGTCGGCCTCGATGCTGGCGATGAGATCGAGGACCGGTTTCGGGTCATAGGCGTGCGGAGGCTTCTTGGCCGTCATCAGCTCGTTCCTTTCATGGCTTGGTCCGATATATAGGTGAACATTCACTGCTAATGAAGAGCGATGCCCTGAACCGGGGCTTCAACTATTCTTGACCACGGCCAAGCTGGCGATTGACCATGCACGCCGTAAACCCTAGTTTAGAACAATTCTAAACTAGGGTGATTTCCTCATGCTTTCCCGTGTTTTCGGCTTCGGCCGCCGCCCCTTCGAATCGCTTTCCGAAAAGGAGATCCTGGCGCTGGCCATATCGTCGGAGGAAGATGATGGGCGCATCTACCGGGCCTACGCGGACGGACTGGCCGAGAGTTTCCCGCAATCGGCCAAACTGTTCGAGGCCATGGCCGAGGAGGAAGACGGCCATCGCGACTCACTGATCGAACTCTTTCGCAAGCGCTTCGGCGAGCGCATTCCGTTGATCCGCCGTGAACATGTGAAGGGCTATTATGAGCGCAAGCCGGACTGGCTGGTGCGGCCGCTCGGCATCGAGGCCGTGCGCGGCCAAGCCGAGGCGATGGAGCGGCAGGCCTACCTGTTCTATGTCGAGGCCGCCAAGCGCACCACGGATGCCTCGACACGAAAACTGCTTAATGATCTGGCGTTGGTCGAACAAGGCCACGAGACCCTTGCGCAGCGCCTCGAGCACAAGCATGTGCCGGGTGACGTGAAGGATGAAGAGGCCGCCGCCGAGCAGCGCCAGTTCATCCTGACCTATGTGCAGCCGGGCTTGGCCGGATTGATGGACGGATCGGTATCGACACTGGCACCGATCTTTGCCGCCGCCTTTGCCACGCATGACACGTGGCAGACTTTTCTGGTCGGCCTCGCCGCCTCGATTGGCGCCGGCATTTCGATGGGCTTCACCGAGGTCGCCTCCGACGACGGCAAGCTATCGGGCCGAGGCTCTCCGATAAAGCGCGGCATCACCACCGGGGTCATGACGGCGTCGGGTGGGCTTGGCCACGCATTGCCCTATCTCATCCCGCATTTCTGGACGGCGACCGGCGTCGCCGCCGTGGTGGTGTTCTTCGAATTGTGGGCCATCGCCTTCGTCCAGAACCGCTACATGCAGACCCCGTTCCTGCGCGCCGCCTTCCAGGTGGTTCTGGGCGGAGCCCTGGTGTTCGCGGCGGGCGTGCTGATCGGGAATGCTTAGACAAAGTGGCGAAGGACAGCGCTGCCCCTCATTGTCCTGCCGGACATTTCTCCCCGTATAGAGACGGGGAGAAATGGCAGCTTCAGCGCGGGCGCTCTTTCCGGCCGCGCTGGTGACTGGCGAAACCATCGATGACAGCGCCCCTCTCCCCGTCACTATACGGGGAGAGGATGCCGGCAGGCAGGTGAGGGGCGGCGCCAACATCAACCCCAATAGCCCTCACCCATTCACCGCCCGGCTGTCCGCCGGCGCCTCGTCCCTCTCGGTCAGCCCATAATCCCGCACCACGTGGGCGATCCGCAATCTATAGCCGGCAAAGATACCGCCGCGCCCTCCCTTCTGCGCCCGCCGGTGTTCCTCCGTATTGCGCCAGGCCTTGACCGCCTCCTCGTCACGCCAGAATGACAGCGACAGGACGCGGTTCGGGTCGGCTAGGCTCTGGAAGCGCTCGATGGAGATGAACCCATCGACGCCGTCGAGCAGCGGCCGCAACTCGGCGGCGATGCTCAGATAGGCCTCGCGCCGGCCCTGTGCGGGCTGCACCTCGAAGATGACGGCGATCATAGCTTCACCAGCGGCGCATGCGGACCGGAAGCCAGTTTCAGGAACATGCGGTCCTCCCTGAGGATGAAGCGTTCACGGCGGGCGAACTCGTAGTTTGCCTTGCCGGCGGGGTCGGCGGCAAGCCGGGCGCGATAGGCCTCGTAGGCGGCAAGGTTTTCGATGTTGTAGGCGGCATAGGCCGTCGTGGCCGAGCCCTCATGCGGCGCGAAATAGCCGATCAGGTCGGCGCCACAGCGCGGAATGGCCTGGCCCCAGTTCCGGGCATACTCCTCGAAGGCGGCCTTGCCGAACGGGTCGATCTCATAGCGGATGAAGCAGGTGATGGTCATCTCGGTCTCTCCTTGAAGAGTGTTTTCGCGTCGATGGTTCGAGCGGCGTCGAAACGTCGTGCCGTCCGATCTGCTAAGGCAAATGACCCGATGTCACGCCTGCCAGAAGGATTTCGCGCATTCGCGGCGCACGTCCTGCCGTGTCAGGCCGAGGTCGCGCAGCAGATGGTCGTCGATCTCGCAGAGGTCGCGGCGCTGCAAATGGCGGTCATACCAGCGGGCCAGCAGCCGCGAGCGGACCCAGATGATGAACGGGAACGATTGGCGGCGGGGCAACGGCGCAGGGGCGGAAGCGGTTCGTGCGGTCATCGTCATCTCCTTGATCTGGTCGGAGAATAGTGGTTATCTGACAAGAATGCTTCGATGGGGAACGAACTATGCGTGAAGGACCCGACATTGCCCGCATCGCCAGCCTGGTCGGCGATCCCGCCCGCGCCAACATGCTGAACGCCCTGATGGGCGGCACGGCATTGACCGCGAGCGAACTGGCGCTGGAGGCCGGCGTGTCGTTGCCGACCGCGTCCTCGCATCTGTCCAAACTGATGGAGGGTGGGTTGCTGACCTTGGCCAGCCAGGGCCGGCATCGTTATTACGGGCTGGCCGGCCCGCAAGTGGCCGGCATGATCGAAGCCATCACCGGTGTGGCTGAAGCCGTTGGTCCCAGGCGCGTGCGGCCGGGCCCCCGCGACGGCGCGATGCGCATCGCGCGCGTCTGCTACGATCACCTTGCCGGCGAGCAGGCCGTTGCGATGCTGGATCGCCTTGTCGATAGAAGCATACTGGTCCGCGACGACAAGGAGATCAGGCTCGGGCCCTCCGCGGCCTCGCACTTCGCCGCGATCGGCATCGACGTCCACACCAAGCCGCGGCGGCCGGTGTGCCGCGCCTGCCTCGACTGGAGCGTGCGGCGCTCGCACCTCGCGGGAACGCTGGGCGCCGCCATCCTCGACAAGATCCTTGCCGAGAAATGGGCGCGCCGCGAGAAGGACAGCCGCGCCGTGCTGTTTTCGCCGCCGGGCAAGCAGGCGTTCGAGAGGGTGTTTTTGGCCTGAGAGGTCGGCGGCGCTCCTTTAGCGATGCCGGCGGGACAGCGCCCCCCTCTGCCCTGCCGGGCATCTCCCCCTCAAGGGGGGAGATCGCATGTGACGACAGCTTTCGCCAATTTCCAACATCGGAAAGAAAGTTCCGGCATCGAAACCGCCAATCTCCCCCCTTGAGGGGGAGATGTCCGGCAGGCCAGAGGGGGGTGGTGCCCCACGGCGTTGAAGTCGAGTTAGCCCCGCTTCAACACCTTGCCCTTCTTGAAGAAATCCACCCACGGATCGGCTTCCGAGAGCCGCTTCAGCGTCGTCTTGTCGCCGATCGGAAAGGCGTTTGGCGGCAGGCCGGCCTCGATCTCGGCCCAGGTCACCGGCATCGACACCGTCGCGCCCTTCTTGGCCCGCGACGAGTACGGTGCGACGGTGGTGGCGCCGCTGCCATTGCGCAGATAGTCGACGAAAATTTTTCCGGTGCGCGCCTTCTTCGACAGCGTCGCCGTGTAGCGGTCCGGCGCGCCTTGCTCCAGCGCCCCGGCGAAATCATGGGCGAAAGCTTTGACCTCGGCCCAATCCGCCGATGGTTTCAGCGGCACCATGACATGAAAGCCCTTGCCGCCGGATGTCTTGACGAAATTGGGCAGCGACAGCTCGTCGAGCTTGGCCCTGATGTCGAGCGCCGCCTCGCGGACAGCCTTCACATCGACGCCTTCGTCGGGGTCGAGGTCGAAGACGATCTGGTCCGGCTGTTCAAGCCTGTCGATCGTGCAACCCCAGATGTGGATCTCGACCACGCCGAGCTGGACCAGCGCCGCGATGCCATCGAAATCGCGGATGAACAGGATTTCCTCGCCATCGGTCGGATCCTTGGTCTTCTCGATCTTCGCATGCATACCGGCCGAGGCATGCTTCTGGAAGAAGCGCTGGCCGCCGACGCCATCCGGCGCCCTGACCAGGCTGAGCGGACGATCGACCACGAATTGCTTCATGCGTGGCCATACCAGCGCGTAATGATCGAGCAGGGCCTGTTTCGAGATCTTTTCGTCTGGCCACAGAAGCTTGTCCGGATGGGATAATTTCACCGTGGTTTTCGCCGTTCCTGCCGTATCGGCGCTGCTTGCCGCCGGCCTGGCCTTGGCCGGGCTCTTGTCTGTCGCTCCCTTGCCTGTCGCCGCCTTGGGCTTTTCCTGCACGACTTCCTCCGCCGGCTTGTCCTCGCGCAGCCCCTGGAACGAGGCATGGCGTATTATACGGTCCGACGTCCAGCTGCGAAACTCCACTTCGCCGACCAGTTCCGGCTTGACCCAGACCAGGCCCTTGCCCTTCGGCACGGCGGCATCGAAGGGCGAGGCGTCGGCCTTCAGCGCATCGAGCCTCTTCTTCAGGTCGTTGGCGCCCTTGGTGGAGAAGCCGGTGCCGACCCGGCCGGCATAGTGCAGGCTGCCGTCTTCGAAATAGCCGACCAGCAGGGAGCGCAGGCCGCGTCCGGTCTTGTCCGACGGCAGATAGCCGCCGATGACGAATTCCTGTCGTGCCGTGCATTTCGATTTGACCCATGCCGGACCGCGGCCGCTGCGGTAGGGCGCATCGGCGCGTTTCGAGACGACGCCTTCCAGCCCCATGCGGCAGGCATGTTCCAGTATGATCTTGCCGGGTTCGGCAAAATGGTCGGAGAAACGCAGCGCCGCGGTGTCGGCCCTCTCGCCGAGCAGGTCCTGCAAGGCCTGTTTGCGCTCGACAAGCGGTTCGCGGCGCAAATCCTTGCCGTCGAGCCGCATCAGGTCGAAGACATAGTAGAGGAAGCGGTTCGTCCGCTTCGCCGACAAATCCTGCTGCAACAGCGCGAAGGACGACACGCCGCTATCGGCCAGCACGACGATCTCGCCGTCGATGATGGCATCGCTGCATTTCAGCCCAGCGAGTTCGGCCGCGATCTCGTCGCCGAATTTTTCCGTCCAGTCGAGACCGGTGCGGGTCAGGAGCCGAACGTCGGTGCCGGCGATCTGCGCCTGCATGCGATAGCCGTCGAACTTCACCTCATGCAGCCAGTCCTGGCCCGACGGTGCATCCCGCTCCAGCGTGGCGAGCTGCGGCTCGATGAAGTCGAGTTTCCTGGCCCCAGCCTTCGCCTTGCCGGCGGCCGGCTTGTTGGAGTGCCAGACTTTGGGTTTCTCGCCCTTGGCCGCCTTGCCTTCGCCGACCTCCTCGATCGTCAGGCCTGATTTCACCGACTTCGGCTCGTCCTCCAGAACATCCTCGCCGGGGCGTGCGGCGGCATCGTCGGACTTGATCAGCAGCCAGTTGTCGCGCTTTTCGCCCGGGCGCGGCCGCAACCGTACCAGATGCCATTTGCCATGCAGCTTGTGGCCCTCGAGCTCGAAATTGATATGGCCCTTCTTCATCATCTTCGCGGGATCGCCTTCGGGCGCCCAGGTGCCTTCGTCCCAGACGAGCACCGAGCCTCCGCCATATTCGCCCTTGGGGATGGTGCCTTCGAAACCGGCATAGTCGATGGGATGATCCTCGACATGCACGGCGAGCCGCTTTTCGTGCGGGTCGAGGCTAGGACCGCGCGTCACCGCCCAGCTCCACAGCACGCCGTCATGCTCGAGGCGAAAATCGTAATGCAGCCTTGTGGCGGCGTGCTTCTGGATGACGAAGATACCGCCGGCCTTCTTCCCGCGCGCAACCTTGCCGGTCGGCTCGGCGGTCTTCTTGAAGTCTCGCTTCGAATGATACTGTTCGAGGCTGGCCATCTCGTATCCTCAGGCCGATTTGCGCTTCGGCGCAACGCTTTTCGCCTTGGCGCGTTTGGCGGCAGGCTTGGCTTTCGCCGAGGATGACGCTTTCGACGAGCCTGAATCCGACGACAGGCTTTTCTTCAGCGCGTCGAACAGGTTGACCACGTTGGATGGTTTTGGGGCCGCCTTGGCCTTCGGCGCCTTGTGCCCCGCCTTCTTGGCGCGGATCAGTTCGAGCAGGGCATCCTCATATTTGTCCTCGAATTTCGAGGGATCGAACTTCGCCTTCTTCTTGTCGATGATGAGCTCGGCCAGATCGGTCATGTCCTGATCGGTCTTCACCGCCTTGATGTCGCCAAAGACGGTCTCCGGCTGGCGCACCGTGTTGTCGTAGCGCAGCGTCGTCAGCACCATGCCCTTGCCGAGCGGCTCGATGACGACAGGCCGTTCGCGTTGATAGAGCACGATGCGGGCAAGCCCCGCCATCTTCTTGCCCGCCATGGCGTCGCGGATGACGGCGAAGGCCTCTTCCGAAACCTTGTCGGCAGGCGCGACATAGTAGGGCGTGTCGAGATAGATCTGCTCGATCGAGGCTTTGTCGACGAAGCCGTCGAGGCTCATCGTGTGCGAGGATTCGATCTGCACCGCTTCGATCTCTTCCTCCTCTATATGGACGAAATCGCCCTTGTCGATCTCGTAGCCCTTGATCTCGTCGCCGTCCTCGATCGGCTTGCCGGTCTCGGCATCGACGTAGATCCGCTTCACCGTATTGCCGGTCTTGCGGTTGAGGATGCGGAACGAGACCTTCTCGGCATGGGTGACGACATTGGTCAGTTCGATGGCGCAAGTGACCAGCGAGAGCTTCAGATAGCCTTTCCAGGCCGGACGCGGCGCCATGATGGGTTCCTCTTGAGAAGATCAGCTGGAACGGACGACCACCCCGATGGGTTCCAACCCCGTCCGGCCGGGCCGGCGCTCTGCCGCCGGCCCGGCTTTCAGCCCCTATTCGGCGGCGTGCAGGTTGATCTTGCTTTCCGCCATTTCGGTCAGCTTGCGATCTGTCGCTTGCTCTTCTTTGAGGTTCTTGGCCAGCACATTGGCGCAGTCGCTGCGGCCGAGCTGCTTGGCCCAGGCGATCAAGGTGCCGTAGCGGGTCATTTCGTAGTGTTCGACGGCTTGGGCGGAGGCGATCAGCGCGGCGTCGAGAACATCCTTGTCGTCGACGTCGCCGCTGACGTCGTCGGCTTCCTCGAGAATGCCGTCGATGGCCGGGCAATTCACCTGCTTGGCCTTCACGCCAAACAGCTCGAACACCTCTTCCACGCGTTCGACATGGCCCCTGGTCTGTTCGAGGTGTTTTTCGAAGCCGGCCTGCAGCTGCGGGTCTGTTGCCTTGTCGATCATCTTCGGCAGCGCCTTCTCGATCTGCTTCTCGGCATAATAGATGTCGCGCAGCGTGTGCACGAAGAGATCGTCCAGCGTTTTGATGTCCTTCGAAAAGAAGCCCATGATTTCAGCCTTTCCATTGCTCTTGCTTGTGTCGGAGATTCCGAGCCGGCAATGCCGGTCCTGGGATCCCAACGTCCGCTGCGCGGGGCGGTTCCGGGCTTTACCGCTCATCCGGCAAGGAAATTCCCAGGGCGGCACGAAAGTTGAAACACAAGCGCGCCAAGGCGACATTCAAACGAAACATATGTGATGCAAAAGTCACACCAGACGAAATGGCGACAAAAGGCACCGAAACACCCCGAATCAGCCGCAATCCGGCCACGAAGCGACGGGGTTTCGACCAGAAATTAACATCACGTTCACCGAGTATTCACGCCTCGATGCTATCGTTCTCGCAATTCGGAAGGGACATCCGAAAATCGGGACAGGGACAGGTAAAATGAACTTCCTCACGCACCTCATCGGCTATGCCGCCGCCATCCGCGAGTTCGTCGCGCCGACCTATCGGCCCGAGCGCTATTACATGCGCGGCCCCGGTCCGGCCTGCGCCCGTCGCGGCACGTCACTGGGCGCGCACTGACCATGACCTTCGAGAGCCGCCACAACAGCCGCATCTGCAGGCCGGGCGTCGAGACCCGAGCCACTGCCTATCGCGCCGAACGCCCGGTCCTCACTGACGGGCGGCGTGCGACATCGCCGCGTCTTTGACGTCGCCATCGGCTGGCTTAGTGTCCCAGGGACATGAGCAGCCGAGGCCAGCGTGACCGACCATCCCAAGCCGCCTTCCCTACCCTTTGATGCAAGCCATCCGCTGATCGTCTTCGACGGCGTTTGCGTGTTCTGCTCGGGCTTCGTGCACATGGTGGTCCGCCTCGACCGCAAAACGCGCTTCCGCTTCGCCACCGCGCAATCACCGCTCGGCGAGGCACTGTTCCGCAAATACCACCTGCCGACCAACAGCTACGAAACCAATCTCGCCCTTGTCGGCGGCGTCCCCTTCACCCGTCTCGACAGTTTTGTCGCCGTGATGGCCGAGCTTGGCTGGCCTTGGCGCGCGGCCAGGGTGCTGTTGCTTTTGCCGCGCCCGCTGCGCGACTGGCTCTACGATCGCATCGCCAGGAATCGTTATGCCCTGTTCGGCAGGAAGGACAGTTGCGACGTCCCGTCGGCCGAGCTGCGCGGGCGGCTGATGGCTAGAGCGGTTCAGCGTTTGATAGAATCGCCGAACCGCTCTAACTCTTTGTTTTAACGCAATTCCCTAGGGAAAGCGCTAGCGCTTTTCCCGGGAAAACCGTTACACACTTTTCCTGGAATTGCTGTAATGCATGTCGAGATTTCGGATCCGCTCACCAGCCTGATCGTGCGCTATCGCGGCTGGCTGGAGCCTGTGGCTTCGCACGGCTCGAGCGAGATCGTCTCGCCCGCCGTCTTGCCGAGTTCCAGGCAGCCCTGAACCGTGCACAGCGTCCAGCCGCCGCCGGTCGCGCCGGAGGCGGCGAGCATGACGCGCCGCTGGGCGCCCACCCTGGGCGCATAGACCCACCAGCCGTCGTGCAGCACGGCGCCTTCCTGCGGCTCCATGCCGGCCCCCGAGCCCTCGATGCGGGCCTCGACCACTTGCAGGCCGGACGGCGTCACCTTCCAGTCCTCCTCCCAGCGCGTCCGTTCCACCGAATGGATCCAGGACAGTGTGAAAGCTGCGACCGTCAACGTCACCGTCTTGCCGGCGGCGAGGATGCACAGGCTCATGGCGGCGGCGATCCAGGCCGGACATCCGTCGTTCCACGGCTGGCATCTGCCATGCCCCGGCTGGCGCTTGCCGTGCCACGGCTGGCATCTGCCATGCCACGGCTGCGATACCAATGCGCCGCGATCATCAAGAGGGAAAGCGCAAAGCCCGCTTCATCGGTCATCGGCAGCGCGGCGACCAGCATGAAGGCGGCCAGCGCTGCCAGCAGCCGTTCCCAGGTCAGCAGCCGCGTGCGCAGGAAGCCGATCACCGCCGCGCCCCACAGGCCGATAGCCAGCACCGTCTTGACGACGATATAGGCTACCGCCGGCCAGTAGCCGATTTCGGTTGCCAGAACGCCGCCGTCCTGCAGCATCAACGCCGGCGTGTACACCGCCATGAACGGCACGACGAAGCCGGCGGCGGCGACCTTTATCGCCTCGAACGCGATCTTCAGCCCGCTTTCGCGCGCGATCGGGGCGGCCGCGAAACAGGCCAGCGCCACCGGTGGGGTCAGGTCGGCCAATATGCCGAAGTAGAAGACGAACATGTGGCCGACCAGAAGCGGCACCCCAAGCTGGAGCAGCGCCGGCCCGGCAATCGATGCCGTGATGATGTAGTTGGGGATGGTCGGAATACCCATGCCCAGCACGATGCAGGTGATCATGGTCAGGATCAGCGACAGGAACAGGCTCGAATGGCCGATCGAGACGATGAAGGCGCCGAAGGTGGTCGCCGCGCCAGTCAAGGTCATGGTGCCGACGATGACGCCGACGACGGCGCAGGCAATGCCGACTGGAAGCGCGGTGCGGGCACCCTCGGCCAGCGAATCGCGGCAGGCGGCCAGCGTATCGCGCCCGCCCGCGACGAACAGATTGGCGACGATCAGCACCAGCGCCGCGACCAGGATGGCGTTGATGCCGATCTTGAAGAAGCTGGCGGCGACCAGGCCGAGGCCGATCCAGAAGATGACGCGCAACGCCATCGACGAAAACCCCAGCGCCACCGAGCCGCCCAGGATCAACAGCACCGTCATGGCGAGACCGATGGTGCCGGCATAGAGCGGCGTGTAGCCCGAGAACAGGAGATAGATGAGGACGCCGAGCGGCAGGATCAGGTACCAGCGCTCGCGAAATGCCTTCAGCGGCGACGGCAGGTCGGCACGCGGCAGGCCGAGCAGGCCATGTTTGCCGGCTTCCAGATGCACCATCCAGAAGGCCGAGGCGAAATAGAGCAGGGCCGGGATGATCGCCGCCTTGACGACCTCGTAATATTGGACGCTGAGCGTCTCGGCCATGATGAAGGCGACGGCGCCCATCACCGGCGGCATGATCTGGCCGCCCATGGACGCGGTCGCCTCGACGCCGCCGGCGAAGGCGGCGCGGTAGCCGAAGCGCTTCATCAGCGGAATGGTGAACTGGCCGGTGGTGACGACATTGGCGACGCCCGATCCCGAAATCGTGCCCATCAGGCCAGAGGCGATGACCGCCACCTTGGCGGCGCCGCCGCGTGCATGGCCGACGAAGCCGAGCGAGACGTCGGTGAACAGCTTGATCATGCCGGCGCGTTCCAGGAACGAGCCGAACAGGATGAACAGGAAGATATAGGTGGCCGACACGTAGATCGGAATGCCGTAGATGCCTTCCGTACCGTAGGCCATCTGGTCGATGACCTGCGAAAAATCATAGCCGCGATGGTTGAGCGGCCACGGCAGATATTGGCCGAACAGCGCGTAGAGCAGGAAACAGCCCGATATGATCGGCAAGGCCGGCCCCATCATGGCATAGGCGGCGGCGAAGATGGTGACCAGCGCCACGACGCCGAAGACGAGATCGAGCGTGTTGAGGTCGCCGGCGCGGAAAATCAGCGGCTGGTATTCGATGTATTGATAGGCCGCGACCGCCACCCCCGCGAGTGCCAATGCCCAGGCAAATGCCTTGCCGGCGGCGGGCAGGCCGCGCGCCGAAGCGACGAGCGGGAAGGCCAGAAGCATCAGGAAGCCGACATGGACAGCGCGCAGCACCTGGCTAGGCACGGTCAGGACATGGGCGGCCGTTGCGATCTGGAACAGCGAGAAGGCAACCGCGATCCAGAACAGCAGGCGGCCCTCGAGCGTGTCGGCGAAACCGCGTCCGGTCGGATCGTGGAAATCGTCCGTGACGGCCTGCTCGTTATGGCTGTCGGTCATCGGCGCCTCGAAAAGAGAGTTCCATCAACGGGAAGGGGCCGGCCGGCGGCCGGCCCTTGCCGTTCGCAGCGCAATTCGCGCTGCTACAGCAGGCCCTTTTCCTTGTAGTAGCGCTCGGCCCCCGGATGCAGTGGAATCGGCAGTCCCTTGATCGCGTCTTCCAGCTTGATCGACTTGGCCGCGCTGTGCGCGGCGACCATCTGGTCGAGATGCTCGAACAGCTGCTTGGTCATCTGATAGGCCTCGTCGTCCGACAGGTCGGAACGCGTGACCAGGATGTTGGTGATGGCCAGCGTCGGCACGTCTTCCGTCTGGCCCTGATAGGTTCCGGCTGGGATGGTCGCCGCCTGGAACGGCGCGCCGAGCTTCTGCGCGACTTCTGCCGGCACCGCCACCACGGTGATCGGCACCGAGGAGGCGAGGTCCTTGATCGAGGCGACGCCGAGGCCGGCCGACTGCAGCGTGGCATCGAGCTGCCGGTTCTTCATCAACTCGACCGATTCGCCGAACGGCAGGTATTCCGTTCGCGACAGATCCTGGTAGCTCATGCCGAGCGCGCCGAAGATGGCGCGGGCGTTGAGTTCGGTTCCTGATTTCGGCGCGCCAACCGACAGGCTCTTGCCCTTGATGTCGGCGAAGGACTTGATGCCGGCCTCCTGGCTGGCGACGATCTGCACATAGTTGGGATAGATGGCCGCGATCGCGCGCAATTTGTCGAGCTTGTTGGGGAAGCCCGCTTCCTTGTCGCCCTCGGCCGCCGCCTTGACAGAGTCGCCGAGGGCAAAGGCGATCTCGCCCTTGCCCTGCTGCAGCAGGTTCAAATTCTCGACCGAGGCCTTGGTCGCCTGCACCTGGGTGCGCACGCCTGGGATATTCTTGCCATAGATTTCCGACAGCGCCACGCCGAGCGGATAGTAGACGCCCGAAGTGCCGCCGGTCAGCACATTGATGAATTCCTGCGCCTTGGCTGAGGCCGCACCAAGGCCAAGTGAAAGCGCCATCGCGCCGGCAGCAACGATTTTCGTTCTGAAATTCAACATCTGGTCTCCTCCCTGAATGGTGGCCGCATCACCTCCCTGACACGAACAGAGGCGAGTTTAGACAGCGGAAGAGAAATGCCAACGCGCAATTCCACGCTTTAGACAAATGGTTGAGAGGTCGCGAAGCACATGCCCGCTTGCACAAGGCGCGGCCGGAGACGAAAGTTTTTCCGCAAGCTGTCGAAATCGGTCGCCGACGCGCGACATACGTTCGGCCCGCAACGAAGCGGCCTTCCAAACCACGGGAGAAGACCCATGCGATACATGCTTTTGATCAACAACGACGAAGCCGCGCTGGCGAACACGCCGGTCGAGAAAGCCCAGCAGATGAGCGCGGCCTATGCCGCCTATACCGAAGCGTTGAAGAAGTCCGGCGCGTGGCTGGCCGGCGAAAGGCTGCGTCCGACCCAAGCGACGACCTCGGTGCGGATCGCCGACGGCAAGACCAACGTGATCGACGGTCCCTATGCCGACACCAAGGAGCAGCTTGCCGGCTTCTACATGATCGAGGCGGCCGACATCGACACCGCCATCGACTGGGCGGCGCGCTGTCCGGCGGCCAGCACCGGCACGGTCGAGCTGCGGCCGATCTGGGAAATGGCCGACTATATGCCCAAGAAGTGACGGCGTGATGGACACTCGCCCGGAGATCGCCCGGGCGGCCGCCGAGGCCGCCGCCCGGCAGAGCTATGGCAAGCTGGTCGCCTGGCTCGCCGCGCGCACGCGCGACGTGGCCGCCGCCGAGGACGCGCTGGCCGACGCCTTTGCGGCGGCGCTCGAACGCTGGCCGCGCACTGGCGTGCCGGAAAAGCCGGAAGCCTGGTTGCTCGCCGTGGCCAGGCGGCGGCGTGTCGATGCGGTGCGGCGGCGGCTGACCAGCGAAGCCGGCCGTGACCACCTCAAGCTGATTGCCGAGGAGGCGGAAGCGCGCATGACCGACGAGGACCTGCCCGACGAACGATTGCGGCTGATGTTCGCCTGCGCCCATCCGGCGATCGAACCCGGCGTGCGGGCGCCGCTGATCCTGCAGACCATCCTTGGATTCGATGCCGCGACGATCGCTTCCGCCTTCCTGCTCTCTCCGGCCACGATGGGCCAGCGCCTGGTGCGCGCCAAGAGCCGCATCCGCGAGACCGGCATTCCGTTCCGCGTGCCGGAGCGGACCGAACTCGGTGAAAGGCTGGACGCGGTGCTGGAGGCGATCTACGCCGCTTTCGCCGAGGGCTGGTCCGACCCGGCCGGTACAGAGACGCGGCGCCGTAACCTCGCCACCGAAGCTATCTGGCTCGGCCGGCTGGTGGCCTCGCTGCTGCCGGACGAGCCGGAGGCACTGGGCCTGCTGTCGCTGATGCTGTTCGCCGAGGCGCGGCGAGCGGCGCGGCGCGACCCGGCCGGAGATTATGTGCCGCTTGCCGAGCAGGATCATGCACTCTGGGATCATGCCCTGGTCGACGAGGCCGAAGCATGTCTTCGCGGCGCCGCGACCAAGGGCGTCATCGGCCGCTACCAGCTGGAGGCGGCGGTGCAGTCCGTCCATGCGGCTCGGCGGCTGACCGGCCGCACCGACTGGATGGCGATCCGCGAGCTCTACGACGCGCTGTTCTCGATCGCGGGGTCGCCGGTCGTGGCGATCAACCGCGCGGTGGCTATCGCCGAGACCGAGGGCGCGGTGGCGGGGTTGGCGGCTCTTTACGTGCTGGGTGACAACAAGCGGCTCGATGACTACCAGCCCTACTGGGCCGCGCGTGCCGGCCTGCTGGCTAGGCTCGGCCAGGGACCGCAGGCGGTCGAAGCCTATGACCGCGCGATCGGCCTCGAGCGCGATCCGGCGGTGCGCCGCTTCCTGCAGGAAAAACGCGCCGCGCTCGTGCAGTGAGGTGCCGGAGCGCGGGTGGCCTTTCGGTCCGTCCGTTCAGGCCGGCCACATCTCGTGCGCCGTGTTGAGCGTCTTCATGAGCGGATGCTCCCGCAACCGCGCCCACAGGCGTTCGATATCGGGCCAGGCTGCCCGCGCTCTGTCGATGTCGGGATGCCAGGCCACCAGCATGACGAGATAGATGTCGGCCACCGACATCTTATCGCCGACAAGCCAGTCGCGGCCATGTAAGGCGTCATCGACGACGGCAAAACCGCGGTCCATTTCGGCGACCGCCGCCTGTTTCACCGCCTTCGTACCGTCCGCATCCGCCGTGTAGCGATGGGCATAGTAGAACCGCAGCACCGCCGGGTAGAGCACCGAGGACATGAAAGCCATCCAGCGCAGGAACTCCGCGCGGGCCGGCGCATCGACCGCCGGCGCCAGGCCGGCCTGCGGGTGGCGTTCGGCGAGCAGGATGCAGATCGCCGCCGATTCGGTGATCGAGCATCCGTCCGGCAAGGTCAGCACCGGCACCTGGTTCAACGGGCTGATGGCGAGAAAGGCCGGATCGGGCGCCTCGCTCTTCGGCACGTCGATCTGTTCGAAAGACACATCGATCAGCGCCAGCGCCGCCTCGACGACGAAGCCGCCGCTGCCGGGACGCGTATAGAGCTTGTACATGGAATCCTCCTCCGGCCGTCTTCTCGCGGACCGGAGGTGATATGAACCGGAAGCAGGGGTCGGCTCAAGCGGCGCGCCGGCGGCCACGGGGAGTTTTTCAGCGGGCCAGGCTCACGGTGCAGGACCAGTGAGGCTGGCGGGCCAGCGCCCCCCTCTGTCCTGCCGGACATCTCCCCCACTTGTGGGGAGATCGGATGTCATGAATGCTTTCGCCAATTTTCGACGCTGAAGAACGGGCGCGGGGCTGAAATTGCCAATCTCCCCCCTCGAGGGGGAGATGCCCGGCAGGGCAGAGGGGGGCGCTGGCCCGCCGGCGCATGCTATTCCTGGGTATCGAAAACCTAAGCCCCCAGCCCCTCGAACAGGATCGTCGACAAATACCGCTCGGCGAAGTCGGGGATCACCACCACCAGGGTCTTGCCTTTGTTCTCGGGCCGCGAGCCGACGACGATTGCCGCCTGCAGGGCCGCGCCCGACGAGATGCCGACCGGCACGCCTTCGAGGCGGGCGATGAGGCGCGCATTGGCGACGGAATCCTCGTTCGAGACCTTGACGATCTCGTCATAGATCGTGGTGTCGAGGATTTTTGGCGCGAAGCCGGCGCCGATGCCCTGGATCTTGTGCGGGCCGGGCTGGCCGCCCGACAGCACCGGCGAGGCATCCGGCTCGACGGCGACGACATGCAGCGCGGGCTTGCGCTTCTTCAAGACCTGGCCGACGCCGGTGATGGTGCCGCCAGTGCCGATGCCGGCGACGAAGATGTCGATCTCGCCCTGCGTATCGTTCCAGATTTCCTCCGCTGTCGTCTTGCGGTGGATTTCCGGATTGGCCGGGTTTTCGAACTGCTGCGGAATGATGGCGTTGGGGATCGTCGCGGCCAGTTCGTCGGCCTTGGCGATGGCGCCCTTCATGCCTTTCGGGCCTTCGGTCAGCACCAGCTCGGCGCCGAGCAGCGCCAGCATCTTGCGGCGCTCGACCGACATCGTCTCCGGCATGGTCAGGATCAGCTTGTAGCCCTTGGCGGCGGCGGCGAAGGCAAGCGCGATGCCGGTGTTGCCGGATGTCGGTTCGATCAGCGTGGTCTTGCCGGGGGTAATCTTGCCGGCTGCCTCCAGCGCCTCGATCATCGCCACGCCGATGCGGTCCTTGACCGAGGCGATCGGATTGAAGAATTCGAGCTTGGCGACCAGATTGGCGACGACGCCCTTCTCCTTGGCGAATTTGTCGAGCCGTACCAGGGGCGTATCGCCGATCGTGTCGGTGACGGAATCGTAGATACGGCCGCGGCCGGGCACGCGGGCTGAAGTGACGGGTTTGTTCATTGGTTTCGCTCCCTGGATTTCAGGCAATTGGCAGTAGCCGACAGAATAGGGCTTTCAGCCGCGCAAGATAGGCTGCGGCTCGAAAATATCCGAGTGGGGCGTGTGCCGAAAACGCCTGGCCCCCGGAAAAGCATTTCTCGAAACAGCCGGGCCAGGGAATGGTTTGGCCAAAAGGCCTACTGACGAGCAGCGATCGCCGCCGCGGCGCCAACCATGAAGGTACCAGCAGTGCGGTTCAGCACCTTGAGCGCGCGCGGCGACTTCAGGAACCAGCGCGCCTTGGCCGCCAGCGCCAGGTAGGGCACCAGCACGACGAACAGCACGACGACCGTCAGCGCGACGAGAATGCCGTAGTCGGCGAGCGTGATCGTCTTCAGGTCGACGATGGTGGGCGTGATGGCGAGGTAGAAGATCATCGTCTTTGGATTGCCGAGCGTCACGGTCAACCCGGCGATGAAGCTCGACAGCAAGCCGCCCTTGCCCTTCCTGGCTTCGATGGTTTCGGGCGTGATGCCGGCGGTCCAGAAGCGCCAGCCGAGGAAAGCGAGATAGGCGACGCCGGCCCATTTGATCGCCAGGAAAACCATGCCGAACTCCTGCGCGACGAAGGCCAGGCCCAGCACCACGGCGGTCAGATAGATGAGATCGCCAAGCATCAGGCCGAAGGACATGGCGAGCGACGAGCGAAAGCCGGAGCCGAGCGCGCGTGCGACGAGCGCGGTGATGCCGGGGCCCGGGATGGCGGCGGCGACGCCGAGCGCGGCGCTGTACGCGAGAAAGCCGGTGAGGGTCATGGATGTGGTCTCGGACGAGGGCGCTTCATCGCATATATTCAAATGGAATTGAATCTACTGAGGACTGGATTCGATTGCACCAGACCTCTGTGAGACCTGATGGGGGGCCAGGGCTGCCAATAGACGGATCAGGACCATCCGTCACTATAAGTCACGCGCCAGATCGTGCCGTTGCCGTCCTCGGTGACGATCAGCGCCCCGTCCTTGGCCACCGCCACGCCAACCGGCCGGCCCCAGACCTCGCCATTTGAGACGACGAAGCCGGTCATGAAATCCTCGTATTCGCCGGTCGGCTTGCCGTCCTTGAATAGAAGGCGAACGACCTTGTAACCGGTCCTGTTGCCGCGATTCCACGAGCCGTGCAGGGCCACGAAGGCATCGCCTTGATACTCGGCGGGAAAACTTTTGCCGTCGTAGAAAGCGATGTTGAGCGGCGCCGAATGCGCCTGCATCAGCACGTCTGGAGTCGTCGCCTTGCCGGCGAGGTCGGGACGCGCGCCCTTGTGGCGCGGGTCCTCATTGTTGCCGATGTAATACCAGGGCCAGCCATAGAAGGCGCCTTCCCTGACCGTCGTCGCGTATTCGGCGGGCGTATTGTCGCCGAGCGCATCGCGCTCGTTGACGACGCACCACAGCGCACCGGTCGCCGGCTGCACGGTCATGCCCGAACAGTTGCGCAGCCCGGTGGCGACGATGCGTCCATTCTTGCCGTCGGGGTCGAAGGCCCGCACCTCGGCCCGGCCCGCCTCGGCGCCCCAACTGGCGCCGAGCGGCTTCGACTTGACCCAGGCGTCGAGCCCGCCTCTGGGTCTCTTGCCCATGTCCTCGGCGATATTCGAGCCGGAGCCGACGGAGAGGTAAAGTGTCTTGCCGTCGGGCGAGAAGGCGATGTCGCGGGTCCAATGGTGATTCGCCGGAATGTTGTCGACGATGGTTTGCGGCTCGCCCGAGGCCTTCAGGTCGCCATTGCGATAGGCGAAGCGCACGATGCTGTCGCTGTTGGCGACATAGACCCATTGCGGGTCATTGCCGGGCGGATAGAAGGCGATGCCGTAGGGCCGGTTGAGGCCGCCGGCGAAGATGCTTTTCTCCGCGGCTTTCGCGCTTCCGTTCGTCAGCCGGTAGACACGGACCTGGTTGGCTTCGCTGTCGGCGACGAACAGGTCGCCGTTCGGCGCGACGCGCACCACACGCGGATTGTCGATGCCGGACGCGACGAGTTCCGCCGAAAAGCCGGGCGGCAGTTGTGGCTTGGCGTCTTGCGGCCTATCCGTCAGGCCGGCGCTGTTCGAAGCGGATTTGGTGACATAGGGCCTCGGCAAGTCTTCCGGCTTGATCAACCGGCGCACGCCGGGCTTGTCCGCGCGCCAGTCGCCGAAGGCTGCCGGGCCTTTGAGCACGGGCTGATCGGCCTGCTGGGCGAGAGCCGCGGTCGTGAGAAACAGTGCGGACATCGCCAGTCCGGCCAATCGCATCACTTCCTCCAGTGGGTCGTGGGAGAAATCAACGATCGGTTTGTCCGTGGGTTCCGTCACGCACGGTGAGCAAACTTCTGGAATCAGGTCCCGGCGGCGTAAAAATCGTCGTCCAGGCGTTTTTCCAGTTCCACGAGATCGGCCGGCAACGGCAGCCCCATGGCGCGCATTTCCCGCAGTTTTTCGCGCAGCTGTTCCTGAATTTCGTGCTGGTCCTCCGGCTGGTTGACCATCTCTTCGAGCAGCAGGCTGATCTGGGCCTTGAATGATTCCAGCGCCATTCTTTTTCTCCTTTGCAGCCGGTCCTTCGGTGTCGCACCAAAGGTGTCGAGATTCGGGTCAGGCCGAGTCGAAAACGGTGGCTTACGAGAACCGGAGCGGAGCGTACTTAAGTACGTGGGCACCGGAAGCGCAGGAAGCCACCGTTTGCAGGCCGGCTTCACCCGAATATCAATACACCTAGCGAAGCATGCGCGATATCAGCTGCGCCGTATAATCAACCATCGGCACGATGCGGGCATAGTTGAGCCGGGTCGGGCCGATGACGCCGAGGGCGCCGACGACGCGGGCGTCCTTGTCGCGATAGGGCGCCACCACCAGCGACGAGCCCGACAGCGAGAACAGCTTGTTTTCCGAACCGATGAAGATGCGCACGCCCGATCCCTCCTCGGCCAGGTCGAGCAATTGGATCAGTCCGTCCTGCGTCTCCATGTCCTCGAACAAATGCCGCAGCAATTCGATGTCGGCCTGGGCGGTGACGTTTTCGAGCAGATTGGCGCGGCCGCGTACGATGAGCCGTGCCGGCAGCCCGCTTTCGGCGCCCGCCCACACAGCCAGTCCCTTCTCGACGAGGTCCTGCGACAGCGTGTCGAGCGCCGCCCTCGTTTCTTCCTTGATGCGGGCGATCTCGGTCCGAGCCTCGGCCAGCGTGCGGCCGCGAATATGCGCGTTGAGGAAATTCGAAGCCTCGTGCAATTGCGAAACGGTGATGCCGGCCGGCAGGTCGACGACGCGGTTCTCGACGTCGCCATTCTGCGACACCAGCACGGCAAGCGCCTTGATCGGCTCGAGCTGGATGAACTCGATATGCTTCAGCGCCACCTCGTTCTTGGCCGCCAGCACCAGGCCGGCGCCGCGCGACATGCCCGACAGCATCTGGCTGGCCTCGGTCAGCATGTGCTCCAGCGTCGCGCCCGAGCCGGAGGCCCGCACCTGCGCTTCGATGGTGCGGCGCTCCTCGTCGGAAAGGTCGCCGAGCTCCATGAAGGCATCGACGAAGAAGCGCAAGCCGGCCTGCGTCGGCAGACGCCCGGCCGAAATATGCGGCGCGTAGATCAGGCCGAGATGCTCGAGATCGCTCATCACGTTGCGGATGGTGGCCGGCGACAGCGAGGACGGCAGGATGCGCGACAGGCTGCGCGAGCCCACGGGCTCGCCGTCCCTCAGATAGGAATCGACGATGCGCCGGAAGATGTCGCGCGAGCGCATGTCGAGCGATTGAAGCGCGGGCGACTGCGACGCGGGATCGACTGCCTTGGTCATTCGGCCAAAAACCTCCGGTTCAAGGATATAGACTTCGGTGGGCCGCGCGCAACCGGTGTCTGTGTCGGATCATCCCGGTGTCCGTGTCGGATCACCCCGGTGTCTGTGCCAGATCACCGGTCCGTTTTCCTTTGCGCGCTGCCCCCCTTGCGTCTAAAAGCCGGCCACGATTCAAAAAATGACAAGAAAGCAGGCCGAATGCGCCCCTCCAAACGCCAATTCGACGAAATGCGCGCCATATCCTTCGAGCGCGGCGTCTCCAAGCACGCAGAAGGCTCGTGCCTGGTGAAGTTCGGCGACACCCATGTCCTGTGCACCGCCAGCCTCGAGGAGAAGGTGCCGGGCTGGATGCGCAATTCCGGCAAGGGCTGGGTGACAGCCGAATACGGCATGCTGCCGCGTTCGACCGGCGAGCGCATGCGCCGCGAGGCCTCCGCCGGCAAACAGGGCGGCCGCACACTGGAAATCCAGCGCCTGATCGGCCGTTCGCTGCGCGCCGTGGTCGATCTGCAGGCGCTGGGCGAACAGCAGATCACCGTCGACTGCGATGTCATCCAGGCTGATGGCGGCACCCGCACCGCTTCGATCACCGGCGGCTGGGTGGCGCTGTATGATTGCCTGCGCTGGATGGAAGCGCGGCAGATGGCCAGCGTTTCGAAAGTGCTGAAGGACCATGTCGCGGCGATTTCCTGCGGCATCCATGACGGCCAGCCGGTCATCGACCTCGACTATGTCGAGGATTCCTCGGCCGGCACCGACGCCAATTTCGTCATGACCGGCAAGGGCGGCATCGTCGAGATCCAGGGCACCGCCGAAGGCGAACCTTTCTCCGAGGACCAGTTCGCGGCGCTTATGGGCCTGGCCAAGAAGGGCATTTCCCGGCTGGTCAGCCTGCAGCAGATGGCGGTGGCGTAATTTCGAAATGTCGAGCTTGAGCGCCCCTCTCTGTCCTGCCGGACATCTCCCCCACATGGGGGGAGATTGGCACCTTCGGCGCTCCACTCAATCCTGCAACGCAAATGATTGGCGAAGGCCGCGATGGCCGCTGGTCTCCCCCCTAGTGGGGGAGATCCCCGGCAGGGCAGAGGGGCGCGCCTCGTGATACCCTCCGCCATCCTGGAATCGGCCCTCTACGTCTCCGACCTCGACGCCGCTGAGCACTTCTACACTGACGTCCTCGGCCTCGAACCGCTCGGCAAGGTCGACGGCCGCCACCTCTTCTTCCGCTGCGGTCCGGGCGTTCTGCTCGTCTTCAACGCCGAGGCGACCAAAATTCCGCCCGCACCGGACGCGAGGCTGAAAGTGCCGCCGCACGGCGCTATCGGCGAAGGCCATCTGTGCTTTGCCGCGACCGCCGCTGAAATCGACGGCTGGAGAGCCCATCTCCAGGCGAAGAAAATCGCCATCGAAAGCGAATTCGAATGGCCGCAAGGTGGCCGTTCGATCTATATACGCGACCCCTCGGGCAATTCGATCGAGTTCGCCGAGCCAAGAATCTGGGGCCTTTGATGCATTCACTCGATGGCAAGAAGATCGTCGTCGCCAGCCACAACGAAGGCAAGCTGCGCGAATTCGCCGACCTGATGGGTCCGTTCGGCTTCGAGGCGAAATCGGCCAAGACGTATGGCCTGCCCGAACCGGACGAAACCGGCACCACCTTCGAGGAAAACGCCTACATCAAGGCCTTCGCCGCCGCGAAGGCGACCGGCCTGCCGGCGCTGTCGGACGATTCCGGCCTCTGCGTCGACGCGCTCGACGGCGCGCCCGGCGTCTATACCGCGAACTGGGCCGAGACGCCGGACGGATCGCGCGATTTCGCCATGGCCATGCAGCGCACCGAAGTGGCGCTGCAGGAAGTCGGCGCGGCCACGCCCGAACGGCGCACGGGCCGCTTCGTCGCCGTCATCTGCCTCGCCTTTCCCGACGGCGAGGCCGAATATTATCGCGGCGAGGCCGAGGGCACGCTGGTCTGGCCGCCGCGCGGCGAGCTCGGTTTCGGCTACGATCCGGTGTTCCTGCCCAATGGCTTCGACAAAACCTTCGGCGAGATGAGCGCGGAGGAAAAACACGGCTGGAAACCCGGCCAGGCGACGGCGCTGTCGCACCGCGCGCGCGCCTTCCAGAAATTCGCCCAAGCGAGATTGGGACAGGCATGAGCATGCTGCTCGACCGCAGTCCCGGCTTCGGCGTCTACGTGCATTGGCCGTTCTGCGCGGCCAAGTGCCCCTATTGCGACTTCAACAGCCATGTCCGCCACCAGCCGGTCGACCAGGAGCGCTTTGCCGCCGCCTTCGAGACCGAGCTGGAAACGATGCGCCAGCGGACCGGACCGCGCGAAGTGACCAGCATTTTTCTCGGCGGCGGCACGCCGTCGCTGATGAAGCCTGAAACGGTGGCCAGGGTTCTCGACGCGGTGGCCAGGAACTGGACTGTGCCCGACGGCATCGAGGTGACGCTCGAGGCCAACCCGTCCTCGGTCGAGGCGGAGCGTTTCCGTGGCTACCGGGCGGCAGGCGTCAACCGCGTCTCGCTCGGCGTGCAGGCGTTGAACGACAAGGATTTGCGCTTTCTCGGCCGGCTGCACAATGTCGAGGAAGCCTTGCACGCCATCGGGCTCGCGCGCGAAATCTTTCCGCGCCTGTCCTTCGACCTGATCTATGCGCGCCCCGGGCAGACGCCACAGGATTGGCAGGCGGAGCTCGAACAGGCGATCGGCCATGCCGCCGACCACCTGTCGCTCTACCAGCTGACCATCGAGGAAGGCACGCCCTTCCACGCGCTGCACGCGGCGAAGAAATTCGTCATTCCCGACAACGATCACGCCGCCGACCTATACGCGTTGACGCAGGAAATCACGTCGGCGCACGGCATGCCGGCCTACGAGATTTCCAACCACGCCAGGCCGGGCGCCGAGAGCCGGCACAATCTGACCTACTGGCGCTACGGCGAATATATCGGCGTCGGCCCCGGCGCGCATGGCCGCTTCGTCGAGAACGGACATCGGGTGGTGACCATCGCCGAACGGATGCCGGAAACCTGGGCCAATCTGGTCGAGGCCAAGGGCCATGGCATCACCGGCGGCGAGCTCCTGACGCGCTCGGAAGAGGCGGACGAGTTCCTGCTGATGGGGCTGCGGCTCGCTGAAGGCATCGACCTCTCCCGCTACGAGGCCTTTTCCGGACGCGGCTTGTCCACGGCGCGGCTGTCGGTGCTGCAGGGCGAGGGGCTGGTGGCGCCGATAGGCAATGCCCGCCTGCGCGCAACACCGGCCGGCATGATCGTGCTCGACGCCGTGGTGGCGGACCTAGCACGGTAAACCCTTGAAAAACATTCTCTTCGTCTGCAGCCAGAACCGCTTGCGCAGCCCGACCGCCGAGCAGGTGTTTTCCACGCGGCGCGACATCGAAGTCGCCTCGGCCGGCACCAATCACGATGCCGAAATCCAGCTGACGCATGAGCTGGTCGCATGGGCCGATATCATCTTTGTCATGGAGAAAATCCACCGCACGAAATTGCAGAAGAAATTCAAGGCCGGCCTGAAGGCGGCCAAGGTGATCTGCCTCGACATAGCGGACGACTACGAGTTCATGGACCCCGAGCTGATAGCGCTTCTGAAGGCCCGCGTTTCACGATATCTGGACTGAGCGCCCGGCCCGACGTTCGCCTCTCCGCCTTCGGCGGCCGCCTCGCCGATCCGAGCCAGATCAGGCGTCGTGTTTGTGGCGGTGCTTTCCGCGCTCCTTCTCGGCGTGGGACTCTCCGGAGCGGACTGGCTTGGCGTTGTCCTTGTCGCGGCGGCCGCGGTGCTGGTCGCCCAAAGAGGGCAAGGGTGCGCCGTTGCGGGCGTTTTTCGTTTCAAGACGGGTGATGAAGATATCGAAGCGATTGGGCATCGTCCGGTCAGTGCTCCGTCGTGCTGTCGGGTTTGTTGTCGGAAAGCCTGACGTCTGTCGGCAAGGCACTCGCGGCCTGCTTGGTCAGGCTGGTCTCGTTCCGGGCTGGCAGCCGCTTGTCCTGGCGTGCGGCCATCCGGCTGCGGCCGGCATAATAGGGCTCGAAAGCGTCCTGTATCGTCAGGCTGTCCATCCTGCCCTCCCTTCGGAATCAGGGGCTAAATCTGCCAAGACCGGTTTCGTTCCCTACTGTGGCGAAGGAATGGCGATTGCCTTACATCGGTGTGAGTTTTGCAAGCCGGCGCCAGCCATGCCAAACAGGATTTGGCAGGCCAAACAGGCCTGAACGGAGACGACATTGGTGACTGGCGAGACGGGCAAGCGCAGCTATGTGGTCGGGCAGACCGAGATCGCGGCCCGTCCGCTCGATCCGGCGCTGTATCTGGTGGCGACGCCGATCGGCAACCTCGCCGACATCACGCTGCGCGCCCTGGAGACGCTGGCCGCCGCCGACATCGTCGCCTGCGAGGATACGCGCGTGTCGCGCGTGCTGCTCGACCGCTACGGCATTCGCCGCCGCACATCAGCCTATCATGAACACAATGCCGGCGAGGCCGGGCCGAAACTGATCGCGGCACTCGAAGCAGGCCAGAGCGTGGCGCTGATTTCCGATGCCGGCACGCCGCTGGTCTCCGATCCCGGCTACAGGCTGGTCGGCGAGGCGCTCGACCATGGCATTCGCGTCGTGCCGATTCCCGGGCCCTCGGCGCCGCTTGCCGCGCTCACCGCATCCGGCCTGCCGTCCGACGCCTTCCTGTTCGCCGGCTTCTTGCCGGTCAAGGTTGGCCAGCGGCTGTCGCGGCTGGAAGCGTTGAAAGCAGTGCCGGCGACGCTGATCTTCTTCGAATCGCCGCGCCGGCTCGCCGAATCGCTCGGCGCCATGGTCGAGGCGCTTGGAGGCGAACGCAAAGCCGCCATCGGCCGGGAATTGACCAAGACCTTCGAGGAGATGCGCACCGGCACGCTGCGGGCGCTCGCCGACCATTATGCGGCCGCCGATACGCCGAAGGGCGAGATCGTCGTTTGCATCGGTCCCGCCGAGGCCAAGGCCGAGGAACCTGAAGACATCGACCGTCTGCTTTTGTCCCT
This sequence comes from Mesorhizobium sp. ESP7-2, assembly GCF_020164715.1. NCBI lineage: Bacteria > Pseudomonadati > Pseudomonadota > Alphaproteobacteria > Hyphomicrobiales > Phyllobacteriaceae > Mesorhizobium > Mesorhizobium sp. ESP7-2. Next base: position 63,581 of record NZ_JAIUGQ010000034.1, read on the forward strand.
CGCCGCCGAAATGCCGGCCTCCAAGGCGGCGGCGGAGGCCGCGAAAATGACCGGCGGCCAGAAACAGGCGCTCTATCGGCGGCTGCTGGAACTCAGGGACAGGCCATGACCCCAAAAAGTGGAGCCCGGTTTTCTCGGACAAACGGTTTCGTTTGTCCAGAGATCATGGTCGAGCAAAGTTCCGGAGCCGGCGGTGGCTGAGCGCCCGAGCGCCAGCCGCCAGAAGGCCTACCGGCGCGGCCATCGCGGCGAATGGCTGGCGGCTGCCGCGCTGATGCTGAAGGGCTACCGCATCCTGGCGCGCCGCCATCGCACGCGCTTCGGCGAGATCGACCTGATCGCGCGGCGCGGCGACCTCGTCCTGTTCGTCGAGGTCAAGGCGCGCCGCACGCTGATCGAGGCCATGGAGGCGATCGGTCACGAATCGGAGCGCCGCATCGAGGGTGCGGCCGACATCTGGCTGTCGCGCCAGCCGGACTATGGCAGGCTGTCGATGCGCTTCGACATGGTTGCCGTGCTGCCCTGGCGGTGGCCGGTGCATGTCCCGAATGCGTTTTATGGGAGGAGCTAGATTACAAAAGGCGGTGCCGCCCCTCATCGCCCTGCCGGGCACTTCTCCCCGTATAGTGACGGGGAGAAGGGAGCGGCCGCAGCGACTGCGCCCTTCTTGCAACCGTTGTAATTGGCGAAATCGCAGATGACAGCGCCCCTCTCCCCGTCCCTATACGGGGAGAGGATGCCGGCAGGCAGGTGAGGGGCAGCGCAAACTTCTGTTAACGCGCCTATTCAAACCGACGCGATTGCCCTTGCAATCACCCCCAAACCATCAGCGCCACCAACCCGACAACCCCCACCACCAGCCGCCACCAGCCGAACAGCGAGTAGCCGTTGCGCGAGACGTAATCGAGCAGGAAGCGGACCACGAACAGCGCCGTGACGAAGGCGGCGACGAAGCCGATGGCGATGATCGGCAGGTCGGCAGAAGTCAGCACGTTACGGTTCTTGAACAGATCGAAGGCGAAGGCGCCGACCATGGTCGGAATGGCGAGGAAGAAGGAAAATTCCGCCGCCGCCCGCTTGTCGACGCCCAGAAGCAGCGCGCCGACGATGGTCGAACCGGAGCGCGACGTGCCGGGGATCAGCGACAGGCACTGGAACAGCCCGATCTGCAGGTAAAGCCTGGTCGGGAAGCGCTCGACGTCGCGGTAGACCGGCTTGAGGTTCATGCGGTCGACCACCAGCAGCACCACGCCGCCGATGATCAGCATGATGCAGATCAGTCGTGGCGAGTCGAACAGCACCGTCTTGATGAAGTCGTGCGCCAGCGCGCCTATGATCGCCGCCGGCAGGAAGGCGATCAGGATGCCGATGACGAAGTGCCGCGTCAGCCGGTCATGCGGCAGGTCGAGCAGCATCTGCCACAGGCGGCGGAAATAGACGCTGAGGATGGCCAGGATGGCGCCGAGCTGGATCAGGATCTCGAAGGCCTTGCCGGTCGACTGGAAGCCGAGGAAATGGCCGGCGAGCAGGATATGGCCGGTCGAGGACACCGGGATGAATTCGGTCAACCCCTCCAGCAGGCCAAGCAGCAGGGCTTCGACGATGGTCTGGCTTTCCATTTCTACCTCGGCGTTGGCGTGACGGCTAACGGAATGGCTTGCTTGTCATGGCGCCGAAGTCCCCCTATAGGTCGCAACACCCCTGACGGCCCGCTAACCGGGCGGCCAAGACTTACCGGTGCGCCTTGCGATTCGCCAGTGTGGCAATCCGGAATTCGCCACACCTGGGACGAGCGCGATGCGCGAATTCCGGATTCTGAACCAGTGCGCTTTATCATCGCGGAACCATGCTGACGCTTTTCCACCATCCCATGTTCGCCACCTGCCGCTTCGTCCGCCTCGCCTTTGGCGAGTATGGCGAGGAGCTGGCGCTGATCGAGGAAAAGCCGTGGACGCGCCGCAAGGAGTTCTTGGCGCTGAATCCGGCCGGCACGCTGCCGATCCTGCTGGCCGAGGGTGACGTGCCGATCATCGGTGCGACGGTCATCTCGGAATATCTCGACGAGACGCGCGGCGTGCTGAAGCGCGACAAGCGGCTGTTCGCCGAGGACCCGATGCAGCGCGCCGAAATCCGCCGGCTGATCGACTGGTATCTCAACAAGGCCGAAAGCGAAGTCACCCGCCACCTCGTGCGCGAACGCGTGCTGAAGCCGGTGATGCCGGAAACCGCCGGCGGCGGTTCGCCCGATTCGGGCGCCATCCGCGCCGCGCGCGCCAACATCCGCCAGCACATGAAATACACCAACTGGCTGGCCGGCACCCGTCATTGGCTGGCCGGCGGCAGGGTCACCTATGCCGATCTGGCGGCCGCCGCGACGCTGTCGGTGCTCGACTATCTCGGCGAGATCGACTGGCGCGAACACCCCGCCGCGCGCGAATGGTACACGCGGGTGAAATCGCGGCCCTCGTTCCGGCCGCTCTTGACCGACCGCGTGCGCGGCCTGTCGCCGGTATCGCATTATGCGGACCTCGACTTCTGACGCGGCAAAACTGCGTGCACTGATCGACGCGGAGGCGCGGCGCGCCGGCTTCGATGCCGTCGCCGTCACCAGCCCAAATGCCATCCCGTTGGCGCCGGCACGGCTTGCCGAATTCGTCGCCGACGGCTTTCACGGCTCCATGGACTGGATCGCCGAGACGCTCCAGCGCCGCAGCGAGCCTTCGACGCTGTGGCCCGACGTGCGCTCGATCATAGTGCTGGCGATGAATTATGGGCCGGACCATGACCCCCGCGATGTGCTGGTCAGGCGCGACCGTGGCGCGATCTCGGTCTACGCGAAGAACCGCGACTATCACGAGGTGATGAAAGGCCGGCTGAAGGAAATCGCCGGCAAGATCGTCGCGCGCGCCGGCGGCGACGTGAAGGTGTTCGTCGATACCGCCCCCGTCATGGAAAAGCCGCTGGCGGAAGCAGCAGGCCTGGGCTGGCAAGGCAAGCACACCAATCTGGTCAGCCGCGAGCACGGCTCCTGGTTGTTCCTCGGCACCATCTTCACCACGGCCGAACTCGCACCCGACCGTGCCGAAATCGACCATTGCGGCTCCTGCCGCGCCTGCCTCGACGCCTGCCCGACCGACGCGTTCCCCGCCCCCTATAGGCTCGATGCGCGGCGCTGCATTTCCTATCTCACCATCGAGAACAAGGGGCCGATCCCGCATGAATTCCGCGAGGCGATCGGCAACCGCATCTATGGCTGCGACGACTGCCTCGCCGCTTGCCCCTGGAACAAATTCGCCCGCGCCGCGTCCGAAGCCAAGCTCGCCGCGCGCGACGAATTACGCGAGCCTGCGCTCGCCGATCTTCTGGCCCTCGACGATGCTGGCTTCCGCGCCTTCTTCTCCGGCTCGCCGATCAAACGCATCGGTCGCGACCGTTTTGTCCGCAACGTGCTGATCGCCGCCGGCAATTCCGGCGAGGCCGCCCTTACCGGCATCGTCCGGGACCTGCTCGGCGACGCCTCGCCGCTGGTGCGGGGCGCGGCAATATGGGCGCTGGCGCGGCTGGTGCCGGAAACCGAATATGCCGAACGGGCCGCGAACGGCCTGAAGAGCGAGAGCGATGGCGCCGTCCGCGAGGAATGGCGCCTGGCGCGGCCAAACAGGACGCATGCATGAGCGAAAAGCAGGTCTTCATCTTCGGCGCCGGCTATTCGGGCAAGGCCTTTGCCCGCTCCAATACGGGAGCCGCCACGATCGTCGGCACGACACGCGTTGAAGAAAAATTCGATGCGCTGCGGCAGGCCGGCATCGACCCACTGCTGTTCGATGGGAGGTTGACGGGCGACATCGGCGATGCGCTGGAGAAAACCACCCATCTGGTGATTTCGATCGCCCCGGAAGAAACCGGCGATCCCGTGCTGAATGCCGCTCGGGAAGCAATCGCGGGGATGCCTGACCTGAAGTGGATCGGCTATCTCTCGACCGTCGGCGTCTATGGCGATCATGGCGGTGCCTGGGTCGATGAAACGGCCGCGTGCCGGCCGGTTTCGAAGCGCTCGATGATGCGGGTCGAGGCCGAGCAGTCCTGGCTGAAACTCGGCCGGGACATCGACCGGCCGGTGGCGATCCTGCGGCTCTCCGGCATTTACGGCCAGGGCCGCAACGCGCTGGTCAACCTGGAAAACGGCACGGCCAGACGCCTGGTCAAGCCGGACCAGGTGTTCAACCGCATCCATTGCGACGACATATCGGGCGCGCTGTGGCATCTGATCGGCGGCAATACGGGCGGCATCTTCAATGTCACCGACGATGAGCCGGCGCCGCCGCAGGATGTCGTCGCCTATGCCGCTTCGCTGATGGGGGTTGAGCCGCCGCCCGAAATTCCGTTCGAGACCGCGCAACTTTCGCCCATGGCGCGGTCCTTCTATGGCGAGAACAAGCGGGTCGCCAATGCGGCGATCAAGGCGGCGGGCTATCGGTTTCGCTTTCCCGACTATCGCGCCGCCTTCGACCATATGTGGGCAAGCGGCGACTGGCGCGAGGGCGCGCCGCGCAGTCCGATGAAGGGATGAGCAATTCCAGGAAAAGTGTGAAACGGTTTTCCGTCCGGAATTGCGCCAAAAGCTAGAGCGATCGAAGCGTCGCATGTTGCGTGCTATGATTCGGGCTTGGGGTTTGTGGATCCGGTTTCATGAAGACAGCGACGTCTCTCGGAAAAAAATCACTGCTCGCCGCCGCGCTTGGTCTGTTCGCATTGACCGGTCTCGCCCCACAACCGGCAGCGGCCGAGGAACGGGCAAAAGACCTGTTCGGCGCCGAGAAACTGCCGACGGCTACCGCCCCTCAATCCTTCGGCTTCTATTCCAAGGGCTGCTTTGCCGGCGGCGTCGCCATTCCCATGGATGGGCCGACCTGGCAGGTGATGCGGCCATCGCGCAACCGTCGCTGGGGTCATCCGGCGATGATCGCGCTGATCGAGAAACTGTCGCGCGACGCGGCCGCCGACGGCTGGCCGGGTCTGCTGATCGGCGACATCGCGCAGCCGCGCGGCGGGCCGATGCTGACCGGCCATGCGTCGCACCAGATCGGGTTGGACGCCGACATCTGGCTGACGCCGATGCCCGACCGCACGATGACCAGGGCGCAGCGCGAGACCATGAGCGCCACGCTGATGGTCGACGAGAAGACGCATCTGGTGAAGGACGCGCTATGGACGCCGCAGCACACGGCGTTGCTGAAGCGCGCGGCGAGCTATCCGCAGGTCGAGCGCATCTTGGTCAATCCGGGCATCAAGAAAAAGCTCTGCGACACCGTCAAGGGTGACCGCTCCTGGCTGCGCAAGATCAGGCCGTTCTGGGGCCACGACTATCATTTCCACATGCGCATCGGCTGCCAGCCGGGCTCGCCCAACTGCAAGGCGCAGGAGGCGACACCGGATGACGACGGCTGCGGCAAGCCGCTGGCCTGGTGGTTCACCGAAGAGCCGTGGCGGCCCAACAAGAACCCCGATGCGCCCAAGGCCCGCGACCTGATGACGATGGCCAACCTGCCCAGGGAATGCCGCGCCGTGCTCGACGCGCCGGGGCCTGCCTCGGCCGAGGCCGCGACCTATCATGGCGACGCGGTGCCGATCGCGGTGGCGGCGCCCGAACCCGAAGCGCCGGCGCTGCCCGCTGTGACGGCCAGCAGCACGGCCGGTCTGCCAAGCGCGGCGAGCGCTTTCATGGCGACACCAGAGGTCGGCGTACCGGTGCCGCGTCCACGGCCCGGCAATTGACGATTGATTGCCGAGGTCGGCGCTGCCCCTCATCGCCCTGCCGGGCACTTCTCCCCGTATAGGGACGGGGGAGAAGGGGCTGGCCGCAACCTCCGCGTCCTCCTTGCAATACTGGTGATTGGCGAAATCGGCGATGGCAGCCCCCTCTCCCCGTCCCTATACGGGGAGAGGATGCCGGCAGGCAGGTGAGGGGCGGCGCCGACCCTGGATAAATCAGCCAAGGACGGGATTCAAATTCGAAGCGATTGTCCTGGAACTGAAAGCAAGCGCCTTTCCCTTTGCAAGGCCATGCGCTAGTCAACGGGAAAACAGCTGCACGTAGCCCGGACGGGGAACGGACGAGAGCATGCCAAGCACAGCCGATGACGAGACTTTGCTGCGGTTTCCGATCCTGATCGGCGATATCGGCGGCACCAATGCGCGCTTTTCGATCGTGCTCGACGCCAACTCCGAGGCCGGCGAGCCGACCATCGTCCAGACCGCCAATTACAACACCATCGACGAGGCGATCCAGGCGGCCGTGCTCGACCGCTCCTCGGTCCGTCCCAATTCGGCGGTGCTGGCGGTTGCCGGGCCGGTCGACGGCGACGAGATCGAGCTCACCAACTGCCCGTGGGTCGTCAGGCCTAGGCAGATGTTCGCCAGTCTCGGCTTGAGCGACATCGTCGTGCTCAACGATTTCGAGGCGCAGGCGCTGGCCGTCGTCGCGCTTGGCGAAGAGCATATGGAAAAGATCGGCGGCGGCACGCCGGAGCCCAATGCCGGCCGCGTCGTGCTGGGTCCGGGAACCGGTCTCGGCGTCGCCGGGCTGGTCCATGCGCTGCATCACTGGATACCGGTGCCCGGCGAAGGCGGCCATATGGACATCGGCCCGCGCACGCCGCGCGATTTCGAGGTGTTTCCGCATATCGAGAAGCTCGACGGCCGCATTTCAGGCGAGCAGATCCTGTGCGGACGCGGCCTCGTCAACGTCTACCGGGCGGTGGCCAAGGCGGACGGCAAGCCGTCGCCCTTCACCACGCCGGCCGAGGTCACCGCTGCGGCGCTGGCCAAGACCGATCCTGTGGCGCAGGAAGCGCTGGAGACCTTCGTCACCTGCCTCGGCCGCACCGCGGGCGACCTTGCGCTGGTGTTCATGAGCCGGGGCGGCGTGTTCCTCACCGGCGGCATCGCGCAAAAGATCGTGCCGGCATTGAAGGAGGGCAATTTCCGCGCCGCCTTCGAGGACAAGGCGCCGCACAGCGCGCTGATGCGCACCATGCCGGTCTATGTCATCACCCATCCGCTGGCGGCGCTCCTCGGACTTGCCGCCTATGCCAGGAACCCCTCGCTGTTCGGCGTCCAGACGGCGGGCCGGCGCTGGCGCGACGAAGTTAGTCACCCCAAGGCATAGGCAAGCCTGCTGCTTGGCGCTAATAGGGGTGCCGAAATGCCCGCCACGGGCAGCGGAAACCGGCAAAGCCTTCTGATTTGACACTTCAAATTCCAAACAAACAAAAAGCCCGGCCTGGCGAGGTCACAGCGGTGCTGCGCCGCATTCTCGCTGAGAACAGCCATGACTATCGCTGGACCTATGTCATGGTCATCACCTGTTCGCTGATCGTTTCGGGCACGACCGCCTTCACGGCCTGGATCATGGCCCCGATGGTCAACCAGATCTTCTACGAACGGCGTGGGGACGCGATCGTGTGGATCTGCGCCGGCTTCATGGCGGCCTTCCTGCTGCGCGGCTTCGCCGGCTATGGCCAGGCGGTGGCGCTGGCCAAGATCGGCAACAATCTGGTGGCGCGCTACCAGAAGCGCATCTTCGATCACCTGATGAAGCTCGGCGTCGGCTTCTTCAACGACACACGTTCCGGCCGGCTGGCGGCCCAGGTCAACGAAAACGTCGGCGGCATCCGCGACCTGCTGTCGTTGACGCTGACCTCGATCACCCGCGACGCCGTGACGCTGATCGGGCTTCTCGGCGTCATGGTCTACCAGGATCCGGTTCTGTCGCTCAGTTCGCTGCTGATCGGGCCGCCGCTGATCTGGGCCGTCGTCTACCTCACCCGTCGCGTGCGGCGCATAACCCGCGAATCCGTGCTGATCAATTCGCGGTTGATCGGCGCCGTGCAGGAAGCCACGCAAGGGATCGCCATCGTCAAGGCCTTCACCATGGAGGACGAGTTGGCGGGCCGCATCGGCAAGCTCGCCAGCGACGCCGAACAGCGCTCCAACAAGATTGCCCGCGTCTCCGAACGGCTGGCGCCGATTTCCGATATGCTGGCCGGCCTCGCCGTCACCTCCGTCATCGCCTATTCCGGTTACCGGGCGCTCGTTCTCGGGCAGCCGCCGGGCGCGGTCTTTTCCTTCATCACCGCGCTGATCCTGGCCTATGACCCGGCACGGCGCCTGGCGCGCATGCAGGTCGGCATGGAGCGGGCGCTGGTCAATGCACGCATGATCTACGAACTGCTCGACCTCGAGCCGAAGCAGGGCGACGCCCCGGATGCCACGCAGGCGCATTTCACCACGGGCGAAGTGCGCTTCGACAACGTATCCTTCCGTTATGTCGAGGAGGCACCGGTCCTGCAGGGTCTGAGCTTTGTCGCCGCCGCCGGCAAGATGACCGCCGTCATCGGCGCATCCGGCGCCGGCAAGACGACGCTGGTGGCGTTGTTGCAGCGCTTCTACGACGTCGAGAGCGGCACGATCACGATCGACGGCCAGGATATCTCGAAGGTCACCAAACAGTCGCTGCGCGGCTCGATCGCCTATGTCTCGCAGGCCCCCTACCTGTTCGAAGGCACCATCCGCGACAACATCCGCTATGGCCGCCCCTCGGCCACCGATGCCGAGATCGAACAGGCCGCGCGACTGGCCGCGGCCGACGAATTCATCCGCCAGCAGCCGCAAGGCTATGACACGCCGGTCGGCGAGAATGGCGCCACGCTGTCCGGCGGCCAGCGCCAGCGCGTATCGATCGCCCGCGCCATCGTGCGCCAGGCGCCGATCCTGCTGCTCGACGAGGCGACATCGGCGCTCGACAACGAGGCCGAAGCCCGGGTCCAGCAGGCGCTCACCAAGGTCATGGAAGGGCGCACCACCATCGTCATCGCGCACCGCCTCTCGACCGTGGTCAATGCCGACCACATCATCGTGCTGGAACAGGGCCATCTGGTCGAGGAGGGTACGCACGCCTCGCTGATGGCCGACCCGCACAGCGTCTATGCCCGTTTCCACCGGATACAGGGCGTCAAGGGCCTGGGGCTTGTCGACGACAGCGCGCCGGTCGAGACTTCGGTTCAGGATTTGGAAACCCAGAACGTCGCCGGGAGCACGGCATGAGCGAAACATCGGCAACATCGGGCGAGCCGGCCAGCGATATGGGCCTTGTGGTGGTGGGCGCGGCCGGCCGCATGGGCCAGACGCTGATCCGTGCCATCCACGCCATTCCGGGCGCCCGCGTCATCGGCGCGGTCGAGCGCGCGGATTCGCCTCACCTGGGCAAGGATGCAGGCGAACTGGCCGGCGTCGGCCGCATCGATGTGGCGATCGGCAGCGATCCTTTACCAGTCTTCGCCAGGGCCGATGGCGTGCTCGATTTCACCACTCCGGCCTCCACGGTAGAGTTCGCCGGCTACGCGGCGCAGGCGCGCATCGTCCATGTCATCGGCACGACCGGCTGTTCGGCCGACGACAATGCGAAAATCGCCGCCGCCGCGCGCCACGCGACCATCGTCAAGTCGGGCAATATGAGCCTCGGCGTCAACCTGCTGGCGGTGCTGGTCGAGCAGGCGGCGCGCGCGCTCGATGCCGATGATTTCGACATCGAGATCCTCGAAATGCACCACAGGCACAAGGTCGACGCGCCTTCGGGCACGGCGCTTCTGCTCGGCGAAGCCGCCGCCGCCGGGCGCGGCATCGCACTGGCCGGCAACGAAGTGCGTTCACGCGACGGCCATACGGGTGTGCGAAAAACTGGCTCGATCGGCTTCGCCGCCCTGCGCGGCGGCTCGGTCGTCGGCGACCACAGCGTGATCCTGGCCGGCACCGGCGAGCGCATCACGCTGTCCCACCACGCCGAGGACCGCGCCATTTTCGCCCGCGGCGCCGTCAAGGCCGCACTGTGGGCGCGGGACCAGAAGCCGGGACTGTATTCGATGCGCGACGTGCTCGGGCTTGCCTGAAACGACCCTGAACCATCTTCGTTCTTACGCAAGTCCGGACGGAAAACCGCTACACACTTTCCTTGAACGCTCAGACCCCAGAGGAGCAAAAATGTCGAGAACTCTCGTGCTCGTTCGCCACGGCCAGAGCGAATGGAATTTGAAGAACCTGTTCACCGGCTGGCGTGACGTCGACCTGACCGAGCAGGGCCACGCCGAGGCCAAGGCCGCCGGGCAGAAGCTCGAGGCGCGCGGCCTGAAATTCGACATCGCCTTCACCTCGGCGCTGGTCCGGGCGCAGAAAACCTGCCAGCACATTCTCGACGCGGTCGGCCAGAGCGACCTGAAGACCATTCGCGACCAGGCGCTCAACGAGCGCGACTATGGCGACCTCTCCGGTCTCAACAAGGACGACGCACGCCAGAAATGGGGCGAGGAGCAGGTGCATGTCTGGCGCCGCTCCTATGACGTGTCGCCGCCCGGCGGCGAAAGCCTGAAGGACACCGGCGCCCGCGTCTGGCCCTACTACCTGCACGACCTGCAGCCGCACGTGCTGCGCGGCGGCACGGTGCTGGTCGCCGCCCACGGCAACTCGCTGCGCGCGCTGATCATGGCGCTGGACGGCAAGTCGGGCGAGGAGATCGTCAAGCTGGAGCTCGGCACCGGCGTGCCTGTGATCTACCAGCTCAATGCCGATTCGACCGTGGCCTCGAAGGAAGTGCTGGAAGGCTGAGCTTCTGTTATTTCTGCCAATTGTGACATTGGAGCCGCCCCTCATTGCCCTGCCGGTGTCCAGCGGATAGATGGGTAACAGAATGAACCGGATACATAGGTAACAGTTTTCTCCCCCTAAGATGCGGTTGCCG
>NZ_JAIUGQ010000035.1:0-71505 GCF_020164715.1 Mesorhizobium sp. ESP7-2
AAACCGTTTGCGACGCGATCGGCCAAATTCTCAACCGCATCACACCGACAGAATGCTCACACTACTTCGAAAACTCCGGATATGACCGAAACTAATCTCATCCCGCTCTAGTGGGATCGGATCAAAGGGTTGGTTCCCGGAGGAACCAAGGGCAAGCGAGGTCCCAGGACGAATAACCGGCTGTTTTTGGATGCGTTACTGTGGATGGCGCGATCGGGCGGCCGCTGGCGCGACCTGCCGGAAAGGCTTGGCAACTACGCTATAGTGAAGCGACGCTATTACCGCTGGATCGAGATGGGTGTGCTCGACGACATGTTGGCGGTCCTGGCACGCGAAGCCGATCTTGAATGGCTGATGATTGACTCGACCATCGTGCGCGCGCATCAGCACGCCGCTGGCGCGCGCAAGGCAAAAGGGGGGCGGATGCCCAAGGCTTGGGTCGGTCTCGGGGCGGGTTGAGCACCAAGATCCATGCCGCCGGCGATGCGCTCGGGCTGCCGGTTCGCCTGATCGCCAGCCCCGGACAGCGCAACGACATCGCCTTTGCCCATGATCTCGTCGAAGGCTTCGAAGCTGGCGCCACGATCGCCGACAAGGGCTATGACGCCGACCACCTGCACGAAAAGATCGCCGAAACGGGAGCCGAAATCGTCATCCCACCGAAGCGCAACCGCAAGGTCCAGCGTCCCTATGACACTCACCTCTATAAAGAGCGCAACATCATCGAGCGCTTCTTCAGCAAACTTAAGCAGTTCCGCCGTGTCGCAACCCGCTACGACAAGCTGCTGGCCAACTTCATGGGCTTCGTTAAACTCGCAGCTATCGCTATCTGGCTCAGATAGTTAAATCGTCACTACGACCTAGAGCAATTGGTGCGTAGCGCTTTTTCGTCGGGAATTGCGTAAAGTCGGCGAATTTAGCAATCGCTGAGTCGCCGACGGGTGTGCGCTAATGCATGTCGCCCGGAAGCGTCCTCGGTTCCGGGATAACGACATGCATGAAATCAGAAGCTTACAGCAGGTCGGGCGAATCCTATTCGCCGCGACATGCTATAGCCGTGCGGGTGCAATGGCCCAGAACCCCGTCCGGAGGAATGCGCAGATGTCACGCCTCGCGCGGTGCAGCCACAGCCGTCCTTGTGTGGAGGATTTGCATGGCCTCGCGTAAGGCTTCGCGGCCCGCCGTGAATGCCAGCGCGACCACAATAGTAATCAGGTAGGCAAGGACGGCGCCGCTTGCCAAGGCGAAGATATGCTGCTGTGGCAGCAGCGGCTTGATGAACCAGACTGCGGCCAGCGCCGTATGGGCGCCAAGAACGAACGGAGTAGCCGTCCGGAACATGTGACGGGCTTGCAGCGGCCCGCTCCTGCCGACATAAAGCCACAGGAACGGTGTTCTCAGATACTCGCTGATTGCATAGGCGCTCGCCACACCCAAGGCGCCATAGGGCAAGCCAAGCAGGAAGGCGATGATCGACGTCACCGCTGTGACGACGCCCCAGCGCATGAGGTCGCCAGAGCGACCTTGGCTGACGAACAGCCATCCTGACGGGTTGTTGAGAGGCTGCAGGAGCCCGGCAAATCCAAGAGCGAAGAAGATGCTGGCGCTTGCGCGCCACTGCTCACCGAGCACGAACGGAATGAGAGTGTCCGACATCGCCGCGGCAAACGCGACGCCAGGAAGCGCCACAATCAGGATCAGCGGGATCACGCGAAGAAATGCGCTGCGGTAACGGTCCGGTTCGTCTTTCAGCCTTGAGAGCGCCGGCACCATCACCTTCGACAACGGATTGGTGATCTGGCTGAGCGGAAACAGGAGCAGCTTGTAGGCACGGTCATAAAGGCCGAGCTGAGCCTCTCCCCAGTATTTTCCGATCAGCACATTGTCCAGGTTGCGGGCAAAAAAATTGGCGAAGTTGAAGCCGGTGACGCCAGCGCCGAAGTTCATCAACTCGCTGATCCCTGCGACATTGCGCGGCCGGCCGGGCCGCCAGCGCGAGCTGGCCCAATAACAGAGGGTCGGTAGCACGGCGCCCGTCAATGTGCCGGCAAACAGCGCCCAGTATGAGCGGTCGATGTACGTCCAGGCAATGGATACTGCCAGCCCCGCGATAGCGCTGGCAACGTCGATCAGGGCGAGCCGGTCGAACTGCATCCGGCGTGTCAGCAACGCCAGATGCTGCGCACCCAGTCCGTAGGCCATGATCTGCAGGCCGAACGCGGCCACCAGGCCCGTGACGCGGGGTTCCCCGTAGAAACCGGCAACCAGCGGTGCTGCTCCGGCGAGAACGCAGGCCAGGACAGCGCTGACGGCAACATTGATCCAGAATAGATAATTGACCTCCTGATGCCGGATTGCCGACTTCTGGATCGTCGCTTGGGTTAGGCCGAAATCCTGAAACAGCGCGATGAAGGCCAACACCGGCGCGCACATCGCAACGACGCCGAAATCTTGGGGCGACAAGAGCCGCGACAAGACAATGACAGAGATGATTTGCGTCGCGACCCGCACGGATTGCGACAGGGCGGTCACAACTGCGCCACGTCCAACTGATTTGCGCAACGAGCCTTCCGGCGGATCGAATGGACTGGTTTCCAAAGCGGAATCCTTGATTTGCACGGATCCCTGGATCCACGAACACCGCCCGGAACAACCCTAAGGCAATAATTTTGCAGTGCAACAAAAAACGCCGTTCTTTTTCGCTCCTCTGTACAAGAAATGCTGCAGTGCCGTTCGTGGTGCGGCAAGCCGCGCTCCCTGGGTGGCTCAGGCGGCGTTTGCCAATTTATTCCCGGGGATCGGTTTCCGTGCCTTGCCCAAAAACATCCAGCGCGAAAACCAGAACCGGTCCATCACCAGACACAGGGCAAACGGAACGATCACAGCCGCCAGGATCAGTTCCAAATCCCGCGATACACCCAGGTCCCGCAACGTGAAATGCACGAACTGATGCACGAACATGATCACCAGAGACGCTCTGCCCACAGGGATAAGCCACTCTGCTGGAGGCCAATTGCTCAGCTTCATTGTGGTCAGCATAACCGCAACCGAAAGCGCCGTCGCGAGCAGAATGCCAAGCAAAGGCGGCCCGAAATTTGTATCCTTCATGCTAAAGCTAAAATGCACGCCGGCGATTGCCGCCACGGTACAAATGACGAAAGCGCCGGACAGGAAAGTGATCGAAAACTGGCCAAGTGAAGGCCTCTGAGCCAGCATGTGGCCAAACCAAAAGGCAACCATCGCGATTGGAATGCAAGATATTGCCCATGGTGTTCTTGCCGCCGGGAACTCGTGCATCACCAGGTAGCCTAAGGCGCATGAGCAGGCGACCAGAGTCAGCACCGCAGGCGACAGGGCTGATTGCGACCTCGCGCCGACGAAGTTGTATGCCAGTTGCGTGAGGAACAGACACGTCACGAACCAGAAAGTGCCGAACTTCCCGTCGAGAAACTGGCCGCCCAGTACGCTATGGATCGCGATTTCGCGGAACTGCCATGGTGCGAGTGTCTGGCCCCGCGCATAGGTCCATATGACGTCGAGAACAACGAGTGTCGCCAGAAACCCGACATAGGGAAGAAGGAGGGACTGGCTCCGTTTCCTGGCAAGCTCTGAGGTGGAGGAAGGCGAGTAGAAATAGCCGGAGAGGATGAAAAAAAGCGGCATATGAAAAAGGAATATGCCCCAGGCCATGTACTGCTTAACTGGATCGTGGCTCACGATGAAAATGTGTGCAACGACCACGAGTATGATGCCAAATCCCCGACAGATATCCACCCATACTATGCGTTGATCCGGTACAGGCGTGCGCCCGACATGTCCGGGTACGACCGGCTCTCGCAGCGCTCTCTCTGTTTGATCGAATGGATTGGCTTCCAAATTCAGGATTCCTGATCTTTGCGCGGATTCCGCATCCCGAAATCCACAACCGCCGCCGACCACAAACTACGGCAATAATTTTGCAGTGCAACAGAAAACGTGGAGCGCCGCGCCAATATTGTTGCGATGCAGCATACCCGGCGCCTATGCCTTGATGCTCGACAAAGCAGCCTTGGCGCCGTGAAGGTTCAACTCATTGGCCGACGTCACTGCGCCTGTATCCGTGGAGTGTCATGACCAGTCTCTCCGAGGCGGCCATTGGCTCCCATTTGCCGGCCCAGCGCGGATCCATGGTCGCGCCTGCCGCCACCCACAGGTCGAAATACGGCTGCATGGGCTTGTTCGGAAACGCTCCGCCGGGGGTGTCGGCCGGCGTTACGACGGCCACTTCCTTGCCGTCGATGAAGAAGGCAACTCTTTTCCCCGCCTCATATTGCATGCCGAGGTGATATCGTTTGCCCGAGAGGTCGCCAGGCTGGATCAATTTGACCCAAACGGTCTTGTGCTTGTTGTCGACGTTCGCCCAGACAGTAATCTGCATCCCCTTGGTGCCGACGATCTCAAAGTCGACTTCCTCATGGGCCTTGTCGTTGAAAATCCAAAGCGGCGCCGCGATTAGCCCTGGCTTCATCGTGGGAAGCGTTACGTCCACTTCCCATTTTGCCGACGAGGAAGCGGAGTTGGCGCCGGACATTACCTCTGCGGATGCCTTCTCGCTGACGGTAAGCTGTAGCGCGCCGTCGACGATTTTGACGTTAGCGGCTTTCCAGTCGTAACCTCCAAGCTTGGGTTCGCTCCACTGCGACGGCACGAAGGGATTGTTGTATTTCCAAAGTTGCAGCTTGACACCCGACCAGTCGGGAAGCTTGTCGAGGGCAACATTCCCGCTTCCCGCCGTGGCGCTCTCGGCCAATGCATGGCCGGCGACCCATTGCATGGCGGAGGAGGCCGCCAGAAGCGTGAGGAATTGTCTGCGTGTGGAATTCATCGCTAGCCTCCATTGGGTCGCCTTGACCTTGTCAGCGGCGACGATGCCAAAGCCGGCCGTTCTACGCGGCCGTGGCGTTCCAGTGCCATGGGCGCCACTTCGGTGATTGAGCCATACACCAATGATAAGGCGATTTTTTGCTGCATTGCATCAAAAATATTGCAATGCAGAAAAAGGCCTTTCGTGTCAGGAGATTGCCGGCGGGCGCAGGCCAAGAGCAGCGCTGCAACTCCTGGAGAGGCGCTCAAGCCGCGGAGGCTATCGGGGGGTGGGTCCGTCCCACTCTATTTTGCTCGCCGGGTTCAAACTGCGATGGACCGAATCGAACGCTTTCAAGCTGCAAGGACTGGGGAGACGCAACATCGAGGGCAGGATCGAGTTGCACAGGCTCGCGCACTCTTTCCAATGCGACACGATCGTAAAGCGCATCGAGAAACGCGCCTGCGGGTTCTGCCCCGAACATGGTCTCCGCGGTCCTGCGGGCATCGCGCCGGAGCGGCGCCATCAAGGCGGGTTGCCCAATATACGGCTTCAATCGGTCGATGGCCAAACTGGCGAGCCGTTCGACCTCATCACGGAAATATTCGGCATATTTCGCCTCCCCCCGCGAGTCGTATCCCGGACTCCACCAATCGCCGATGTCGTCGAGCCTGACAGGCAAGGCAATCCCGTTGATGCCGTCCTCGAGGAATTCCGGCAAGGCGCAGACCTTTGTTCCAAGAACAGGGGTGTGCTCTGACATCGATTCCAGCGCTGAATAGCCGAAAGTGTCGCCAAACGTGGCGAGGATGCCGAAATGCGAGTTGCGCAGCAATTGTCGGACCGATTGGTTAGGCAACACCCCGTAATGCTGTACGTTTTTCAGTTCGAGCAGCTTGATATAGGGGTCGAAGAATCCCGGACTTGTCGGATCCGTCCATATATGGCCGCCAACCTGGAGACTTGAGACAACGTTCACCCGAATTGGCAATTTCTGCTGGATGGCTTTTTCGGCGATCTTGACCGCAATGCATCCGCCCTTGCGGCCAAAGTGAGCGCCGACAAATGTCAGCACCAGTTCCTCGGCGCTGTTTTCGGACATCGCGTCTTCCGTCGCCGGCACCACGACGTTCGGGTGGCGGACCAACAGCTTCTCCATCAGGAGGCCGACTTCCGGATTGTCGCTGTGCTGGGCCAGAAAACTTCTGCGGGCAAAATGCGACAGTGCGATGATGCGACGGCAGCTTGTGCTGGCAATTCGCGACCTGAGATAGCGGGCCATCAACCCGCGTTTGCGAAGGGCAAACTGTCGCGGCAAATGGGATTCAAATGACATGATGTACTTGGAGGAATTGATCGGTATCCGGTTAAATGCATGCACCATGTCGACAGACAAGGCAGGCTCGATCAGCGTCACGCCTTCCAGCTTGGACGAGACCAGATTCAATGGCAGAAATCGCTGTCGCAGGATCGTATGCCTGGACGCTCGCGGCGTAACGAAGCTGGTCGGATACTTGTCGTCATAGACGGCGATGCGAAGAGATTTGCCCATACGGAACCACTCGTCTTCAAGCAGCGGCATCGGGGATATTCGCAAGCTATTCCAAAGATGCAGAAAAGCATGCTGCCGCGCTGCAACAGAATGCAGCCAGCTGATCCCTGGCCAAACTCGAGGCCCAACTTCCCTGACAAGAATTCAACACCATTTTTTGTTGCGGTGCAATATGATTTTAGCAATTGATTAACTGTTAGCTCTTTTGCCGGGTGGGGAGCGATTTGGCCTGACGTGGCCGTCATGTTGCGGGCTTTGCAAGCGAAACGCCCCGATTTCCTGGCGCGGCAGGCCATGTCGCCTCCGATGGTTCGATTGTATGGGCGCGCCAGCGCTGTCAAAAAATTGGATCATATGTTTTGTGCGGTGCGGTAGGGATGCCCAATTTTGCTACGGCGCACCAAAAATGTTGCGATGCAGCAAGAGCTGTACTAGGCTTCCCTTCGGGTGGGCCAACAGCGATCGAGTTTTCATGCTGCATGTCTTGTACCTGGTGCACGATGTTTCCGACCCGGCGGTTCGCCGGCGGACCACGATGCTCAGGGCAGGTGGCGCCCGGGTCACCCTGGCGGGCTTCCGCCGCACCGTGAATCCGATTGCCGACGTTGAAGGATTGCGGCCGATCGACCTTGGTGCGACGCGCGACGGCCGATTCCCCCACCGCCTGGCGGCGGTGGCGAAGGCGGCGGTTTCGCTTCGCACGAAGCTGAGGGGCACGCCGAGGCCCGATCTCATCATCGCGCGCAATCTGGAAATGCTGGCGCTGGCCCGCCGCGCAAGGTCGGCTTTCGGCGCCGCTGTCCCGATCGTCTATGAATGCCTGGACATTCATCGCCTGGTGCTCCGCGACGATGCCCTGGGCAAGACGCTGCGCGCCACCGAGCGCCATCTGGCGCGGGATGTGAAGCTGCTGGTGACCAGTTCGCCGGCCTTCATCGCCAATTATTTCAAACCGTTCCGCCAGGTCGCGGCACCGGTGGAACTGGTCGAGAACAAGTATTTCGAGGCAGCGGCTGTTCTGCCTGGTGAACGCGAGGCGGTGGAAGGACCTGTCGCCCCGCCATGGCGGATCGGGTGGTTCGGGGCGCTTCGGTGCCGCCGCTCGCTCGAACTGCTGGCCGGTTTCACGCGCCGCATGGAGGGTCGATTCGAGATCGTGCTGCGCGGCCGTCCGGCACTTTCCGAATTTCCGGATTTCCATGCTTTCGTCGATGCCGAACCTTACCTGTCGTTTTGCGGGCCGTATCGCAACCCGGAGGACATGGCGGCGATCTATCAGGACGTCCATTTCTCCTGGGCGATCGATTTCTTCGAGGAGGGACAGAACTCCGAATGGCTGCTGCCCAACCGCCTTTATGAAGGCTGCCGCTTCGGCGCGGTGCCGATCTCGATGGACAACACCGAGACCGGACGGTTCCTGCGGCAGCGGGATATCGGCGTTTTGTTGCCGCAGGCCACGCCCGAGGCGCTCGAAACTGCACTTGGCAGGATGGAACAGCATCGCTTCGGCAGGCTGAAGGCGCGCGTGCTGGCCCACAATCCGAGGATGTGGAGCTACGATCGCAGCGACTGCAGCGCCCTGGTCGAAAAACTGCGCCGCCTGACCACCGTGCGCGAACCCCTCTCGACTGAGGCCCTGGCATAGGATGGACATCGGCCCGATGACGCAAGCGCCTGCCCCCAGCCTGATCGTGATCCCGTGTCTCAACGAGGCAACCCATATCGGGGCGCTGCTCGACCGGCTCTGCCCGGCGGCGGAACGGCTTGGCGCGCGGATCGTCGTTGCAGATGGCGGCAGCACCGACGGTACGCTGGCCATCGTCGGCGAGCGCCAGAGGAACGATCCGCGCATCATCCTGCTTCACAATGAAAAGCGCATCCAGAGTGCTGCGATCAACCTGGCGGTGGCTGAATTCGGCGAAGGCGCGCAATATCTGATCCGCATCGATGCCCATGGCGGTTATCCCGACGACTATTGCGACCGGCTGGTCGAGGAGGCGTCGGCCACCGGCGCCGATTCGGTCGTGGTTTCGATGCTGACCAGCGGCAGCGGCACCGTGCAGAAAGCGGTGGCGGCGGCGCAGAACTCCAAGCTCGGCACCGGCGGCTCCAAGCATCGCCACCTCTCCGCCGGGGGATGGGTCGACCACGGCCATCACGCGCTGATGCGGATTTCGGCCTTCCAGGCCGTCGGCGGCTATGACGAGACGTTCAGCCACAACGAGGATGCGGAACTCGACTATCGGCTGAGGCAGGCCGGCTACAGGATCTGGATGAGCGGCAGGACGCATATGGTCTACTATCCGCGCACCTCGCTGCGCGGCCTCTATTTCCAGTATCTCGGCTATGGCCGTGGCCGGGCCAAGAATGTGCTGAAACACCGCGTGATCCCGAAGGTTAGGCAGATGGTGCCGCTGGCGGTCTTCCCGGTGGTTCTGCTGGCCGCCTTCTCCTTCGTGCACTGGATCGCGGCGCTGCCGCTGTTGCTGTGGGCGGCGGTGTGCCTGGGCTATGGCCTGGTGACGGCCATCGGCCAGCGCAATGCCGATATCGCGCTTGCCGGCGTCTCGGCTATGGTGATGCATTTCGGCTGGTCCGTCGGTTTCTGGCTGCAGCTTCTCGGCCTCGGCGCATGGCGGAGGGCGACGTGATGGCGGTCGAGGCTAGGAGCCGCAGCATCGACATCGGCGTGTGCACGTTCCGGCGTCCGGAACTGGCCGATACGCTGCGCTCGCTCGCCGCTCTTGCCGTGCCTGACGGCTTCGAGGTCGGCGTCATCGTCGCCGACAATGACGACATGCCGAGCGCCAGGGAGTTGGTGACGGTGCTGTCGCAGGAATTGAAGCTGCCGGTCCGCTACCGGCATTGCCCGGCGCGTAACATCTCGATTGCCCGCAACGCTTGCCTCGACGCCAGCGAGGCGGATTTCCTGGCCTTTATCGACGACGACGAGACCGCCACCGCCCACTGGCTCGCCGAACTGGTGGCGGCGGCCGAGACGAGCGGCGCCGCCGCGGTTCTCGGCCCGGTGCGCGCGCTCTATCGCCCGGATGCGCCGGACTGGATGCGCCGCGGCGATTTCCATTCCACCTTGCCGGTCCGCGTGCGCGGCGAAATCCGCACCGGTTACACCTGTAACGTCCTGCTGCGCATGGGATCTGACAGCCTGCGCGGCCGTCGCTTCAGCCTGGCGCGCGGCCAGACCGGCGGCGAGGACACCGAATTCTTCGACCAGATGCACAAGGCAGGCGGCCGGATCGCCTTTGCCCCGGAGGCATGGGTGGACGAGGCGGTGCCGCGGGCCAGGGCCGCGTTCGACTGGCTCAGCCGTCGCCGTTTCCGGGTCGGCCAGACGCACGGCCACCTCCTGGGCCGCAACGCCAGCGGCATCGCGCGGGCGAAGCAGGCCGGCCTTGCGGCGGCAAAGGCCGCCTATTGCTTCGCCGCCGCACTTCCGGTTGCCGCCAGCCCGATACGCAGGAACCGCAGCGTACTGCGCGGCATCATGCATGTCGGCGTCGTCAGCGGCCTTGTCGGTGTCCGCGAACTGCGCCTCTACGGCCAGCCAGCAGGGGAAGGAGGCAAGCGTGCAGCCTGATATTGCCTTCGTCCCCGATGTTTCTTTTGTGATTGCCGCCTTCAACGCCGAGGCAACCCTCGATCGGGCGATCACCAGCGCCATCGCCCAGAAGGGTGTCAGCCTCGAGATCATCGTCGTCGACGACAAGTCGCGTGACGGCACACTCGATGTGGCGCGGGCCTATCCCGAGCACATCGTGCGCGTCGTGGCGCTGGAAAAGAACAGGGGTCCCGGAGGGGCCAGGAATGCCGGGCTCGACGCCGCCCGCGGCAGGTGGATCGCGGTTCTCGATTCCGACGACGCCGTCTTTCCCGGCCGCATCGCCGCCATGATCGGCTGCGCCGAAAAGGCGAAGGCCCAGATCGCTGTCGACAATCTCCAGGTCGTCCGCGAGGACGGCGTGGTCGAGGACGCGATGTTCCCGCGCCAGTATCTGGAAGACCTGCGCGAGATTTCGCTGGCCACCTACATCGCCGGCAATGTCGTCTTCGAATCGAAATTCAATCTCGGCTACCTCAAGCCGATCTTCCTGCGCAGTTTCCTCGACGAAAACCGGCTGCGCTATGACGAGAAACTGAGGATCGGCGAGGACTACATCCTGTTTGCCGAAGCCCTGGCCGTTGGTGGCAGATGCGTGGTCGAGTCCGATATCGGCTATGCCTATCATATCCGCGGCGGTTCCATCTCGCGCGTGCTCGAGCCTCATCATGTCGAGGCGATGCGCAAGGCGGATGCCGAATTCGCTCAAACCCATCGGATGGACGAGGCGGCCCAGGCAGCCTTCGCCCGGCGCGGCCGCAGCCTGCGCAAGGCGGCCTCGTTCCTGGCGATGGTCCAGCACATCAAG
The DNA here is from genome assembly GCF_020164715.1 of Mesorhizobium sp. ESP7-2. NCBI lineage: Bacteria > Pseudomonadati > Pseudomonadota > Alphaproteobacteria > Hyphomicrobiales > Phyllobacteriaceae > Mesorhizobium > Mesorhizobium sp. ESP7-2. The sequence goes on from NZ_JAIUGQ010000035.1 coordinate 10,823, forward strand.
GCGCGGTCCCCGTTCAAGGCGATCCGGACGGCGCTCAGCGACCCGGCGGCGGTCAGGCATATGGGCATGCCGATCGCCGTGCGGTTGCGAAGAGTAGCGGCACAGTTTGCCGTGGGGGTGGGGAGGTGAAGATGCAGGCACATGGAGGGATTTTTCGTGGCCTGTGAATGGACTGAAGTCGATCTCCTCAGAAGGAATTTGCGATGAAGAAAATCAGGAAGGCCGTGATACCGGTGGCGGGGCTTGGAACACGGTTCCTGCCGGCGACCAAGTCGATGCCGAAGGAAATGCTTCCCGTGGTCGACAGGCCCGTCGTGCAATATGCGGTGGACGAGGCCTTCGAGGCCGGCATCGAGCACATCGTTTTCGTCACCGGCCGCAACAAGGCGGTCATCGAGGACTATTTCGACCTCCATCCCGAACTGATCGGAACCCTGGAGCAGACTGGCAAGAAGGCGCAACTGCAGTCGCTGGAAAGCCTGCTTCCGGTGGCCGGCGCCACCTCCTTCATCCGCCAGCAATCGCCGCAAGGCCTCGGCCATGCCGTCTGGTGCGCGCGCGAGGTCATCGGCAACGAGCCCTTCGCCCTGCTTTTGCCCGACATGGTCTCCTTCGGCGGGCGCGGATGCCTGGCCGAGATCACCGACCTGTATGCCGAGACCGGCGGCAACGTCATCGCCGTCGAGCGCTGCGACCCAAGCGAGACCAACAAATACGGCATCGTCGGCCGTGGCGCCGACATTGGCGGCGGCTTCGAGGTGACGGCCATGGTCGAAAAGCCTGCGCCGGCCAACGCGCCGTCGAACTTCTACATCAACGGCCGCTACATCCTGCAGCCCGAGATTTTCCAGCTTCTGGGCAACCAGCAACGCGGCGCCGGCAATGAGATCCAGCTGACCGACGCCATGGTCCGCCTGTCGCAGGAGCAGCCATTCTTTGCCCAGCCTTTCAAGGGCCGCATGTTCGACTGCGGTTCCAAGGAAGGATTCATCCAGGCCAATGTCGCCTTCGCGCTGGCGCGCGACGACATGAAGGGCCCGGTCTTCGAGATGCTCCGGGAGTGCGTCCGGACGCATGAACGCCAGGAAGAAGCCCCATAATGCCCATCTTTCGGGAGCATTGTCGGGCGGCTGACGGCGGAGGGGCCGGCCGGCTCCGCGCCATCCGGCACCAAGTGTGTGTCGCGCCCGCCAATGCTCCCGATCTTCCCGGGGCCTGCGAGCGAGACAAGCCAGAATTGGACCGAAGATGAATTATGCCAACTTTCCTCTCGACAAGAGGATGCCATTGCCGAATGCGGACGCAGGAAACGGCGAAGACTTCATCGACGTGGAGCGGCTGCTTGGCATGGCCGCGCGGCAGGCCAAGGTGGTTGGCGTGTGCGCCATCATCGGTCTTTTCCTGGGCTTGCTCTATCTGCAGACGACGCCGCCCAAATACCAGTCGGTCGCCAGCGTGCTGATCGACGAGGGGCTGAACAAGATCGTCGACGACATCTCGGCAGCGTCGACAACCATGCAGACCGATTCCGCCATCCTCAGCCAGATCGAAATTCTGACCTCGACTCGGCTTGCCGCCGTGGTCGTCGACAAGCTGAAACTCGACCAGAACGACGCGTTCATGAACCCGCCGCAGTCGGCCCTTGCCCAGGGCGTCGGCTTGGTCCGCGGTCTGATCCAGTATGTCCGTCCGAGCCCGGTCATGCCGGGCGTCGGCGATATCTCCAAGCTCGACCCCGCCACGCGCGATGCGCTGATCGCCACGTCGCGACGCGACTATGCCATCCTCAAGCTGCAGAACGAGATCCGGGCCGATCGCGTCGGGCGAAGCTACGTCATCGCGCTTGGCTACCAGGCGACGGATCCGGGTTTGGCGAAAGCCATCACCAAGGCCTATGCCGACGCCTATCTCGCCGACCAGCTCGATGCCAGCTTCGATGCCACCGAGCGCGCGGCGGTCTGGCTGCAGGGCCGGCTGACCGAACTGCGCGAAAGCTCGCGGCAGGCATCGCTCGCGGTCGAGAAGTTCAGGGCCGAGCATGGTCTTTCCGCCAACAGCGATGGCCAGCTGATGAGCGACAAGCAGCTTGCCGACCTGAACGCGCAGCTCATCGTGGCGCAGGCCGACACGGCACGTGCCAGCGCCCGCTACCAGCAGTACAAGTCGATCGTCGACAGCGGCTCGGACAACGCTTTCAAGGACGCCGCAATATCGAGCGACCAGCCAAGCAGCTCGGTCATCGCGGCGCTGAAGACGCGCTATCTCGCGGTCGCCAAACGGCAGCAGGATGTCGAGGCGAATTTCGGCGCCCAGCATCCCCAAGCCGTGGCGCTCGCCAAGGAAAAGGCAGACATTTCGGCCCAGATATTCGGCGAGCTGAAGCAACTCACCGAAAGCTACCGCAACGAGTATGAGGTGGCTCTGGCGCGCGAGACAGCGCTCAGGGCCAATGTCGCTGCCGCACAAGGCAAGAGCTCCATCGACAACCAGTCGCAAGTCAAGCTGCGTGAACTCGACCAGAAGGCGACGGCGCTGACGACGCTCTACCAGACTTTCCTCGGCCGTTATGAGGAAGCCGCGCAGCAGCAATCCTTCCCTGTCGGCAAGATCCGCATCATCTCGGATGCGTCGACGCCGCTTGCCGCCTCGAGCCCCCGCACCATGGTCGTGCTCGGTCTTTCGCTGGTGCTCGGCGTTCTGATGGGCGCCGGCTTCGGCGGCCTCAACGAGTTCAACGAACGGTTCTTCAGGACCGGCGAGGAGGTGCGCGACCGCGTCGGCCTCAAATTCCTCGGTTACCTGCCCACCATCGGCGGCAAACCGACGAAGGAAGACAAGCCGGACGAGCCAGATCTCAAGGTCGCCAGAACTCCGGCCGCCATCGAAAGGCGCGCGCGAATGCGGGTGAGCGTCGACGCTCCGGCATCGATGTTCTCCGAAACGCTGCGCAGCGCCAAGATCGCCTTCGACGTGGTATTGGAAGGGCAAGCCAGTCGCGTCATCGGCGTGATCTCGGTTCTGCCCGGCGAAGGCAAGTCGACGGTCGCGGCCAATCTCGCCGGGCTGCTGGCCGCCAACGGCGCCAGGACGCTGCTCATCGACGGCGACCTGCGCAATCCGGGCCTTAGCCGCAGCCTCGGCATGGAAGCCGAGCAAGGGTTGATGGAAGCGGTGGTGAGCGGCCAGACCTGGCAGTCTGTCGGCAAGATCGACAGGCAGACCAAGCTGGCGATCATCCCGGCCGTGTCGCGCGGGCACTTCTCGCACACCAGCGAACTTCTCTCTTCGGCCGGCATGCGCCGCTTCATCGAGAACGCCAAGGAGACGTTCGAATACATCGTCGTCGATCTGCCGCCGCTCGGGCCGGTGGTCGACGCCAAGGCCTTCGCACCGCTCGTCGACGGCTTCGTGCTGGTCACCGAATGGGGCCGCACGCCGCGCGCCATGGTGCGCTCGATGCTGGAATCCGAACCCTATGTCGCCAACAAGATCGTCGGCGCGGTGCTGAACAAGGTCGACCTGAAGAAGCTCGCCAAATACGGATCGATCGGGGCCTCGGAGAAATTCTTCGACAAGTACTCGACCTACTATCTCGACAAGTCGGAAGTGCGGTCGAAGGCAACGGTCTGAGGCAGGTCGTCACCCACTATTCTCTTGCAGCATGTCGCGGCGAATAGGATTCGCCCGACCTGCTGTAAGCTTTCTCATTTTATGCATGTCGTTGTCCCGGAACCGAGGACACTTCCGGGCGACATGCATTAGAGCAATTCCAGGAAAAGTGCGCAGCGGTTTTCCCGGGAAAAGCGCGTAGCGCTTTCCCTAGGGAATTGCGTGAAAACAAAGAGTTAGAGCGGTTCGGCGATTCCAACAAACACTGAACCGCTCTAGGAGTGGGCTGCGGTTTTCATTTCGAAATTGCGCAAAGCGTCGGCCGTCCCGCCACCGTTCATGCGGCCGGACATGAAGCGGAGCGTCGCATCGCCTACGCCGTCTTGAGCCGGTAGCGGAAGAGCGTGTAGTCGAGCAGCAGCCGGATGCGCGGTTCGGCCTCGGTTGCCACCAGCCAGCTTGCCGCGATCATGGTCGCGCCGACGATTGCCATCGACGGGAGATATGGCAGCCCGGCGCGCACCATGGCGCCGAGCATCGACGCGCCGATGACGTCGTGGATCAGATAGAGCGGATAGGTCATCAGCCCGATCCGGCGCCAGCCGCTCCAACTGAGATCGAGCCGCAGCGACCATGCCATCAGGGCGATGGCTGCGAGGAACATCAGGATCGGCGGCGCGTAGGGCATGGCGGCTGCGACCTTGATGCTGTGGACGTCGACGGAACTCGCGATCTGCAGCACGCCGCCGCCGAGGAACAGCAGGCAGAAAGCAAGGCGGGGAGGCGTCATCGCCTTGAACCGCATCAGCCAGATGAGCACGCCGACGGCGAAGAAGCAGCCATGATGCACCAGGATGAGCTGCAGCCAGCGCGTCTCGGCGAAGTCCGACCAGCCGAGCGGATAGCAGAGGCACCAGAACGACGTGCTGACCAGACCGATGACGATGGCAACCCTCTCCATCAGATGGAAGCGGCCGAGCCGCAGCAGGATCCAGACGATGGCATAGAAGGCGATTTCGATGCCGAGCGTCCAGTAGACGCTGTCCACCCAGGGACCATAGGGTGCGAACAAGGCCGTTCGGGCGAGCCTGACCACCGCGTCGGTCGGCCAGCTCGAGCCAATGAGCAGCAGCAGTGCCGCGGTGATCGGCGCGCAGATCCAGACCGCCGGCGCCAGTCTTTTGACCCTTGCCTCGAAGAACCGCAGCGGTGTCGAATTCTCGGCGCTGAAGGCAATGACGAAACCGCTGATGACGAAGAAGATCTCAACGCCGACCCAGCCGGACTCGACCCAGGCGCCTATACCGGGCTGCGCCGGAACGCCGCCCGTGGCTTGCGCCGAGATGCCGTCGGGATAGGCCCATACCCAGAAACCGTAGTGGTAGACCATGACCAGCACGGCGGCGAGAAACCGCAGGATATCAATACCGCCAAACGTTGTCTTTTGCTGAGCCATGCGATCCCGTCGAATGGCCCCCCGCGGGAACTTTAAGGCGGAATATTGCATTGCACAATCTACGATTGCGCCCTGCGGCCATCACAAAGTTCGCCATGTCGCAACATCGCGGAACGTTAGCTCCACTCAGGGTCGGGCTCCCTACACGCCGATGCCGCGCGCCTTCAGCGCTGCCGTGATTTCCTCGAGGATGGCGGGGTCGTCGATGGTCGCCGGCATCGTCCACGCTTCCTTGTCGGCGATCTTCTGCATGGTGCCGCGCAGGATCTTGCCGGACCGCGTCTTGGGCAGGCGCTTGATCGTCACCACGGTCTTGAAGGCGGCGACCGGGCCGATGCGCTCGCGCACCAGCGCGACCACCTCCTTCTCGATGGCGCCACCGTCCCGTGCGACACCGGCGTTCAGCACCACGAAGCCCAGCGGAATTTGGCCCTTCATCGCATCGGCGATGCCGACGACGGCGCACTCGGCGACGTCGGGATGGGCGGCCAGCACCTCTTCCATGGCGCCGGTCGACAGCCGATGCCCGGCGACGTTGATGATGTCGTCGGTGCGTGCCATCACATAGAGATAGCCGTCCTCGTCGATCATGCCGGCATCGGCCGTCTTGTAGAAGCCGGGGAACTCATCGAGATAGGCTTGGCGGAAGCGGGCGTCGGCGTTCCATAGCGTTGGCAGGCAGCCCGCCGGCAGCGGCAGCTTGACCACGACATTGCCCAGCGTGCCGCGCGGCACCTCGTGGCCGGCATCGTCGAGCACGCGGATGTCGTAGCCCGGCATCGGCACCCCGGGCGAGCCGTATTTCACCGGCAGCAGGCCGAGCCCGGCGGGGTTGATCGTCATCGGCGAGCCGGTCTCGGTCTGCCACCAATGGTCGATCACCGGCACGTCGAGCTTCTGCTCCGCCCATTTGATGGTTTCGGGGTCGGCGCGCTCGCCGGCGAGGAACAGCGTGCGGAATTTCGACAGATCGTATTTCGGCACGAACTCGCCCTTGGGGTCTTGCCCCTTGATGGCGCGGAAGGCGGTCGGCGCGGTGAACAGCGCGACCACGCCGTGCTCCGCGATCACCCGCCAGTAGGTGCCGGCATTGGGTGTGCCGATCGGCTTTCCTTCGAACAGCACGCTGGTGCAGCCATGCAGCAGCGGGCCGTAGACGATGTAGGAATGGCCGACCACCCAGCCGACGTCGGACGCGGCCCAGAACACTTCTCCCGGCTTTACACCGAACTCGTTGTCCATCGTCCATTTCAGCGCGACCATGTGGCCGCCATTGTCGCGCACGATGCCCTTGGGCTGGCCGGTCGTGCCCGAGGTGTAGATGATGTAGAGCGGGTCGGTGGCCAGCACCGGCACGCAGTCGACATTGGCGCCGGCCGCCCGTTCGCGGGCGACCGCGTCGGCATAGTCGATGTCGAAATGATCCTTCAGATCGCAGCGCAACTGGTCGCGCTGCAGGATCAGGCAGGCGTCGGGCTTGTGCCGGGACATCTCGATGGCCTTGTCGAGCAGCGGCTTGTAGGCGACGACCCGGCCCGGCTCCAGGCCGCAGGAGGCCGAGATGATCAGTTTCGGCTTCGCATCGTCGATACGGGTGGCAAGCTCATGCGAGGCAAAGCCGCCGAACACGACCGAATGCACGGCGCCGATCCGAGCGCAGGCGAGCATGGCGATGGCCGCTTCCGCCACCATCGGCATGTAGATGATGACGCGGTCGCCCTTGCCGATGCCGCTATTCTTCAGGACCGAGGTCAGCGCCACCACTTCGCGTTTGAGTTCGGCATAGGTGAACTTCTTCACCGTTCCGGTGATGGCGCTGTCATGGATCAGTGCGATCTGGTCGGCCCGCCCGCCGGCGACATGCCGGTCAAGGGCGTTGTAGCAGGTGTTGCAAGTCGCGCCGGTGAACCAGCGGCCATAGACGCCGGCCGCGGCATCGAACACCTTGTCCCACGGCGAATACCAGTCGATGGCGCCGGCCGCGTCGGCCCAGAATTTCTCAGGGTCACGCCTCCAGCCGTCATAGACCTCGTGATAGCGTGAAGCCATCCACATCCTCCCCAGGATCGATTTGCCGTCTTGCGAACAGCCTATGCTGTTTTTTCCAGCGCTGTCTTCCCTGATTTTCGTCTGAGATGCCCTATCGTGACCTACGTATCGAGGGGGAGGACGTGAGCGCATGCGCCATAGATGATCGATCGAGTCGAGGAACTGCCCGAACTCCTACAGCCTGCCGGAAGCCCACCAATTCAAGCCGGCGGTGATCGTCGTGCTGGTCCAGCGCTTCAGCCGGGGCTTTGAAGGGCGCGGTCGTCGCGTCACCGCGGTGACAGGAAACCTCGCTGAGCAACCCGTCGATAGCCGTCTAACGAATCGGATTCGCTGGACAGATGTTGATTGCGCTAGATCGGCAAGGCCACCAGCATGAGGCCGATGCCGCCAAAGATCAAAATGGCTGTCGCAAGAGCTTTTCGATGACGCTCGAAAGGCGTCGGAGCCCTCTCCCAGTTGTAACGCATACGCTTATCTCCCCAAGACCCGGGGGAGTTCTTACCTTACCTTAGGGAAGAAAAGCAACGGTCCTACCGGTCAACGCACCTGCCTGGCGCGTCGTGCTGACGACTATTTCTGGGACGATTTCTGCCGTGGATGGATGTTGCGGCCTGGCGAGAGCCTGCCGCAAACACGGGCTGCGTTGCTGTCCCCCAGCCGGCCGATAGACAGCGCCCCACCACCGCGCTATCTCATTTCGGGGTTTTGCATGGCTTTTGGGGTTCGTGATGGAAATAGTCGCTGGAACGATTCTGCGATTGACGGATGATGCCTCGGTTCAGCATGTCGGCGACGGCGCGGTCGTGCTGTTGGCGCGCAGCGGCCAGCTTTATACCTGCAACGGCACGGCCGAAGCTTTTCTCGACAAGGTGGATGGCGCGCGCAGCCTCGGCCAGATCGTCGGCCTGCTTTGCGAGGAGTTCGAGGTGGACAAGGGCACACTTGACGAGGACATGGCGGCGCTGGCCGCCGACCTTGTGTCGGAAGGCATCCTCGCCGCGCCAGGGCTCGATGGCTGAAGGGCTGCTTGATGGCGGACAGTCCTCTCCTGCGCGCCTTGTTCCGCTGCCATCTCTGGGCAAGCGCGCGGCTGATGCCGGTCCTCATCGCCAACCGCAGTTTCGAGGAGGTGCTGAAATGGGCGCCGCTCGCCTCGCCGACGCCCTATCGCGGTCTGCCAGCCCCCTACATTGTCGCCTGCGTCAACCGTGCCGTGCGCCGTCCCTGGCTGATGCGCGATCGCAGATGCCTGCGGGAAGGACTGCTCGGCCATCGATTCCTGCGCCTCGCCGGCTTCGATCCGGAGTTGCGTTTCGGCGTCGATCCGAAGTCGCTGCAAGCGTCGCGGCTGTCGGCGCATTGCTGGGTCTGCCTCGACGGCATGCCGGTGGTCAGCGACAGCCTTCCCGGCATGGTCGAGATCTATCGCCATCATGACCGTGCCTCGAAAGTGCGCCCTGCTTGACCAGACCTTGCGCCTTCTATGATCTCAACGGCCAGGTCCTCGGCATTTCGGCCGACCGCGCCGAGCTATGGCGGGACTTCGACAGGATGCTCGCCAGCCTGCGCGTCGAAGGTTCGACCGAAGCGGATTTCCATCTCGACATCGTCGAGGCGGAAGCGCTGGACGAGACCCCCGCCGGATCCCTGGTCTTCGACGGCGAGATACCGGACGACGGCCATTGCCGGATGATCGCGGACGGCGCCAGCGTCCATCTGGTCTTGCCGGGACGTCAGACCGTCGAGATCAACGAGAAGGGCTGGGCTCGACTCCGCATCGTGCCCGACAGCAAGGCCGCCTGGACGCCGTCAATGCTGATGCTGGACGCGGCACTCGACGCCGGCGGCCAACATATGCTGCACACCGCTGGCCTGACGCTGCCGGGCAGCGACGCCGTCGTGCTGGTCCATGCCCCGAGCGGCACCGGCAAGACCACCATATCGCTGGCCTTGGCAACGCAAGGATTCGGCCTGTGCTCCGACGATGCCATGATCCTGAATGTCGCGTCCGCCACGCCCGTTGCCTGGGGTTTGCCCCGCCACGTCAAGATCCATGAGAAGACCGCGCGGATGATCCCGCTTGTGGCGCCATGCCTGGGGCCATCCTGGGATCGCAACGGCGAACAGGCTGTTTCGCTGGAAAAGCTGGGCGGGATCGTAAAAATCGAAAGCCCGACCGCCCGTCGGGTAGCCGCGCTCCTGCACCTTGCGCGATCGGCCGATGAACAAACCCGGCTCGCGCCCATGGCCCGGACCGACGCGATGGTGGCGCTGGCGATGGACAATGTCCGAACCGGCATGACCGGCCTGCTGCCGCTGCAGAAGCGCCGGCTGGCGACGATCGGCAGACTGGTCGCCTCGGTGCCGACCTTCACCTTGGAAGTGGGGGCGCGTCCGGCCGATGCGGCGACGCTGATAAGCGCCACATTGACATCACGAGGCTGACGGCCACTTCAAGCGGGGTATGGCCTGGCCTTGGCCAACCGCTGGATCCAGCGGAACGCATCGCGACGTAGACGCGAGCCGATCTTCTCCCGGGAATTGACCCTGAGCAGGGTGTTCACCGTGATCAGCTTTTTGGCCAGCCGTATCGACAGGTCAGGCTTGATCCGCCCGGCGAGTTCGAGCGCATGCGGTTCGTCGAACAACTGGCCGGTCACGTTGAGCACAATCGCCAGTTCAAGCTCGATGCCGGTCATGCGGGCGGCGTCGAGCAGGCGTTCCTCGGCTTTCGGCGACTGCAGCGCCCGCACGCCTTGCAGCACGTCGACGCAAAGCTGCAGCCGGTGGAATTTATGTCCCCCGGCCGCATGCACGATGGCGATCGTCAAAAGGGCTGCCGGCGTGTCCGCCGCCTCGCCGTCGATGATGCCCAACTCGCGAAAACCCAGCGACAGGCGCCGCCGCATGCCGGTGTCATGCACAAGGTCGCCATGCAACTCGACCAGCAGGCTGGAGTTCTCCTTTTCCAGCCATTTGAACTCCTGCAGCCGGTAGGATTCGGCTTCGTTGCTGCCAAGCTCGAAGCCTGATGCCGCGATCACCTGGTTTGCCCGCACGAGGTTGGCGGGCTCGACGAGGATGTCGATGTCGGTGAACGGCCGGTCGGAAACGTTGCGGTAGAGTTTTCGCGCGAAGACCGGTCCCTTGACGATCCGCGCCGGAATGCCTTCGGCCGCCATCCCCTTCATGATGCGGTCGCCATGATACTGCAGCAGCATCGATTGGCCGGTGGCGATCGTCGCCTTCTGGCGCAGGTCGTCGAGTTTGTCCAGCAAGCCAGCGTCCGACGGCAGGTGCGCGTCGCCGCGCTGCCTGAGCTTGCGCAGCATGATCGGCAGGATGCCGTGGAATTCGGCATTGTCGAGCAGCGCCGACAGGGCCTTCGCCGACAAATCGTCCTCGACCGCCGAGGCCTCGGGATCGGCGAAGCGCAGCAGCAGTCTTTCTTCGGCGGAGGTGAGGGATGGCAGCATCAATCCGGGCAAACCCATCGCTAAGTGGATAGTCCAGAATGGTTGCAGAAAAGCGCGGACGAAGCGAGCCTTATAGGCCCCAGCGCAGCGCGGCCGTGTGGACAGGTGCGTCCCACCAGCCCGTCAATTCGTCGTCGAGCAGGGTCAGCGTGATCGAGCAGCCGGCCATGTCGAGTGAGGTGACATAGGTGCCGACCAGTGAGCGGGTTATCGTCACGCCATGTTGCTCGAATATCCGGCGGGCGCTGTTGTACATCAGATAGAGCTCCATCAGCGGCGTGCCGCCGAAGCCGTTGACGAACAGCAGCGCGGGTCCCTTCGCCTTGTCACCGAGATCCCCGATGATCGCGGCGCAGATCTCCTGCGCGATCGCATCGGCGCTCTTCAAGGTGTCGCGGCGGCGGCCGGGCTCGCCATGGATGCCGACGCCGAATTCCATCTCGCCGTCGCCGATGTCGAAGGTCGGCTTGCCGGCCGCCGGCACGGTGCCACTGGTCAGCGCTACACCCATCGAGCGGGTCGCGTCGTTGACGCGGTCGCCCAGCGCCTTCAACGCCGGCAATGCCAGGCCGTGCTCGGCGGCGGCACCGACGATCTTTTCAACCACCAGCGTGCCGGCGACGCCGCGCCGGCCGGTGGTGTAGGAAGAATTCTCGACGGCGACGTCGTCATTCGTCACCACCTGAAGCACGCCTTCCGACATCTCAGCCGCCATGTCGAAGTTCATCACGTCACCTTCATAGTTCTTGACGATGAACAGGCAGCCGGCGCCGGTGTCGACAGCTTGCGCGGCCGCCAGCATCTGGTCCGGCGTCGGCGAGGTGAACACCTGGCCGGGGCAGGCGGCGTCCAGCATGCCATGGCCGACAAAGCCGCCATGCAGCGGCTCGTGGCCGGAGCCGCCGCCGGAGATCAGCGCCACTTTGCCCGGCTTGAGCACCTTGCGGCGGATGAATTTGTGCTCCTCGCCAAGCACCAGGATGCCGGCATGGGCGGCCACGAAACCGTCGAGGCTCTCTGTCAGCACCGTATCCACCGAGTTCATGAATTTCTTCACGGCCGTCTCCTCCCGAAATAGCCTGACATCAAGGGTCACTCAGCCACTCTTGCCGGTGATGATGGTGACCTTCTGGATGAATTCGTTGATCGCGCGGTCGAGCGCCGCATTCTGCTTGTCGTCGCCGAAATCCGGCACGATGAGCGAAACGTGCCTTGTCTTGCGCGCGCCCGCGGCGACCGAGATCTTGCCTGGATGTGCCTGATGATAGGCGGCGAGAAACTGGTCGCGCTCGGCCTGGCTGAAATGGCAGACGGAAAAGATGGCGGGCAGATGCTTTGACGGTATCGGGATCGAATAGGCGGGGCTCGAAATCTGCGTGACGAAACTGCGGTGCTTGCCGAGCGCGTCGGCAAGGCGCTGGCGCATACCGGACGGGCGCTGGTCGATGACCTGCGACAGGATCGTCTTGTAGGCGCGGATCGCCTCTTCGGAGCCGGGCTCGGGTTTGATGTCGATCATGCCAGCCACCTAGACCGGGACGCTCGCGATGGCCGCCTTGGCCATGGCGAGTTGCGCCGGCGCGACCGAGATATCGCGCAGGCCCGCCTCCAGCAGCGAGGGGATCGCGGCGGGGTCGCCGCCGGCATCCCCGCACAGGCTGACGGGAATCCCGTTTTCCCGTCCGAAGGCCGCGACCGAGCCGATCAGCCTCAGCACTGCGGGATGACGGACAGAATTCAGCTGGGCCACTGCGGCATTGTCGCGCGCGGCCGCCATCACATATTGCGTCAGATCGTTGGAACCGATCGACAGGAAGGCGACGCCGGCGAACGCCTCCGGTGCGATGGCCACCGAAGGCACTTCGACCATGATGCCGAGCGGCGGCATTTTGTGCGCGATGCCGTGCGCGGCAAGGGCTACCCGTTCCTCGGCGAACAGGGCGGCGGCGCGTTCATACTCTTCCGGTGTGGCGATCATCGGAAACATGACTTTGAGATTGCCGTGTGGTGCGGCGCGCAGCAATGCCCTTATTTGAACACGGAATATGTCGAGCCTGGCCAGCGACAGCCTGATGCCGCGCAGGCCAAGGAACGGATTGCCTTCCTCGACGGTGAAGCCCGGCACCGGCTTGTCGCCGCCGGCATCGACGGTACGGATCGTCACCGGTTTTGTGCCGGCCCATTCCAGCACCTTGCGATAGGCGCGATACTGCGTCTCTTCATCCGGCAGCGTCTTGCCGAACAGGAATTCGGTGCGCATCAGGCCGACACCGTCGCAAGTGGCGATGTCGATGGCATCTACATCCCTGGGGTCGGCGATATTGACCTGCACGCGCACCTCGGTGCCGCGCTTCGTCGCCGCCGGCCTTGCCAGAAAGGTCTGTGCATCGCCTTGGCGGGCCGCGAAGGCCGAGGATGACTGCCGGAACGAGCCGATCTCCGTGGGCGAGGGCGCCAGAACGATATTGCCGTGCTCAGCGTCGAGCAGCGCGATGCCGGCAACAGCGGTAAGCGGCTCGCGCAGACCCACGACCATCGGCACGCCACGCGAGCGCGCCAGCATGGCGACGTGACTTGCGGTGCTGCCTGCCTTCAGCGCGATTCCGCCGCCATGGCTCCAGTCGGTTTCGAGAAAGCGCGTCGGCGCGATATCCTCGCCGTAGAGGATGGCGCCCGCCGGTGCCGTGCTGCCACCGTCCTCGGTCAGGGCGCGCAGCACCTGGTCCCTGATATCGCGCAGGTCCGTGGCGCGGGCGCGGAAATAATACTGGTCCGAGGCCTCGTAGCCGGCGATCTCGGCATCGAGTGCCTGCCGCCAGGCCGCGTCGGCGGTTTTTCCGGAAGCGATCGATGCGAAAGCCGGCCCGCTCAGCGCGTCGTCTTCGAGCATCGCGACGTGGAATTCGAGTATGTCGGCGGCATCGCTGTCGGCGGTCTCGACCATGGCCGCGAGCCGGTTCACCGCCGTGCCGATCGCGGCCTCCAGTGACGTCTTCTCTTCCGCGGAGCTTGCCTTGCTCGCGTAGATGCCGGCAGGCCGGCCGAGGTCGAACAAAGGCCCCTCGGCATAGCCGGCCGACGCCGGAACACCCTCAATGCGCATGGCCCGCATTCCCCGCGGGCCGGCCAAGGCATGCGTCAGCCTCAAGCCGAGCGGACATGGCCGGCATCCTCGTCGAAATCGCGCTGAACCAGGTCGATCAGCGCGCGGATAGCGTCATCGGCTCCATCGCCATTGGCCCTGATGTGCAGCACCGTGCCCTTCGGCGCCTTGGCCGCCATCACCTTGACGATGCTTTTTGCATCGAACCATGGGCCGTTGGCGGCAAGCGCGATTTCCACGTCTGCGGGAAAGCGCTTGGCCAGCTTGGTGAACTTCACCGAAGGACGCGCATGCAGGCCCACATCGTGGGTGATCAGGACAGTCGCTTCGGCGGTTGCGGACATATGCTCAACGTTCCTGTTCACTCACGACGGCGACAATTCATGCGCCGTCGCCACCACTTCCCGGAGCGAGGCGCCGCCGGATGCCTCGGTCGCCGCCATCACCGCGCCCTCGACGATCGGCGCGTTGCAGACGATGATCTTCTGCGCCCGCGGCTCGCCGATCATCTCCACCGCCATTTCCGAATTGGTCTCGGCCCCGCCGAGATCGACCAGTATGGCGACGCCAGCGTCCGACCAGGCCCTCTCGATGGCGCCCATGATCGCCTCGACATTGGTGCCGAGCCCGCCATGGCCGTTTCCGCCGCACCACGCAAGCGGCACTTCGTCACCCACCATCTGGCGCACCATGTCGGCCGTGCCTTCCGCGACCAGCGGCGAATGCGACACGATCACGATCCCGACATTGCTCATGCTTTGTCCCCGATGATCTGCGCCAGAGTGCGCACCAGCAGCGCGGTCGAGCGCGCGCCGGCATCCATATGGCCGATGGAGCGGTCGCCGAGGAACGAGGCACGGCCGCGCAGCGCCTTCATCGGCACGGTCGCTTTGGCGGCGGCGTCGGCGATGTCGGCTATTTCAGCCGCCGTCTTTTCCCCGGCCAACGCGTCACGCACCGGCTGCAGCACATCGAGCATGGTTTTCTGCCCGACTTGTGACTTGCCGCGCGCGGCCACGGCTTCGATCGCCTTGCCGAAGGCAGCCGTCAAATTGGCATTGTCGGGGTCCGCCGATATCTCCTTGCCGAGCGCGATGAACAATGTGCCGAACAGCGGACCGGAAGCGCCGCCCACGGTCATCACCAGCTTTGTGCCGATCGCCTTCAGGGCGTCGGGCAGCGGCTTTGCGGCGAACACATCGGCGTCGGACCGCAGGGCTTCGAAGCCGCGTTTCATGTTTAGCCCGTGGTCGCCATCGCCGATCGCCTGATCGAGCGCCGTCAATTCCTCGGCGTGGTCGGCAATCGTGTCAGCGGCAGCCGTGATCAGTCTCGAAAGGTCCAGCGCTCTCATGTCGCCCGAATTCCCGATTTCCACCTTGCCCGCAGTAGCGAAAGAACGGTCGTTCGACAACTGGAGCATGCGTCAGGCCGTGACAAGAAGCGTGGCCGCGGCCGCGAACACCTCGGCCACGGCATGGGCGCCGGGGTCGGCCACACCCTGCAATTTGGCGCCGACATAGGCGGACCGTCCGGCCTTCGCCTTCTCCATCGCGGCCGTTGCCTCGGCGCCGCGCCGGGCCGCTATCGCGGCTTCCTCCAAGCCCTTGCCGTCGAGCGCCTTCAAGGCCGGCTCCACCGCGTCGACCATGGTGCGATCGCCTGGATTGGCGCCACCGTAGAAGGTCATTCGTTCAAGCCCGGCAAGCAGCGCCTTGGATAGCTTCGCACCGCTGTCCATAGCCTGCGCCGCTGCTGTGAAGAAGATCGACAGCAGCACGCCGCTAGAACCGCCCATGGATGAACTCAAAATATCGCCCACCGCGCCAAGGGTCGCCGACGGGTCGGCAAGCGGCAGGGCATCAAGCCGTTCCAGCACGCTGCGCGCGCCGGTCGCCACGGTAGAGCCGGTGTCGCCGTCGCCCGCCTTGGCGTCGAGCCCGTTCAATGTCGCTTCGAGCGAAATCAGCCTTTCGCAGACAGTGGCGATCAAGCGCCTGGTGCCTGCATCCTGGCTGGCCTTGCGCGCCGCGCCTTGTCCGGCTGCCTTGGTCATCGATACGACAGCAGGCGCAACGACCGGCTTTGCCGGCATCCAGGCGTGTGGGCCGACCGGTTCCAGCAAGGCAGCTTCGCGCGCCGCGTCGAGCTTGATCAGCGACAGCGAAAAGCCATTCATGTTGAGCGCCGTCATCAGCGGCCCGGGGCCCATCGTCAGCTTCACGGTCCTGGCGAGCGGCGAGGCAAGCACCGCATTGGCGACAACAGACATCTCAAGCGGTGGCACGGAGCCCAGATTGTTGATCAGCAAGGCATAGGCGGCCTTCGAGTCGAGCCTCGCCGCCAGGCGCTCCGCCATGACAGCCACCAGCCGGTCGGCGCTCTGCACCGCGATGCGTTCGACGCCGGGCTCGCCGTGGATGCCAAGGCCAAGCTCACCGTCATCGGCGCCGAACCGGTCCTCGTGCGGCTGGCCGGGGATGGAGCAAGATGACAGCGACATGCCGAGCGAGACGATGTCCTTCGCCGCCGCTCGCGCGGCTGTCGCAACGGATGCCAGGTCCTGGCCGGCTTCCGACAGATGTCCTGATATCTTGTGCACGAACAACGTGCCGGCTACACCGCGCGGCTGGGCGATGTCGGGCAGCGCGATGTCGTCGGCGACGATCACCATCTCGACGGCAAAACCTTCGGCGCGCGCTTTCTCGGCCGCCAGGCCGAAATTGAGCCGGTCGCCGGTGTAATTCTTGACGATCAGCAGGCAGCCGGCCGGTCCGGTGACCGCGCGGATGGCTGCCAGCACGGCCTCGACGCTTGGCGAGGCAAAGATCTCGCCCGATACGGCCGCCGTCAGCATGCCCTTGCCGACGAAGCCGGCATGCGACGGCTCGTGCCCGGCGCCGCCGCCGGAGACGACGGCAACCTTGGACTTGTCCCAATCGGCGCGCAGCACGACCTTGATCTCGGGATAGCCGTCGAGGCGCGCGAGGTCGCTTGAGCCAGTGGTGCGCAGCAATCCGTCCAGCGCCTCGGTGACGATCGTTTCCCTGCGGTTGAAAAAGTGCTTCATCGAATTCGTCCCGTATTTCGCAATCGTCAATCAGAAGCCGGCAAACCTTGGTGGGGATGCCGAAAACCATTCACATCAGTCGTTGCCCGTCGGCGCCGAAATAGAGCGGCGAGCGGTAGCGGATCATCACTCTGTCGCCCTGCGCCAGATCGGTGTCGGGATCGGTCAGTGTAACGAGTTTCTTCGGCCCCACCGTCACATGCAGATGGTTCTGGTCGCCGAGATGCTCGACCCAGTCGACGACGCCGTCGGCATGGCCATTTGGCGCCTTCTCGATCGCCAGGTGCTCGGTGCGTGCGCCGATGGTCTTGGTGCCGGCCGGCGCGCCGCCGTCAGGCAGCAACCCCGTCGGCAGAAGATTGATGGCCGGCTGGCCGAGCCTTGCCGCAACGTGCAGGTTTGCCGGCTCGGAATAGATCGTCCGCGGTGAGCCGATCTGCACCAGCACGCCGTCGGCGAGGATGCCGATGCGGTCTGCCATGGTCATGGCCTCGATCTGGTCGTGGGTGACGTAAAGCATGGTGGCACCGAGTTCGGACTGGATGCGCTTCAGCTCCAGGCGCAGATCCGCGCGCAGCTTGGCGTCGAGCGACGACAGCGGTTCATCCATCAGATAGATGGACGGCTTGCGCACCAGCGCGCGGCCGATGGCGACGCGCTGCATCTCGCCGCCCGACAATTTCGTCGACCGGTTGGCGAGCTTGTGGTGGATGCGCACCATCTTCGCCACCTCCTCGACCCGGCGGCGGATCTGGTCTTCCGGTATTTTCCGCGCCGGCGAGCGCAGCGGAAAGGCGAGGTTGTCGAACACCGACAGATGCGGATAGAGCGAATATTGCTGGAAGACGAAAGCGGTGTCGCGCTCGGCCGGCGACAGGGTCGTGGCATTGTGGCCGCCGATCTCGATCGTTCCGGCATCCGGCCTCTCCAGCCCGGCGATCAGCCGCAGCGTCGTCGTCTTGCCGGCGCCGGTCGGCCCGAGCAGCACGACGAATTCGCCGTCAGCTATATGCAGATCGAGACCGTTGACGGCGGTTTGCTCGCCAAAACTCTTGGTCACGCCCTTGATGTGCACGTCAGCCATGTTGCACTCTCCGCTCCGAGGCAGTGTCGTGGATCGCCGTTCTCACCGCGCGCCCGGAGCCTTTTTCGAACAGCGACAGCCGCGCGCTGTTCAGCGTCAGGCCGACATGGTCGCCGGTGTTGAGCCGGATTTCTGCCGGGACCCGCGCCTTGATGATGCCGTCCGCCGTCTCCACCGCGACGATCTGCGTCGTGCCGAGATATTCGGTGCCGTAGATGGCGCCGCGCAGCTTGGAGGCATCGTCGAAGCGGATGTGTTCGGGGCGGATGCCGAGTGCCATGTCGGCGGGCGCGATGTCCTCGCGCACCTCCGGTACCGCGACCTTGGCACCCTGCACGACGATCTCCTTCGCGCCTTTGGGAAGCCCGCCGCCGAAGCCCAGAAAATTCATCGGCGGCGAGCCGATGAAGTCGGCGACGAACATGGTAGCGGGGCGGTCGTAGATCTCGCGCGGTGTGCCGAACTGCTCGATGACGCCGTGGTTCATGACGGCGATCTTGTCGGCCATCGACATCGCTTCCATCTGGTCATGCGTTACATAGACCGTGGTGGCGTGGATTCGGTTGTGCAGCTCGCGCAATTCATGGACCATCAGGTCACGGAATTCGGTGTCGAGCGTCCCCAGCGGTTCGTCCATCAGGAAGCATTTCGGCCGCCGCACGATGGCGCGGCCGAGCGCGACGCGCTGGCGGTCGCCGCCGGCAAGACCGGAAACGGATTTGTTGAGCAGATGGTCGATACGCAGAAGCTTCGCGGTTTCCTCGACGCGGGTGCGGATCTCGGACGAGGGCATGCCTTGCGCGAGCAACGGGAAGCCGATGTTCTTGCGCACATTCATATGCGGGTAGAGCGCGAACAGCTGGAAGACGAAAGCGATGTCGCGCTCGCGTGCCCTGAGCATGGTGACGTCGTCGCCGCCGAGCAGGATTTGGCCGCCCGTTGGCAGCTCGAGCCCGGCGATCATGCGCAAGGTGGTGGTCTTGCCGCAGCCCGATGGCCCTAGCATGACGAAGAACTCACCGTCCTCGACGACGAAATTGGAATCCTGCACCGCGACGAAATCGCCGAAGGCCTTTCTCAGATGTTGGACGCGGATCTCGGCCATGATTATTCCGGGAACTTAGAGACGATGATGAACATCACCGTGCCGGCAAGCATGGTGATGAAGGAATAGGTGTAGAGCGACAGCGCGAAAGGCTGGAACAGCATCAGGAAGCCGATGGCGATCAATGCCGTTGCGATGTTTTCCATCAGCCCGCGCCGGGCCCAACCCGGCCATGATGATTTCCTAGAGATGGCGGGGCGCGTCATGCGTAGCTCCCTTCCCTTTCCCCGTTCAAGGGGAGAGATGACTGCCAGGTGGTTCCCCCACTCCGTCGCTGCTTCGCAGCGACACCTCTCCCCCCTCCGGAGGGAGAGGAAGGGAGCCTTGCTGAATGAAGTTCGCGCCCTTCCTCTCCCCCGTCGATCGGGGGAGAGGTGTCGAGCGAAGCTCGACGGAGTGGGGGTCGACTTATTCCCAGATCAATCATTTGCGCACCGCGCCGAAGGTGATGCCGCGCAGCAATTGCTTGCGGAGCAGGATGGTGAAGACAAGGATCGGAACCAGGAAGATCGTCGTGCCGGCCGCGACCGCCGGCCAGTCCTGGCCGCCTTCGCCGATGATGGTCGGAATGAAGGGCGGCGCGGTCTGTGCCGTGCCGGAGGTCAGAAGTGCCGCGAACGCATATTCGTTCCAGGCGAAGATCAGGCAGAAGATGGCGGTCGCGGCAATACCGGTGGTCGCTTGCGGTAGCACCGTGCGCCAGAAGGCCTGCAGTCGCGTATAGCCGTCGATCATCGCCGCCTCCTCATATTCGCGCGGGATCTCGTCGATGAAGCCTTTGAGCAGCCATACCGCGAGTGACACGTTGACCGCCGTGTAAAGCAGGATCATGCCGAGCGCGGTGTCCGACAGGCCGAGCTCGCGGTACATCAGGTAGATGGGAATCGCGACCGCGATCGGCGGCATGAAGCGTGTCGACAGGATGAAGAACAGAAGGTCGTCGGCAAGCGGGACCTTGAAGCGCGAAAACCCGTACGCCGACAACGTGCCGAGAAACACCGCGCAGAAGGTCGAGCCGAAGGCGATGATCAGCGAATTGATGAAGCGCGGCAGGAAGTTGGACGGCCCGGCGATCACCATGTTGCGCTTGCGCACCGTCTCGTCGCAGAAGCCGGTCGCCGGTCCGAGCGAGTTGATGTATTCCGGCGTCTGCCTGGTCCGCGTCGTGAACAGGTTGCAGTAGCCCTCGATGCTCGGCTGGAACACGACCTTGGGCGGGTAGGCGATCGAATCCGGCGGCGTCTTGAAGCTGGTGGCGAAGATCCACAGCAGCGGCACGATTGAGATCAGCGCATAGGCGATGATGATCGCGCCGGCGATGCGCTTCGAACCAGCCGAGGGGGCGACGACCGAATGGGCTGTGGTCAGGCTCATCTCTGCTTCACCTTGTTGAGCGCCTTGACGTAGATGTTGGCCAGACCGAACACCGCGACGAACAGGATAATGGCGAAGGCCGAGGAATAGCCGGTGCGCCAGCTTTCGAAGGCTTGCCGCTTCAGCGTGATCGAGGCCACCTCGGTGGTGGAGCCCGGTCCGCCGCCGGTCAGCAGATTGACCATGTCGAACATCTTGAAGTTCTCGATGCCGCGAAACAGCACCGCCAGCATGATGAAGGGTAGCGCCATCGGCAGCGTGATCGACCAGAACTGCCGCCAGTTGGAGGCACGGTCGACCTCGGCCGCCTCATAGATGTATTCGGGGATGGAACGCAGGCCCGCCAGGCAGATCAGCATCACGTAGGGCGTCCACATCCAGGTGTCGACGATGATGATCGACCACGGCGCCAGCGAGACGTTGGAAAGCATCTGGATGCTTGTCGGCGGAATGCCCGACACGAACGAGATGACATAGGAGAACAGCCCGATCTGCGGCTCGTAGAGGAAGCGCCAGAAATTGCCGACCACCGCCGGCGACAGCATCATCGGCACCAGGATCAGCGTCGTCCAGAAGGCGTGGCCGCGGAACTTCCTGTCGATCAGCCAGGCCAGCGTGAAGCCGATCAGCGTCTGCAAGAGAATGGTCCAGAACACGAAATGCGCCGTCGTCTGCATGGCGATCCAGATGTCCTGGTCGCCGAGGATGCGCCGGTAATTGGCGAAACCGAGGTTCTTCACCACTTCGTTGGGGCGGTTGGCGCGGAAATTGGTGAACGACAGATAGATCGCCCAGAACAGCGGGAAGATGTTGATGGCGAGCAGCAACAGGATCGTCGGCGAGATGAACAGCCAGGCGAGGCCCTTGTCGCTGATGCCACGGACCTTGCGCGCCAACGGTTCCGGGGTCGCCCGGGCAACGTTGTCCGCAGTCCGATTGAGCATGGTTAGTCCTGCTTCGGTCACGGGTCAGACTCGATGATGGAACTTATCTGAACTGCGTCCCGTGCCAAGGGCGGCACGGGACGCGGCGGTCACGGCTCGGGAGGAGCCTTGGATATTGCCTCGCGGCTACATCTTGCCGTCGTCCTGGAAGACCTGCGTCCAGTCCTTGACCAGCCCGTCGAGCGCGTCCTTGGCCGAGCCCTGGCCGGCGACGACATAGTCATGGAAGCGCTTCTGCGAGGCCTGCAGCAGCGGTGCGTAGCTGGGTTCGGCCCAGAAGTCCTTCACGATGGCCATGGAGTCGAGGAAGGCCTGCGCATAGGGCTGGCTGGACGGGAACTTCGGATCCTTCACCACCGCGTTCAGGCAGGAATAGCCGCCGAGCGACCACCACTTGGCCTGCACGTCCTTGTTGGCGAACCACTTGATGTATTTCAGCGCCGATTCCTGCTTGTCGGAATAGGACACCACCGAAATGCCCTGGCCGCCGAGCTGGGCGAACTGGTCGCCGTCGGGACCCTTCGGGTTGACGAAATAGCCGATCTTGTCGCCGCCGACATTCTCGTCCTTCTGCAGGCCAGGCCATGTGAAGGCGAAGTTCATGTGCATCGCCACTTGGCCGGATTTGAAGGCATCGACGCCTTCACCCATGTAGCTGTTGGAGGCGCCGGGTGGGGTGCAGCAATCATAGAGAGCCTTGTAGAATTCCAGCCCCTTCGCCGATTTCTCGGAGTTGACGAAACCTTCCATCTCGTAGGGCTTCTTCGGATTCTCGTACTGGAAGCCGTAGCTGTAGAGCACGTCCATGGCGCCCATGGTGATGCCTTCGGAACCGCGCTCGGTGTAGATCGAGGCGCCGTAGACGGTCTTGCCGTCGATCTGCCGCTTCTGGAAGAATTCGGCGATCTGCTTCAACTGGTCGAAGGTGGCCGGCGGGCCGAGATCCCAGCCATACTTCTCCTTGAATTCCTTCTGCAGCTCGGGCTTGGAGAACCAGTCCTTGCGGTAGGTCCAGCCGACGACGTCGCCCATGGCCGGCAGCGCCCAGTAGTTGGGCGTGTTCTTCGGCCATTCCGAATAGCCGACGACCGTCGCCGGCACGAAGTCGTCCATGCTGATCTTCTCCTTGTCGAAGAAGTCGTTCAGCTTGACGTAGTGGCCGTTCTCGGCCGCGCCGCCGATCCACTGGCTATCGCCGATGATCAGGTCGCAGAGCTTGCCGTGCGAGTTCAGTTCGTTGAGGAACCGGTCGGCATAGTTGGTCCACGGCACGAACTCGAATTTCATGCCGATGCCGGTTTCCTTGGTGAAATCCTTGGACAGTTCGACAAGTGCATTGGCCGGATCCCAGGCGGCCCAGCACAGCGTCAGGTCTTCGGCGTGCGCGGCGTTCGAGGCGGCTGTCGACGCTGTGATCGCCGAGGTCAGTCCCAACGCCAGTTTCAAACTCGATTTCATGCCTTCCTCCCATTTGTGAAACACGCCCGGATGGCGGTCTCGAGAACCTCAACCTCTCTCCTCAGAGGCCCAAACATGGCGGCGTTATCGCGTCGCGAATGTTTAGTAATTTGTTTAGTAATGCAATTTCTACTAAACAAGGCAAGCGAATTCGTTGCTGCGCCGCAACATGCTTGCGCCGGTGTCTGAAAACGTTGGGAAAAGTGCCGGGCGCCGGTTGGACGAGCGCGGAGTGTGGACGCGGTCCGGGGTTCAGTCGACCCGCTTGGTGCTCACCATCACCGTCCTGATCGGCGGCGCCGGCGGCAGCAGCGCGCGGATGTCGCCGAAGGGAAACATCGGCTCGAAGCGGAAGGCTTCGGCCAGCGACCCTTGCGCGCCATTGCATTGGCTCGAGCGGAAAAGGTTCTGCGTCAGCGCGATGTCGACGAAGCGATCCGGGTCCTGCGACTGGTGCATGCGGATCGCTTTGGCCTTGATGTCGGAATGAGCGGAAATATCGACATAGTGCGTCGGCGAGAACCCGGTGCCGCCCATCGTATCGGCATGCAGCACGGGGACGCCGAACGACGCAGCGATGCGCACGCCGTCTGACAGCGCGCGATGGTCGGCGTGATAGTCGTTGGGCGCGTGCGTGATCACGAGATCCGGCCCGATTTCGTTGATCAGCGTTTTCAGCGCATCGATCAGTGCGGCGTCGGCCACCAGCCCGCCATCGGGAAAGTCGAGGAAGCGCGGCGCCGCCCCGAGCAGCGCGGCCGCGGCCGTCGCTTCCTCGCGGCGGACACGAGCCAGAACGGCGGGATCGCTCTTGCCGCCCCTGGCACCATCGGTGGCCACGGCAAAACTGAGTTCTGCGCCTTGCGCGGCATAGGCGGCCATCGTACCGAACATGAAGATCTCGATGTCGTCCGCATGCGCACCGAGCGCCAGTATTTTCAACTCACTCTCCCCGGAAATAAAAACGTGCCGAACGGAATCCTGCTCGCCCTGATCGCCTATGCAAGCTATTCGGGCAGCGATGCCGTTATCAAGAGCCTGGGCGGCCAATTCACGGTGTTCGAAATCGGCTTCTTCTCGACATTGTTCGCCGGCTGCTTTCTCTTCTTCAGCCGGCCGGCCAACGAGCGCTGGCGTGATTTCTGGCGCACCAAACGTCCCTGGGCGGTGCAAGCGCGGGCTTGGGCCGGCATCGCGTCGGGCGTGCTCAGCGTCTATGCTTTCACCACCATTCCGCTGGCCGAGGCCTATGCGCTTATCTTTCTGGCGCCGCTCTGCGTCACCATTCTGTCCACGGTGATCCTCAAGGAAAAGGTCGGCCCTTGGCGCTGGCTGGCGGTGGTCGCCGGCTTTGCCGGCGTCATGCTGGTTGTCAGGCCGGGCTTTCGCGAACTGCACCTCGGCCACCTTGCCGCCTTCACCATCGCTTTCCTCGCGGCCACCAACGTCATCCTGATGCGTTCGCTGGCGCAGCAGGAAAAACGCACCACCATACTCGGCGTGCTGATCGGTTACGGACTGCTGTTCAACGGCATCGGTGCCGCCGCGACCTCTTTCACCGTTCCGGATGGAAGACAGCTGGCATGGCTGGCGATGGCGGGCGCCTTCACCGCCTGTGGACAATTGCTGCAGTTGCTGGCCGTCAAATACGCGCCCGCCAACCGGATCGCGCCGACGCATTATTCGCAGATTGTCTGGGCGGTCATCCTCGGCGCGCTGTTCTTCCAGGAATACCCGGACTGGCTGTCGCTTGTCGGCCTCGCGGTCGTCGGCGGATCCGGCCTGCTGACCATGGTGCGCGAGGAAGCGCGGCTGGGTACGGTGCGCTGGAATCCGTTTTCGCGAGCCCGGCTCTGAGTCGCTGCAGTCCGACAAGTTGCACGGGCCCCGTGACGGCTGATATGCGGGCGCAATGACGACCAATCCCTTGCCGGAGCTTCCGGTATCCGCCGTGCTGCCGACGCTGACCGAGGCGCTCGGCTCTGGCAACAGCGCCGTGCTGGTGGCGCCGCCCGGCGCCGGCAAGACCACGCTGGTGCCGCTGGCGCTGCTCGATGCGCCCTGGCTGGGGACGGGCAAGATCGTGTTGCTCGAACCGCGCCGGCTGGCCGCCCGCGCCGCGGCGCGCCGCATGGCCGAACTGCTGGGGGAAGAGCCGGGCGCCACCGTCGGCTACGCCATGCGTATGGAAAACCGCAGCTCGGCGCGGACGAAAATCCTGGTCGTCACCGAGGGCGTTCTGTCGCGCATGGTCCTCGACGACCCTGAACTGCCCGGCGTTTGCGCCGTCATTTTCGACGAATTCCACGAGCGTTCGCTCGACGGCGATTTCGGTCTCGCTCTCGCCCTCGATGTGCAGGGCGCGCTGCGGCCGGATCTGCGTCTGCTGGTGATGTCGGCAACGCTCGACGGCGCGCGGGTCGCGAAACTCCTGTCGGGCGCGCCGGTGATCGAAAGCGAGGGCCGCGCCTTCCCCGTCGATATCAGGTACGACGAACGGCCGGCCGAAGTGCCGATCGAGGACGCCATGGCCAAGGCGATCCGCTCCGCCCTTGCCGGCGAGAGCGGTAGCGTGCTTGCCTTCCTGCCCGGCCAACGCGAGATCGAGCGCACCGCCGAACGGCTGGCCGGCAAGGTCGGCGCCGACACCGATATCGTCCCGCTCTATGGCCAGCTCGACGGCAAGGCACAGGACGCGGCGATCAAGCCGGCGCCGCCAAGCCGCCGCAAGGTGGTGCTGGCGACCTCGATCGCCGAGACCTCCATCACCATCGACGGCGTGCGCGTCGTCATCGATTCCGGTCTGTCGCGGCTGCCACGCTATGAGCCGGCCAGCGGCCTGACACGGCTGGAGACAGTTCGCGTCAGCAAGGCTTCCGCCGACCAGCGCGCCGGCCGCGCCGGGCGCACGCAGGCTGGCGTCGCCATCCGGCTGTGGCGGGCCGAGCAGACGGCGGCACTTCCCGCCTTCACGCCGCCGGAAATCCTCGAGGCGGACCTGTCCGGCCTGCTGCTCGACTGCGCCGCCTTCGGTGTCGCCGATCCCGGGACGCTCGCTTTCCTCGATCCGCCGCCGGCTCCCGCGCTCAATGAGGCAAGGGCGCTGTTGCGCGCGCTCGATGCCATCGACGGGGCAGGCCGCTTGACGGAGGCGGGCACGTCGATGCGCAAGCTCGCTTTGCCGGTACGGCTGGCGCATATGGTCGCCGAGGCGGCCGGCAGCGGCCATGGCGGCGAAGCAGCCATGCTCGCCGTGCTGCTCACCGAGCGAGGCCTTGGCGGCGACGGTACCGACCTCGAACGACGGCTTATGCGCTTTCGCGGCGAGAAATCGCCGCGTGCCACGTCGGCGCGCCAGCTTGCCGAGCGCCAGGCCAGGCAGGCAGGCGGCGCGAAGATCAGCGGAGCTGTTCCAGCCGGAACCCTGCTCATCCATGCCTGGCCGGACCGGGTCGCCAAGGCGCGCGGCGAGCGCGGCCGTTTCGTGCTGGCCAATGGCTCCGGCGCCATGCTCGACGCCGCCGATCCGCTGGCGGGCGAACCCTTTCTGGTCGTCGCCGACCTGCAGGGCAAGGCGCAGAATGCCCGCATCACGGCAGCGGCGGCAATCAGCGAGGAGGACATTCGGTCGGCACTTGCAGGCAAGATCGAAACGCGCAGGCAGACGAGCTTCGACCGCGAGCGCCGCGCCGTGCGGGTGCGCGAAACCGTGCGTCTCGGCGCCATCACGCTCGCCGAACGCATGCTGCCGCCGCCGGCCGGCGCCGATGCCGACCGCGCCATCATCGAGGCCGTGCGCGAGCATGGGCTTTCCCTTTTGACCTGGAGCCAGGAGGCCCAGACGCTGCGCCACAGGCTATCCTGGCTGCACAAAGGCCTGGGCGCGCCCTGGCCCGACATGTCGGATGAAGCGCTCGCCGAGCGCCTCGACGACTGGCTGCTGCCGTTTCTGTCCGGTGCGGCATCCCTGGCCGCCATTGATCCCGGCGTGATCTCGGCAGGGCTGGAGTCGCTCGTGCCGCACGACCTGCAGCGTAAGGTCGATGCGCTGGCGCCGACCCATTTCGACGCGCCGTCGGGCAGCCATGTTCCCATCCGCTATGACGGCGAACGGCCGGTTCTGGCGGTCCGCGTCCAGGAACTGTTTGGCCTCGACCGCCATCCTTCGATCGCCAGCGGCACCGTGCCCCTGACGCTCGAGCTGTTGTCGCCGGCGCACCGGCCGATCCAGACGACGCGCGACCTGCCGGGCTTCTGGCGCGGCTCCTGGGCCGACGTGCGCGCCGAGATGCGCGGCCGCTATCCCAGGCATGTCTGGCCGGAAAACCCGCTGCTCGCTGCCGCCACCGCCCGCGCCAAGCCGCGCGGGACCTAGCCTTGGGCATAACGCACGCCTTGGCGATTGGCCTAAGCGCTCATCACTTCGTCATCCACGGGCGAGGCAAGGAGCGTAGCGACGCAGCGTAGACCCAGGGATGACGAAGTTGGGGAGGCCTTGGGCTGTACAGCGCTACTGGCGCTCGCCGCCCCACGGCTGTAATCCATGGCCATGATCAACATTCTGAACACGCCCGATTTCCAGCAGAGCCAGCGACTGCGCCTCAACACGCTGATCCGGCTGCGCTGGCTGGCCATCGTCGGTCAGAGCGTGGCGGTGCTCGTCGTCGCCTACGGGCTGAAATTCCCGCTGCCGGTCAGCCTGTGTTTCGCCCTGATCGCCGGTTCGGCCTGGATGAACCTGTTTCTGGCCTTCCGCTTTCCGGCCGCGCACCGGCTCACCCCGTTCGCCGCCTTCGGCATTCTGATCTTCGACAGCCTGCAGCTTGCCGGCCTGCTCTACATGACCGGCGGCCTGACCAATCCGTTCTCGCTGCTGATGACCGTGCCCGTCGTCATTTCGGCGACCTCGCTGCCCCTTCGGCTCACCGCCATCCTCGGCGGGCTGGTGATGATAGCGGCGACCTTGCTGGTCTTCCGCCATCTGCCGCTGCCCTGGCATGAAGGCGCGCCGCTGGTGATGCCCTTCATCTACGTCGCCGGCATGTGGATGGCGGTGCTGTCGTCCATCGCCTTCACTGCCATCTATGCCTTCCGGGTGGCCGCCGAGGCCCGGCTTCTGGCCAACGCGCTGGCCGCCACCGAACTGGTGTTGCAGCGCGAGCAGCACCTTTCGGCACTCGACGGCCTGGCCGCCGCCGCCGCGCACGAACTCGGCACGCCGCTCGCCACCATCACGCTGGTCGCCAAGGAAATGGAGAAGGCGCTCGGCAGCGATCCGAAATACGGGGAAGACGTGAAGCTGCTGCGCTCGCAGAGCGAGCGCTGCCGCGAAATCCTCAAGCGCCTGACCAGCCTGTCGTCGGAGGGCGAGGCACATCTGTCCCGCCTGCCGCTGACCTCGCTGGTCGAGGAGGTCACCGCGCCGCATCGCGACTTCGGCATCTCGATCAAGCTTCGCCCCGGAGAGCGGACCGGACCGGAGCCGGTCGGTCGGCGCAATCCGGGTGTCATCTATGGCCTCGGCAACCTGGTCGAGAACGCCGTCGATTTCGCCCGCAAGAGCGTCACCATACGCTGGAGCTGGGACGAGGCGACGGTCTCCTTCTCGATCACCGATGACGGCCCGGGTTTTCCGCCCGAGATCATCGACCGTATTGGCGAGCCCTATATGTCGACACGCCAAGGCAATGAAGCCGGAGGCGGCCTCGGGCTCGGCCTTTTCATCGCCAAGACATTGCTCGAACGTTCGGGCGCCACGCTCGATTTCCGCAACTCGAGCGGCCTCGGCGAAGGGGCCGTGGTGCGGATTTCGTGGCCGAGAACTGTCTTCCTGAACCCGGAATCGGCCCCGGCGAACATGTTTGACACCGCGTAAATTGGACAATAGCCCCGCAAAACTATATCTGCGTAAAAATAAGGCAGCAGGAATTTTCGACACGATGACAGGCGATGAAAACAGTGGGCCCATGGTTGAAGGCGAGGACACCTCGCTTCTGATCGTCGATGACGACAGGCCGTTCCTGACCCGTCTGGCCCGTGCCATGGAAACTAGGGGTTTCGTGGTCGAGACGGCGGAGAGCGTCGAGGAGGCCGTGGGCAAGGCCCGCGCCAATCCGCCCGCCTATGCGGTGGTCGATATGCGGCTGGGCGACGGCAACGGCCTCGACGTCGTCGCCGCCATCCGCGAGAAGCGCGAGGATTCCCGCACCATCATCCTGACCGGCTACGGCAACATCGCCACCGCGGTGACCGCGGTGAAACTCGGCGCCGTCGACTATCTGTCGAAGCCGGCCGATGCCGACGATGTCTTCGCGGCACTGACCCGCACCACCGGCGAGCGTGCCGCGCCGCCGGAAAACCCGATGTCGGCCGACCGCGTGCGCTGGGAACATATCCAGCGCGTCTACGAAATGTGCGAGCGCAACGTCTCCGAGACGGCGCGCCGGCTCAACATGCATCGCCGCACGCTGCAGCGGATACTGGCCAAGCGCGCGCCGCGCTAGGACAGCCGGATCGGTTCGGACCATGCCAATTTCGAACTCAGCGCCGCCCCTCATTGCCCTGCCGGGCATTTCTCCCCGTGTAGTGACGGAGAGAAAGAGGCTGGCTGCGATGTCGGCGCCCTTCTGCGACGCAGGTGATTGGCCAAGCCGACAGTGACAGCGCCCCTCTCCCCGTCACTATACGGGGAGAGGATGCCGGCAGGCAGGTGAGGGGCGGCGCCGGCGCATGGACAATGAAGCCCGCCGAGCAGGCTAGGTAACGGAGGCAAAATGCAGGATTTGAAGCAACGGCCGGTTTCCGTCTTTCGCGAATTCCTGGACAGCGAGGCGGCCGGCGGGATCATCCTGATGGCGGCGGCCGCCCTTGCCCTGATCGTCGCCAATTCGCCGCTTGCCGAAACCTATTTCTCCGTCCTCCACGCCTATCTCGGCCCGCTCAGCGTCTCGCACTGGGTCAATGACGGGCTGATGGCGGTGTTCTTCCTGCTCGTCGGGCTGGAGATCAAGCGCGAGATGCTGGACGGCCAGCTCTCGACCTGGCCGCGCCGGGTGCTGCCCGGCATCGCCGCGGCCGGCGGCATGGTGGTGCCGGCGCTGGTCTATGTCGCCGTCAACAGCAACAACCCGGCCGCATTGTCCGGCTGGGCGATCCCGACCGCCACCGATATCGCCTTCGCCCTCGGCGTGCTGTCGCTGCTCGGCAGCCGCGTGCCTGCCTCGCTGAAGGTCTTCCTGACCGCGCTTGCCATCATCGACGACCTGGGCGCCGTCATCATCATCGCCATATTCTACACCAGCGGCCTATCGCTGGCCTACCTCGGCGCGGCCTTCGCCGTCATTGCCGCGCTTGTCGTGCTCAACCGCATGCGGGTGATGACGCTGGTGCCTTATCTCGTGCTTGGCGCCATCCTGTGGGTGCTGGTGCTGAAGTCCGGCGTCCATGCCACGCTCGCCGGCGTGGCGCTGGCGCTCACCATTCCGCTCGAACGCTCCGCCGGGATCGGCCACGATCTCGACCATTCGCCGCTGCACCGGCTCGAGCATAGTCTGCACAAGCTGGTGGCGTTCATCGTCGTGCCGATCTTCGGCTTCGCCAATGCCGGCGTTTCGCTTGCCGGCCTGAGCGTCAGTGCCTTGATCGAGCCTCTGACGCTGGGCGTCGCGGCCGGTCTCGTCGTCGGCAAGCTGGTCGGCGTGTTCGGCTCCTCCGCGCTCGCCATCCGCCTCGGCCTCGCCGACCTGCCGGCCCATGCTGGCTGGTCGCACATGATCGGCATTTCGCTGCTGTGCGGCATCGGCTTCACCATGAGCCTGTTCATCGGCCTGCTAGCCTTCGCCAGCGACGTGGCGCTGCAGGACGCGGTCAAGGTCGGCATTCTCGCGGGCTCCTTCGTCGCCGCGCTGCTCGGCGCCGCGGTGCTGCTGATGGCGCCGGCTGCGAGTGGAGTGGAAGAAGCGGAAGAGTAGCATTTTCGGGGCCGGAGCACCTGCCGGCAGCGCAAACCTTGAAAAGTTACGGACTCCATCCCGGCGTCAATTTCAGGGCCGCGATTACTCGCTCTCGCCCTCCAGCGCCGGAACTGCCACGCCCGCAAGCTCTGCCGCGAGAAGCCGCGCCGCGCCCGCGCGCGCGATCCTCAGCATCAATGCCTTGCGCGTTGCCGCCGCCATGCGATGCTCCGGCGCGTCGCGCAGGATTTCGGCGCCATAGCCGTCGGAGAGGATGAAGCCGCATTCTTCGGGAAAGATTTCGGCTGGCACGCCGGGATGGGTAGCAAAGAAGAAACGGTCGGAATGCAGCCGGTAATCAGGCCATTTGCGGTCGACGCGAAAATCCTCGATCGAGGATTTGATCTCGATGATCCAGATATCGCCTTGCCGGGTCAGCGCCACGAGGTCGGCGCGGCGGCCGGTGGCCAGCGACAGTTCGGGCAGCACATGCGCGCCCATTTGCATCAGCAGCCGCTGCACGCCCCGCCGCACCAGCATGGCGCGCTCGGACTGGCGACCGTCGATCAGAGGGTTCAGGGGAATCGGGGAGATGATTGGCATGGCAGGCACTATGCCAGATTTTGTTCACGGTTTGAACCCGTTCTTGCGTCGAACCACCAAATAGGTTGCCGGCCTGTCAGGCCCATACGGCCTAGTTCTGAACGGCTAGAGGTCCTTATCAATCGGATTAAAGACCTTCCGGGCTTTCAAATCGCCCAGTAAAAGGTCAAGGCCAGCAACGCGGGAAAACCAATGCCGCCGACAATGACGACCGCGATGAGGCCAAACCACCGGTACGCGAGTATACCGATCGCACTAAGGATCATGCTTCCAACTAAACTACTAAAGGGCGCGATCATGGCTGATTTGTATCAGAGCTTCCACAGCGGAGCCATTCCCCTACGGCTGGATAGCGCCGCCTGACTTGGCGGCAAGCCGATCTAGCAGCTTGCGAGATTCATCGATTACACGGCGCGTCTCTTCGATATCCGAGCGCAAATTCTCAACCTGTGCCACCGCCCGTTCCTGATATAGGCGAGCGCTTATATCGAAGTAGTCGTCAGGTTCCCACGGTTCCATGACCTGGCGAGGGTGGTGATGCCGACAGACGCCCCGTTTCAACCTCAAAAAGAATGCTGGCTCGAAAAACCAAATCTCCGCCGCCATCTTTGACTACGATCACCAGCTTGTGGTCATCGCCATCCGGAAGCGCGTTTCTCGTCATCTCTGCCAGGAAATTGATTGCTTCATACCTGACAACGGCAACGTCCTGGCACTCTGTGCCCCCATCGTCAGGGAAGCTCGTTCCGTTGTTGTCGAGGTGGAAATAATAGAGCGCCATTCCGCCCCACCTAGAGCGGCGCCATGGATTTCCTAGAGGCCAACGCGGGCTTGGTATGATGCGTACAGAAAGAGCCGGCCTGTCGAGGATCATATTCCGGATAATCGCCTTTTAGGCGGCGATTGTGTATTTGACAGACCCAGTGGTGCGATAACACCATTCACAGAATAATTAAAATGCTAAATAGTTAGGGTGCAGCGGTCGATTCTCAGGATGTAGCCGCTCAGAATGAAGCCCGTCCCGGGTCGCTACTGTGGCGGGCTTTTTATTGGGTTTGAACAGGGCAGCGTTGGCGCGCCCCTTCGTGCCAAGGCAAGGACGAGACGCCGTGGACCAGCCGCCTCAAAAACGCGCGTTGAATCTGCCGGCCAACCCCCTTTAGGCAGAGGAATCGACAGGCTGACCGGGGGCGGCTCGGCGGTTTGGGGGGACATAAATACTGGCAAAACCGCCGAGCCTGACTGGCGGCGGCAGATTTGGGGATTTGGTCGCCGTCAGCTTTGACCATAATAGCGCAGGATTGGCGGGGTGGCGTCATTCGAATGCCGGGCAGCATTTCCGCGGGCCGTGGTCGCGAAGAACCGCTATCGCTGCCAGAAGCCACGGTGCACCGCGACCAGTTCGTCCGCAATTTCGGGGAAGGGGCCGTGAACCTCGATCTTCTTCTGTCCAGAGCCGAGCACGACGCGCGAGGACAGGCTCATCGTCGGGTTTTCGGGATGGTCGCCGGTCAGCGCGAGAAGCTCGGTCTCCTCGAAGCCATAGACCAGCCGCCCGATATTCGCCCAGTAGAGCGTTCCGGTGCACATCGCACAGGGCTCGCCGGTCGAGACCAGCGTGCAGGTCCAGAGAAACTCCGGCGAATAGGCTGCCGCCGCGCGCCGCGCGAGTTCGGTCTCGGCGTGATGAACGGTGTCGATGTTGCCTTGGCGCATGAGGATCGCGTCGTCGGGACCGACCAGCACCGCACCGAACGGATGATGGCCGTGCGCGGCAGTCTCGCGAGCGACCGCATCGGCGGTGCGAAGGTGGGCGAGCATCTGGTCGCGGGTCATGCGCTCTCTCCGGTCATTGGGTCACCGGCAAGCGGGACCAGCGGCTGTGCTTGTACCCTACGCTCATATTAGAGCGTGCAATATACTGCACGAACCAATGCTGGCGGCTTTCACGAGCGCGTGGCAAGGCGGCTGGCGCCGCCTTCGCCCAGGACACCTTCCTCGACACGCTGTCGACCGCTCCTGCGGTGCGGTTTGTCGCCGGCCAACGCCGCCCCCGCCATATCATCCAGGATCGGGCAGTCCGGCCGCTCGTCGCCATGGCAGGCATGAACGAGCTTCTGCAGCGTCGAGCGCATCGATTGCAGCTCGCGCACCTTCTCCTCGATGGCTGTGACGTGGGCGGCGGCGATCGCCCGCACGTCGTGGCTGGCGCGGCCGCGATCCCTGTAGAGCGCCATCAGTTGGCGGCAGTCGTCGATGGAAAAGCCGAGGTTGCGCGCGCGGCGCAGGAAGGCCAACCGGTGGATGTCGTCGCCCGAATAGTCGCGGTAGCCATTGGCGGCGCGCGCGGGCGCGATCAGGCCGATTTCCTCGTAGTAGCGGATGGTCTTGGCCGGCAGGCCTGAGCGGTTGGCGGCGTCGCCGACATTCATGGCGGATCCTCGGTTTTGCGAGGCCTGCGATTCAGGCCCATTGAATTTCCTTCACAATCCGGTGAAGCATGTTGCCGAAATGCCATAGTGATACGCATACCAGCATGTAAGTCCCTGCATATAGGCATCGTGTGCTTGGCAAGCAAAGCAAATGCCAGCATGAATGATGGTGAGAAAGCGGCCGACTCGTGCCGCTCTGGTTTAGGCGGGGCACCGGATCACCACATGCGCATGAAGTCGCTTGCAATAGTCGCCGCACTGGCGTTGTCCACCGCTATTGCCGGTTGCAGCACCATCGGCGGGCAGATCTTCTCCAACGACTATGGCGCGGTGACCGATGCCGGTTACCAGCTGCCGCGTATCCCGATCGAGAAAGTGCCTTCGAAGTACCATCGCCAGGAAGTCAATTACGACAGCAAGGAAAAGCCGGGCACCATCATCGTCGATACGCAGAACAAGTTCCTGTACTTCGTCGAGGGCGGCGGCCGGGCAATCCGCTACGGCATCGGCGTCGGCCGCGAGGGTTTTGAATGGCACGGCACCGCCCATATCGCCATCAAGCGCGAATGGCCGACCTGGACCCCGCCCTCGCAGATGATCAAGCGCCAGCCCGAACTCGCCAAGTTCGCCGGCGGCATGGATCCGGGCCTGAAGAACCCGCTCGGCGCGCGCGCCATGTACCTGTTCAACAAGGGCGGTGACATGGGCTACCGCCTGCACGGCAGCCCGGAATGGAACTCGATCGGCAAGGCGATGTCGTCGGGTTGCATCCGGCTGATGAACCAGGATGTCATCGACCTCTACGATCGCGCCGAGGTCGGCGCCAAGGTCATCGTTCTTTAGGCCATGATGCCGGAAAGCCTGTCCGCTTTTTCGGCATATCGTGGTTAGACTGGAAGTCGCCTTTCATACGCGGACCGTCTAGGCAACAACGGACGTCCCAAACAAAAAACCGGGCAATTCGGCCCGGTTTTTTGTTGTCTGTTTTGTGGGAAATTACCGATTAGGAAACCTGTTCGACCTGCTGCACTTCCGGCACGAAATGGCGAAGCAGGTTCTGGATGCCGTGCTTCAACGTCGCCGTCGACGACGGGCAACCGGCGCACGCGCCTTTCATGTGCAGGAACACGGTGCCGTTCTCGAAGCCGCGGAAGGTGATGTCGCCGCCATCCTGCGCCACCGCCGGGCGCACCCGCGTGTCGAGCAGCTCCTTGATGGTGATGACGAGCTCCTCGTCGGCCTTGTCGTAGAATTCGCCGGTCTGGCTGGTCTCGGCGGCGGGACCGGCCTTGGCCATGACAGGCGCGCCGGACATGAAATGCTCCATGATCGCGCCGAGGATCGCCGGCTTCAGGTGCTGCCAGTCCGGGCCGTCCTTGGACACGGTGATGAAATCGTAGCCGAAGAAAACACCGGTGACGCCAGGGATTTCGAACAGCCGGCCAGCCAGCGGCGAGGCCGTCGCCGCACTGTCGGCATCGCGGAAATCGGCGGTGCCTTCGAGCAGCACTTCCTTGCCGGGCAGGAATTTCAGCGTCGCCGGATTGGGCGTCGACTCGGTCTGGATGAACATGGCCGTCTCCATGCCCGTTTGGGCAACTAGTTTGGAATAGTTCTAAATAGGCTCTATCGGCTGGACATTCAAGCGAAACGCATCGCCGGAACGGCTGGCTGGCGGAATGTTTTTGCCGTGGCCCTTCGAAACCCGACAAGCACTATCCTTCAACCTCGACGCTCAGTTGTCCATTTGTCCGCAGGATGGTTACCTCGGCCCCGTCGGCGGTCCGCCTGAATTCGAGGTCGGCGCTGCCATCACCGACGCGCAACCCGTGAAGCGCTATGTGCTTTGCAAAGTCGGGCAGGCGAGGCCGCACCACCCGCAGTTTCCCGGCGAATGCGTCGGGCTCCAGCCCGAGGCACGTGGTCACCAGGAACGGTATCGCTCCGGCTGCCCAGGCCTGCGGGTGGCAAGCCACGGGATAATGCACCGGCGCCTGGAAATCCTCGCGTCGAAAGCCCGCCATCGCCTCGGGCAGCCTTTGGTGGCGAAAGTGCGCGGCAGCCTCGGCAATCGCGGTGAAGATCCGCAGCGCCGCTTCATCCTCGCCATGGTTTCGACAGCCGGCCGCCAGCAGCGCATTGTCATGCGGCCAAACGGTTCCGAGATGGTATCCGACCGGATTGTAGCGCCGTTCCGCCGTCGACAGGGTGCGCACGCCCCAGCCGCTGAACATGTCGTCCTGCATAAGGCGCGCCACGGACCGGTGCCCCTTGTCCTCGTCCGCGATACCGGTCCACAGCGCGTGCCCGGGATTTGAGGAGACGACTTCGGCCCGGCGGCCTCCGGCCTCCAGGGCGAGAACGAAGATGCCTTGCTCCTCGCTCCAGAAGTCACGGTTGAATCGTTTCCGAAGCATCTCGGCTTCATGGCGAAGCTGGCTTGCTCGATCGGGCTCTCCGGCGCGCTCGTAGAGATCGGCAATCGCCCGCTTCGCGGCAAAGACGTAGCCCTGCACCTCGACCAGCGCTATCGGCGGCTTCGCAAGGCTGCCGTCGGCCCTGACGATGGCGTCGCCTGAATCCTTCCATCCCTGGTTGACCACGCCCTTCTCGGACCGGCTGCGATATTTGAGGTAGCCGTCGCCATGGTTGTCCCCGGCCTTCGCGATCCAGCCCAGCGCGCGTTCCACCGGCTCCCGCAATTCGCGGAACAGACCGAGGTCGCCGGTCCACGCCGCATGGCGGCCCAGAAGCAGCAGGAAGAGCGGGGTTGCGTCCACCGTGCCGTAGAATTGGGCGTGCGGAACGTCGCCGGCCCGGGCAAGCTCGCCGACCCTGAGTTCATGGATGATCTTGCCGGGCTGCTCCTCGCGCCACGGATCGTCCCGCCGCCCCTGATAGCTGGCCAGCAGCCGCAATGTCTGGGCGGCGATCTCCGGTTGGAAAGCCAGCATCTCCAAGGCCACGATCAGACTGTCGCGGCCGAACAGGGCGACGAACCACGGCACGCCGGCGGCAAAATACTCCTTGTCGCCCAGGCGCGATCTCAGCACCGCGAGATCGCGCAGCGAGCGGTCCATGATGCCGTTGAGCAGCGCGCTGTCGCTGGTGAGCTTCGTATGCTGCTCCAGCCATTGTTGTGAACTGTTCTGGAGGGTTCTTGCGAGGCTGCCGAGCGTAACCGCCGGCCGCTGGTCCAAATGCCCGGCCTCGGCCTCCTCGGCGTTTTCGGTAAGCTCAATGGTAACCGTGATGGTCCGCGTGTCGCCCGCGGGGACACGGATGCGGAACTCCGCGGCGGTTTTGTGCCTGGTGTCGGGCGCGGGCGAGAAGGTGACCGTCACTGTCCTGCGCAGCCGATCGGCGCCGTGGTACACGAACTCCAGCTTGCCGCCGTGCCAGGCGGGTTGCTCGGACTTGCCGAGGTTGTCCTGCACCAACCCGCGCACGCTGAAGATGTCCTCGAAGCCGGCCCGGAAGTGCAAGGTCAGCGGAAAGCTGCATGCCTGGTGCCCGAAGTTCTGAATGGTCATGACCTCCCGCACGCAGGTCTGCCCCGCATCGAGAACACGCTGCCAGCGGATGCCGAGTTCGTCCTTGGGGATCGATTGCCCCTGCTCGAGCTGCAACTCGGGATTGGTCAATTCAAAAAGCGCCTGATAGCCCTTTTGTGCGGTCGAGGCCAACACGACGGGAGCCAGACCGGCAAGCGCCATCTCATAGCCGCCGAGGAAGCGGCAGTCGTGAAAATACAGCCCGAACCCGTGCTCGCCTTTCACAGGCATCTGCGCGTCCGAAGCGACGACGTAGTAAAGATCGAGGTTCTTGACCGTGACCGCACCGGCGATGCTGTCCACCATGGCCGGATGCCCCTTGGTCAGCACACGAAGCTTGCGCTCCTGCTGCGCCTGCGGAGTCTGCTGCACCTTGTCCTGAGCTCGTGCCGACTGCTCGCGGTGTCGTGGAGCAGGCCGGGCCTTCCCGCTGCTTTGCGGGTTGGGCCGCCCGCTCTTGCCTGCTTCCCGGTTCAATCTGGCCATCGGCTTTCCTTTGGAATCATGGCTTCCATGCCGATTCCAAATGGCGCAACGGGATAGCGCGCCAAGGGCGCGCTTTGTCGCGCACCGATGACTGATGACGCCGATAGGGTCGGATCCATCCACCCGATTGCACGGGAGGGGTCCTTCGCGGAACCCGAAAGCTCACACCCTAGGCGAGGCTGTCGATCTCCTCGTCGGAGAGGTTCTGCGGCACCACGGTCACCGGAATCGGGAAGGCCGCGCCTTTGCCGGCCACGGCGCCGACCAGCGGTCCGGGGCCTTCCTTGCCGGCGCCGGCCGCCAGCACGAGAATGGCGATATCCTGGTCTTCCTCGATCAGTTTATGGATCTCTTCCGTCGGCTTGCCTTCGCGCACGACCATCTCCGGTTCGATGCCGAGCTTCTGGCGCACATTGTTGGCGTAGCCATCGAGCGCTGCGCGCGCCGTGGCGTTCGCCTCCTCGCGCATGATCTTCTCGACGCCCAGCCAGTGTTGGAAATCGTCCGGTACGATGACATAGAGCAGCACCAGCGTGCCGCTGGTGCTCTGCGCCCGCTTCGAGGCGTAGGCGACGGCGCGCTCGCATTCCGGCGTGTCATCGATGATCGCCAGGAGTTTCCTGCGATGACCGGCTTCGCGGCTGAGGCGTTTGGAGACCATGTCTACCTACTCGGTATCTTTTGCGCCGCAATCTGCCACCATGGCAGGCCGGCGGCAAGCCGCCGGCCATAGGCCAGTATGTCTTGGCCAGTATGTCCTGGGCCGGTATGAGGCGGTGCGTTGACGATCAGGCTCAGCCCTGCAGCAGCCCGACAATGTCGCGCACCGTCTTCATTGTCGTCTCGGCAAGCACGCCGGCACGTTCGCCGCCGTCCCGGAGCACGGCGTCCACATAGGCGCGGTCGCCCTGGATGCGCCGCATCTCGTCTGCGATCGGCGCCAGTTTTTCCACCGCGAGATCGGCCAGCGCCGGCTTGAAGACGGAGAATTGCTGGCCGCCGAACTCCTTCAGCACGTCAGCCTTCGACATCTCGGCGAGGCCCGCATAGATGCCGACCAGGTTTTCCGCCTCGGGCCGGCTTTCCAGCCCGTCGACCTCGCTCGGCAAGGCCTCCGGGTCGGTCTTGGCCTTGCGGATCTTCTTCGAGATGGTGTCGGCATCGTCGGTCAGGTTGATGCGCGACAGGTCCGATGGGTCCGACTTCGACATCTTCTTCGACCCGTCGCGCAAGCTCATGATGCGCGCCGCCGGGCCGCCGATGACCGGTTCGGTGATCGGGAAGAAGCCGTTCACCGTCTCCTCGCCGACCTGCATCTCGACGCCGACGCCAAGACCGGCGATGCGGTCGGAGAAATCGTTGTTGAATTTCTGGGCGATGTCGCGGGTCAATTCCAGATGCTGCTTCTGGTCCTCGCCCACCGGCACGTGGGTGGCGCGGTAGAGCAGGATGTCGGCCGCCATCAGCGAGGGATAGGCGAGCAGGCCCAGCGAGGCATTCTCGCGGTCCTTGCCAGCCTTGTCCTTGAATTGCGTCATCTTGTTCATCCAGCCGATGCGCGCGACGCAGTTGAAGATCCAGGCGAGCTCCGCATGCTGCATCACCCGCGACTGGTTGAAGACGATGTGCTTCTTCGGATCGATGCCGGAGGCGAGGAACGCCGCAGTGATCGACCGCGTCTGGTCGGCAAGGTCGTCATAGACGAGCTGGGCGGTCAGCGAATGCAGGTCGACGACGCAATAGATGCAGTCGGACGTGTCCTGCAGGGCGACGAATTTCTTGATGGCGCCGAGATAGTTGCCGAGATGCAGATTGCCGGTCGGCTGGACACCGGAGAAGACGAGTGGCTTGAAGGCGGACATGGGGTTTCCTCATGGCTTGTGGAGGGCCGTATAAGCGTGATTCCGAAAAGTTGCAGACTTTTCGGAGCCAATCACGCGGCTGGAAACCGCGCGCGGCGAAAGTCTTGCGACGGCGCGCTTATGGACGAGAGTGGGGAGAGGATCAAGACCGGCCAGACGGGCTGGCCGGCCGATTTATTCGTCGAGGTCTGATTTTGCCACGGACCGACCGGATTCTGTTCTCCTGCGCCCGACATTGCGCCGGATCATGCCGAAATCGGCGCCGCCGGTGGCGAATGCGGTGACGAAATAGAGCGTCGCCCCACCTGCCACCAGCGCGAGCACCGTGGTCGCCTTGATGACCAGCGGCGAACCGGGTCCGAGCCTGGCGGCGAAATAATGTTCGGCGAAATAGAGGGCGACACCCATTACCGCCGCCGACAGCACCAGCCGTGGAATTCGCTTCAAGAGCGGCACGTCGCGGCCCCAATGGCCGCGCCGGATCAGTACGGCAAGCAGCATCAGCGCGTTGACCCAGCCGGCGACTGCCGAAGCCACGGCGATACCGGGTGCGCCCATCCTCGGGAACAGCGTCAGTGCGGTGCCGACATTCACCGCCACGGAGATTGCGGCGAAGATCATCGGCGTGCGCGTGTCCTCGCGCGCGAAATACCCTGGGGTGAAGGCCTTGATCAGCACGAAGGCCGGCAGGCCGAGACCGAAGATCGCCAGGATCGCCGCCACGACAGGCGTCGAATGGTTGGCGGCGAACGCACCGCGCTCATAGACCAGCCGTACGATCGGTTCCGACATGACCCAAAGTGCCGCCGCCGCCGGCAAGGTCATGAACAGGGTGAATTCGACGGAGCGGTTCTGCAGATTGGCGGCCTCGATCACATTGCCTGATTTCAGAGCCCGCGACAGTTCGGGCAACAGCACGATCGCCACCGCGACGCCGACGACGCCGAGCGGCAACTGGTAGACGCGGTCGGCATAGGCCAGCGAGGAGACGGCACTGTCCTGCGCGGAGGCAATGGCCGTTCCGATCAGCTGGTTGATCTGGGTGATGCCGCCGGTGATCGCCGCCGGCAGCGCCAGGATCAGGAGCCGCTTCACGTTCGGCGTCATCTTCGGCCGGCGGAATCCGATCGCGATGCCGGCATTGCGCACCGCCACCCAGACGATGGCGAGCTGCACGATGCCAGCCGCCAGCACGCCCCAGGACAGGGCGAAGCCGACAGCATGTGCATCCAGTCCATGGTACCAGGCGTAGCCAAGCACGCTGATCAGGATGATGTTGAGGAAAGCCGGCGCGATCGCGGCGGCGAAATAGCGGCGCAGCGAGTTCAGCATGCCCGCCATCATGGCTGCGAGCGACATGCAGATCAGGTAGGGGAACATGATCGTCGCGAGCCGGACGGTCGTCTCGAACTTGCCCGGCGTGTCGGCAAAGCCCGGCGCCACCAGGTAGCGCACGATCAGCGGCATCGCCAGTTCCATGGCGATGGTCAGCGCCAGCAGCGCGGTGAACAGGACCCCGAACACTTCTTCCGAGAATCGCTTGGCGCCGTCGGTGCCGTGCGTCTCGATCTCCTTGGCGAATAGCGGCACGAAGGCGGCGTTGAACGCGCCTTCGGCGAACAGCCGACGAAAGGTGTTGGGAAACTGGAATGCGGCGTTGAAGGCGTCGGCGACCGGTCCGGTGCCGAGTGCGGCTGCCATCAGCATCTCGCGGCCGAAACCGAGCGCACGGCTCATCAACGTGCCGGAGGCTACGGTAGCGAATTTCTTGACAAGACTCATGCGTTCGCAAACTGCCTGTGGGATTGGGAGAACGGGATGATGGCCGTCACTCGGCGGCTGCCTTGGCCCTGCCGCCGCGTTCGAGTGCTGCGCCTTCGAGCGTCGCTATCAACCGGTTGCGGATGGTGGCGATGCGGGCCGGGCTGTCGATCTTCTGGCCGGTAAGGTCGGTTACATAGAAGGTGTCGATGACCTTCTCGCCAAAAGTGGTGATATGCGCCGAGGCAATGTCGAGCGACAGGTCGGACAGCGTCCCGGTGATTTCCGACAGCAGGCCGGGGCGGTCAAGCCCCTCGACCTCGATCACCGAAAACCGGTTCGACAGCGCGTTGCGGATTTCGGCGCGCGGCGGGATCTTGAACACCTTGGATCCGCGCCTTGGCTTGGTGCGCTTCTCGATCATTTCCGGCAGCCAGCTCTTGCCCGACAGCACGTCCTCGATCAGCTTGCCGACGCGCTCGGCGCGCCGGCGCTCGTCCTCGTCGCGGTCGAACTCCCTCGAGATCAGGATCGTGTCCAGCGCCCGGCCGTCCGACGTGGTGAAGATCTGCGCGTCGACGATGTTGCCGCCGGCGCCGGCGCATGCCCCGGCAATGACCGAGAGAAGACGGGGATGGTCCTGCGCCAGCACGGTGATTTCGGTCACCCCCTCGAACTGGTGCGTCTTGACCATGGTTGCGAGCTTGTTGCCAGCCGCGTCCGTCTCGCGAATGAATTCGGCGTGGCGAAGTTGGTCCGGCAGGTCCACGGTCAGTAGGTAGTTTTCATAATGCAGCCTGACATAGCGCTTGCGCGCCTTGTCGGGCCAGTCGGCGAGCGCCTCCGCCAGTCGTTCGCGCGCTGCCGCCGTGCGTTGAGCGCGCGAGACCTCCGAAAAGCCGCCGGTCAGCAGCAACTCGGTCTCGTAGTACAGCGTACGCAGCAACTGGCCCTTCCAGCCATTCC
Organism: Mesorhizobium sp. ESP7-2; assembly: GCF_020164715.1. Taxonomy (NCBI): domain Bacteria; kingdom Pseudomonadati; phylum Pseudomonadota; class Alphaproteobacteria; order Hyphomicrobiales; family Phyllobacteriaceae; genus Mesorhizobium; species Mesorhizobium sp. ESP7-2. The sequence continues at coordinate 53,170 of NZ_JAIUGQ010000035.1, forward strand.
ACACGCCCGGTCCAACGCCCCTGATGTCGCAGACGGTCAGGATCAACAGCATCTTCAGCCGCTCGACCGACTGCACGATCGAGGCGAAGTCCTCGATCGTCTTGCGATCGTTGAGGTCGCGGGTCTGCGCCGTCATCGACATGACGAGGTGGTTCTCGACCAGCCAGGCGACGGTTTCCGTATCGGCCGGCGAAAGCCCCATATGCGGGCAGATCCGCCTTGCGATCCTGGCACCGGCCTCGGAATGGTCTTCAGGCCTGCCCTTGGCGATGTCGTGCAGCAGCACGGCGACATAGAGCGCCTCGCGGCTCTTCTTGAGGCCCGGCATCAGCGAATGCGACAGCGGATGCACCTTCTCGCCGTCGCCGCGCTCGATCTCGGCCAGCACGCCGATGCAGCGGATCAGGTGCTCGTCGATCGTGTAGTGGTGGTACATCGAGAACTGCATCATGGCGACGATCTTGCCGAAATCCGGGATCAGCCGGCCCAGCAGCCCCGCCTCGTTCATACGCCGCAGGTTGAGTTCGGCGTTGCGGTCCGAGGTCAATATGTCGAGAAACAGCCGGTTGGCTTCCTCGTCGCGTCTGAGCGACTTGTTGACCAGGCCGAGCGAACGGGTGAGCAGTTTCAGCGCATCGGGATGGAATTCCAGCCCGTGCTTGTCGGCGAACCAGAACAGCCTGAGAAGATTGACCGGGTCGCGCTCGAAGACGCCGTCGTCGGCGATGTTGATGCGATGGTTGTCGATGATGAAGTCGGAGGTGCCCGCAAGCTTGCGCTTGCGGCGCTGGAAGGTGAGGAAGATGCGGTTGAAGCCGGGAACGTGCTTGGCCTGCTCCTCCTCCAGCGCGGCGCAGAAGATGCGGGTCAGGTCGCCGACATCCTTGGCGACGAGGAAATAGTGCTTCATGAAACGTTCGACCGCCGACAGGCCGGGATGGGTCGTATAGCCGAGCCGTTCGGCGATCTCGCGCTGGATGTCGAAATGCAGCCGCTCCTCGGCCTTCCCCGTGAGGAAATGCATGTGGCAGCGCACCGCCCACAGGAAATCCTCGGCCTTCTGGAACTCACGATACTCGGCCTCGGTGAAGACGCCTTTCTCGACCAGTTCCTCGCCGGTGCGCACGCGGTAAAAATACTTGCCGATCCAGAACAGAGTCTGCAGGTCGCGCAAGCCGCCCTTGCCGTCCTTGACGTTGGGCTCGACCAGATAGCGGCTTTCGCCGGCCTTGGCATGACGCTCGTCGCGTTCGGCGAGCTTGGCCTGCACATATTCCGGTCCGGTCGTGCGCACCACCTCATGGTCGAAGCGCGGCATCAACTCGTCATAGAGCTTGCGTTCGCCCCACAGGAAACGGGCTTCCAGGATCGAGGTGCGGATGGTGATGTCGGTGCGCGACAGCCTGAGGCACTCATCGATGTTGCGGGTGGCATGGCCGACCTTCAGCCCCATGTCCCACAGCATGTAGAGCATGTACTCGACCGTTTGTTCGCCCCACGGCGTCTGCTTGTAGGGCAGCAGGAACAGCAGGTCGATGTCGGATCCCGGCGCCAGCGTACCGCGGCCATAGCCGCCGACGGCAACGACCGCCATGCGTTCGGCCGAGGACCGGTTCTTCACCCGGTAGACATGCGTGGCGGCAAAATCGTAGAGCGCGCGGATCAGCTCGTCCATCAGGTGCGACAGCCGTTCGGCGCAAGCATTGCCGCCGCCATCTTGCCTCAGCATCGCCTCGGCTGTCTTGCGGCCCTCGGCCAGGCGCCCCTTGAGAAGCTGAAGAACGGCAGCACGGATGGCCTGGCTGGAACCATCGCCGGCACTGGCCGCGGTCTGTGCGGTCATCTCGCGGCGCAAAGCGTCGCCGTCGATCAGTTCATCGAGCTTCAGAGAGATTTTTGCCATAGATACCGGTTGGCCTTGCCTTTTGGGCGGCGTCTATAGCGTGTTTTCGCGGCGCTGGGTATGGGCCTGCTGTCGATCCCGCAAACGCTCTACTCGTTTGCCTCGACTGGAGCGAGCGGGACGACAATCTGCCGCCGCAGCCTGCAGAGATCGGTGATCTGCCGCGTTGCCCGCCTGGCCTCCCTACGGATCCGTGCGAGAGCCGGCATCCTCTGTCCGTTGGCGAGCCCGCTTGCGACCCGCTCGGCCTCCCGGCCTTGTTCAAGCAGGCTCGGCAACCGGTCGTCCACGAACCGGTCCTGCGCACAGAGCGCCGGGACAAGCTGGTAGATCGTCTTGCCGGTCGACGTCGCGAACGCAGGATCGAAGATGAGATTGTCCACCGCCACATTGACATCGGAGGTCGCCTCGAGAAGAGCGTGAGCCGCTTGCCTAGACAGCAGGTAGCCACCGGCTCCGATATGGTTCTTGCGAAGCCTGAACACCGAAAAACCGTGGCCGACGGCAACCTTCTCCCGCTGGATCACCGTCGTGTGGAAGAACGTCTCGAGCTTGACGACATCGGCGCCGGTCGGAACCCAGTCCGTATTGGCCAGCAGCGCACCGGCTTTCGCGGAAAACACCATGTCGTCCTCGAAGACGGCGCCATAGGGCGCGTCGTCTTGCGCGATGATGGTCCAGCAGGCGCGATGACTGTGCAGGCAAGCGATCTCGCTGCCGGACAGACGCCGCACCGCATACAATGCATGCTGGCGCTGCAACACGAAGTCTGGACGGTCCCTTGCATCGATTGCGGCAACCCGCTCGAATCCAAGGCCAATGCGCGCAAACTCCGCAGTCGTATGGGCAAGCCGGTCGGGAGATCGATCGAGGTTGATAACCAGGCGCTTCATTCTTCACTAACTTGTTTTTTCTTGTGGTGGCGGCGCTCTATAGCACATGCGGAGCCTGCGTCTTCTGATTTTTTAGGAAGGACTTTGCTTTGTGGCCAAATGAAAGGGACAATACGGCTGTTTAGCCATTCAACTGGCCTGAATCACTGTCGATGTTTGGGGAAGGGGTGGTTTTCAATTTCTATCCCCCGCTCGTCGCAAGGGAGGGTCGAAACAACACTGAGGTCTATACTTATGTTGGCGGTCCTGCCGGCCAGGCAAGCTTAGTCGGTTGCGCCGGTCGAATCGAAGGGGACGACGATGTGTCGCCGATATCTGCAGAAATCGGCGATCCACCGCGCGGTTCGTCCGCCTTCCTTCATGATTCTTTCGGCGACGGGCCTTCTGCGTTTTGCGACAAGAGCATTCGCGGTTCCCTCGGCGTCCCGCTCTTGGCCGAGCAGGCTAGGCAATCGGTCGCCGACGAACTGATCCTGCACGCACAGCGCAGGGACGAGCTGGTAGATCGTCTTGCTGGATGAGGTCGCGAATGCTGGGGTGAAAATTAGATCGTCGGCGGTGATATTGATCTTTTCGGTCGCCTCGAGGAGATCGCGCGCGGTCTGTCTGGAGATGATGTAGCCCCCGGTCCCCGGATGGTTCTTGTAGAGCCTGAACGCGGAAAAGCCATGTCCAGCGGCGGTCCTTCGCCGGTGGATGAGGGTTCTCTTGAAGTACGTCTCCAACTTGACAATGTCGGCATCGGTCGGAATCCAGCCGTTGTCGGCAAGCAACGGACCGGCATTTGCTGAAAAAATCACGTCGTCCTCGAAGATGGCGCCGTAGCTGGCATCGTCCTGCGCCAGGATCGCCCAGCAGAGGCGGTGGCTGTGCAGGCAGGCGATCTCGCTGCCCAGCAAACGCCGGGGGGCATACATCGGATGTTGCGGTTGCTGCCCGAGTTCGGGGTGGCTGCGCGCATCGACCGCCGCAACACGTTGGAACGCGGCGCCGATCCGGGCGAACTCTGCACTTATGTGAGCAAGTCGGTCCGGGGACCGATCGAGATTGATGACCAGGCACTTCATAGTCGACCGAAATCTAGCGAGATGAACGGGATGCGGCGAATAATATTAGCAAGAAAAGTTTTAGCACGAGATGTGCCTTTGTGCAGGGGGTGTTCGATCGATTTCACGGCCCCCGAAATCGGAAAATCAAAACGGCCCTTGACCTTCCAGTTACTGGAAGCATTACCTCGGGTTCGAAGCAATGACATCAAGGCATTTTCGGAATGACGCATTCAGATCACGATCACCACGCACATGGCTCGCATGGCGGCTGTTGCGCGCCGAAAGGCGCCGCCGCGAATACGGTCCTGCGCGACCCGGTCTGCGGCATGATCGTGGATCCGGCCGCCGGCAAGCCGACATCAGAGCATGGCGGCCGCCTCTATCACTTCTGCAGCGAGGGCTGCCGCTCGAAGTTCCAGTCCGAGCCTGAGAACTACCTCACGGCCGCCGACCCTGTCTGCGGCATGAGCGTCGACCGCTCGACGGCGAAACATTTCGTCCGCCATGAAGGCCAAGGCTTCTATTTCTGTTCCGCCGGCTGCAAGGCGAAGTTCGAGGCGGCGCCGCAAACCTATCTCGGCGACAGGCCGGCGCCGGCGCCGATGCCCAAGGGCACGCAATACACCTGCCCGATGCATCCGCAGATCATCCGCGACAAGCCCGGCTCCTGCCCGATCTGCGGCATGGCGCTCGAGCCTATGGGCGTGCCGACGGGCGATGAAGGGCCAAATCCCGAACTGGTCGATTTCACCAGGCGGCTCTGGGTGAGCGCGCTGCTGTCGGCCCCGCTGCTGATCATCGCCATGGCGCCGATGGTCGGCCTGTCGCTGGAGGGCCTGGTCGAGGATCGCGCAAAGGTCTGGATCGAACTGGCCCTGGCGAGCCCCGTGGTGCTCTGGGCCGCCTTCCCGTTTTTCCATCGCGGCTGGGACTCGATCCTCAACCGCAGCCCCAACATGTGGACGCTGATTTCGCTGGGTGTCGCCGCCGCCTATTTCTACAGCGTCGTCGCCACGCTCTTCCCGGACATCTTTCCGCATGAGTTTCGCGGCCATGGTGGTGCGGTGCCGGTCTATTTCGAGGCCGCCGCCGTCATCGTCGCGCTTGTCTTCCTCGGCCAGGTGCTGGAACTGCGCGCCCGCGAAAAGACCGGATCGGCGATCCGCGCTTTGCTTGACCTCGCGCCGAAGACCGCGCGGCGGATCGCCGAGGACGGTGTCGAGACCGATGTGGCACTGGACGAGGTGAAGACCGGCGAGCGCCTGCGCATCCGGCCCGGCGATGCGGTCCCGGTCGACGGGACGGTGCTCGAAGGCCGCTCCTCCATCGACGAATCGATGATCACGGGCGAACCCTTGCCGGTCGAGAAGGCCGAAGGCGATGCGTTGACCGGCGGCACGCTCAACAAGAACGGCTCGCTGATCATGCGCGCCGAACGGATCGGCGCCGAGACCACGCTGTCGCGCATCGTCGAACTTGTCGCCAAGGCACAGCGCTCGCGCGCGCCGATCCAGGGCTTGGCCGACCGCGTTTCCTTCTACTTTGTCCCGGCCGTCGTCCTGGTCGCCATCGTCGCGTTCATCGCCTGGGCGGTCTTCGGCCCCGAGCCCAGCCTGATCTTCGCCATCGTCTCGGCGGTTTCGGTGCTGATCATCGCCTGTCCCTGTGCGCTGGGTCTCGCCACGCCGATGTCGATCATGACCGCCACCGGGCGCGGCGCGCATGCCGGCGTGCTGATCAAGGAAGCCGCCGCGCTCGAACGCTTCGCCTCCGTCGACACCTTGATCGTCGACAAGACCGGCACGCTGACCGAAGGCCGGCCGAAACTGACCGATGTCGTCGCGGCTACTGGCTTTTCCGAGGACGAATTGCTGGTGTACGCCGCGACCCTGGAAAAAGGCTCGGAGCATCCGCTGGCCGAGGCCATCGTCGAGGGGGCGGACCAGCGCGGCGTGAAGATCGCTGAGGCCGGCAGCTTCGAGGCGGTTACCGGCAAGGGCGTTTCCGGCACGGTGTCGGGCAAGAAGGTCGCGCTCGGCAATGCCGCGATGATGGCCGATCTCGCCATCGACGTTTCCGCAATCCAAGCCAGCGTGGAAGCATTGCAGGGCGATGGCAAGACGGCGATGTTCGTCGGCGTCGACGGCAAGCTGGCCGGCATCGTCGCCGTCGCCGATCCGGTCAAGGCGACCACGGCCGAGGCGATCAAGGCGCTACATGACAGCGGGCTGAGGATCGTCATGGCGACCGGCGACAATGAGCGCACCGCCAAGGCGATCGCTGGACGTCTCGGCATCGACGAGGTTCGGGCAGGTCTGTTGCCGGAACAGAAGGCAGCGCTCGTCGACGAATTGCGCGGCAGGGGTGCTGGCGTCGCCATGGCCGGCGACGGCGTCAACGACGCGCCGGCGCTTGCCGCCGCCGATGTCGGCATCGCCATGGGAACGGGCGCCGATGTCGCGGTCGAAAGCGCCGGCATCACCTTGGTCAAGGGCGACCTTAACGGCATCGTCCGCGCCCGCACCCTGGCCCAGGCGACTATCGGCAACATCCGGCAGAACCTGTTCTTCGCCTTCCTCTACAATGTGCTCGGCGTGCCGGTCGCCGCCGGCGTGCTCTATCCGCTCACCGGCACGCTTCTGTCGCCGATGCTGGCGGCCGCGGCGATGAGTCTGTCCTCCGTCTCGGTGATCGCAAACGCTTTGCGGCTCAGAACGTTGAAACTCTGAGATCAGCCCCCAGATACGAAACCCAACCAACAGGAGACCATGAATGACCTTGGCTAAGAAACTCGTGCTGCTGCTGATGGCCGCCGGAATGCTGCTTGCCGTCTTCCTCGAAAGCGTGCCGGCGCGGAGCGAGGAGATGAAGCACGACATGGGCGCCATGGCCATGGGAGCGGAAAGCCCTTCGACGGCGGGCTACAAGGCGGCGATGGACAAGATGCATACCGACATGATGGCCTCGCAATATACCGGCAACGCCGATGTCGATTTTGTCCGCGGCATGATTCCGCATCATCAGGGCGCGATCGACATGGCCAAGGTCGAACTGGCCAACGGCAAGGATCCCGAAATCCGCAAGCTCGCCGAAGGCGTCATCGCCGCGCAGGAAGCCGAAATCAAGCAGATGCAGGACTGGCTCGCCGCCTATCCGGTGAAGTAAGCTTCGCGGCAGCACTAAGCAGGTCCGGCGAGAACTTCTTCCGGGTTCACGTCGAGGCTCGATGCGATCGGGTACCCACGGAGCCATGCCATGGAATCGAGCGTCAGAACCACCACGCTGCCCTGCGGCGAGGCCATACCCGTCCTCGGCCAGGGCACGTGGAAGATGGGCGAGGATTCGCGCCGCCGCGCCGATGAGGTCAGGGCGCTGAAGCTCGGCCTCGACCTCGGCGTCACGCTGATCGACACCGCCGAAATGTATGCCGATGGCGGTGCCGAGGTCGTGGTAGCGGAAGCCATCGCCGGGCGTCGTGACGAAACCTTCCTGGTCTCGAAGGTCCTGCCCTCCAACGCCTCGCGCGCCGGCGTGCGCCGCGCCTGCGAAAACAGCCTGAAGCGCCTGCGCACCGACCGCATCGACCTCTATCTCCTGCATTGGCCGGGCAGCGTGCCGTTGACCGAGACGGTCGAGGCGTTCGAAGCGCTGAAGCAAGCCGGCAAGATCCGGCATTGGGGCGTCAGCAATTTCGACACCGACGAGATGCAGGAATTGGCGCTCCTGTCCGACGGCGACAAGGTACAGACCAACCAGGTGCTCTACAATCTGGTCCGCCGCGGCCCGGAATTTGATCTCACGCCCTGGATGAGGAAACGCGGCATCCCGCTGATGGCCTATTCGCCGGTGGAGCAAGGCGCGCTGGCGCGCAATGCCAGGCTTGACGCCGTCGCCGCCCGCCACGGTGCGACAGCGGCGCAAATCGCCTTGGCCTGGGTGATGCTGCATGACGGCGACATCGCCATTCCCAAGGCCGGCAGCCAGGAGCACGTCCGCCAGAATTTTGCCGCGCTGGACATAAAGCTTACCCCGCAGGACGTCGCCGATCTCGACCGTGGGTTCCCGCAACCGACGCGCAAGCGCGGACTGGAGATGATTTAGCTAGGAAGCAATCCCTGCAGAGCCGACCACTGCCATCATCGATGCGGCCAAATGCTAAAAGCCGGAGCGGAGATATCATCGTTGTCGATGATGATATCGGCAACCTGCTGAGGCCGTGCCTCGGTCAGGTAGAGCTGTTCAGACAGGCGATAGCGTTCCAACATCTCGCCATCGCGTGCCGTTGCACGAAGCTCCGATATTTGAGGATCTACATCCAACCACACCCCAACATCCCAAAGATCGCGCAATTCGGGACGCAATGCGAATACGCCGTCAATGACGAGAATGGCTTGGTCCGGCACCGGTATAAGTTCAGCTGAATGGTCTATCTGCGTTATCGGATCAATCGAGCACAGCATGGTCTGTCCTGCTCGGAAGCCGCCGACCAAATCTGAGCGAATGCGTTCAATATCGAACGCGTTGCGATAGTAGCCTTCACCGCTCGCTCGATCGTAAAGGTAACGATCTCGCCAGGGTTTCTTGAAGTCATCCAGGCTCGCCCGAAACACACCTGTCACGGTCGCGCTCAGAGTGTGGGCGAGCTCATCGGCAAATGTTGTCTTGCCGGAGGCGGTACGACCGTCAATGGCTACAACAACCGGACCCTCAACATATGAAGTAACGACATCTGCCAAGCGAGTCGTCAAACCGGCCCGCACCTCGGAGACATGTGCCTGTCGAGGTGCAATCCACGTTGACGATCCTCGTATCCATTTGGTTGTCATCAGCGGTCATTGGTGCCGGCAACAGTTGCGTGCATCGAACCTAGATGGGAAGAACCGTCATGGAAACCCGCATCAAGATTGCCGCACCACTCGAAGATGTGGATACCGAACGCCTGCACCTCCGGGGGAGATTGGCGGTATCGCCGCCGCCTCTCCTATTTCCCCGCCAGCCCCTTCAGCCGGTAAAGCGCCTCCAGCGCTTCCTTCGGCGTCATCTCGTCGGGGTTGATGTCGCCCAGTGCTGCGCCCAGCGCGTCGCTCTTCACCGGCCTTGGCGCTTCCCGCTTCAGCGCCACCGAAAACAGCGGCAGGTCGTCGACCAGCCGGTTGGTCTTGCCGGAGACCTCTCCTTCCTCCAACTGGTGCAGCACCGCCTTGGCGCGGTCGACCACCGCTTCCGGCAGACCGGCGAGCCGCGCCACCTGCACGCCGTAGGAGCGGTCGGCGGCGCCCTTGCCGACCTCGTGCAGGAAGACGACGTCGCCTTCCCATTCCTTGACCCGCATGGTGACGTTGGAAAGCCGCGCCAGCTTGCCGGCAAGCGACGTCATTTCGTGGAAATGGGTAGCGAAGATCGCCCGGCAGCGGTTCTTCTCGTGCAGATATTCGACCGCCGCCCAGGCGATCGACAGGCCGTCGAAGGTTGCGGTGCCGCGGCCGATCTCGTCGAGGATCACCAGCGCCCGTTCGCCGGCCTGGTTGAGGATCGCCGCCGTCTCGACCATCTCGACCATGAAGGTCGAGCGGCCGCGCGCCAGATCGTCCGAGGCGCCGACGCGCGAGAATAGCCGGTCGACGACGCCGATATGGGCAGACGCCGCCGGCACGAAGGAGCCGGTCTGGGCCAGGATCGCGATCAGCGCGTTTTGCCGCAGGAACGTCGACTTACCACCCATGTTCGGGCCGGTCAGCAGCCAGATCGCGCCGTTCTTGGCATTCCCCTCGGGTGAGAGGTCGCAATCATTGGCGACGAACGGGCCTTCGCCCGAACGGCGCAGCGCCTGTTCGACCACTGGATGCCGGCCACCCGAAATCTCGAAGGCCAGGCTGGAATCCACCACCGGCCGGCACCAGGCTTCGCTCTCCGACAAAAGCGCGAGTGCTGCCGACACGTCGAGCACGGCGAGCGCATCGGCGCCGGCGCGGATCGCTTCGGCCTCGCCGACCGCCTCCGCTGTCAGCGCATCGAAGGCGGCCAGCTCGATGCTCAGCGCACGGTCGGCGGCATTGGCGATCTTGGTCTCGAGTTCGGCGAGTTCCGTCGTGGTGAAGCGCATGGCATTGGCCATGGTCTGGCGGTGGATGAAGCGCGCCTTGGCGCCATCGCTCCCGGTCATGATGGCATGATGGTTGGCCGTCACTTCGATATAGTAACCGAGCACGTTGTTGTGCCGGATCTTCAGCGAACGGATGCCGGTCTCCTCGATCAGCGAGCGCTCCAGCCCGGCGATCACTTTGCGCGACTCGTCGCGCAGCGCCCGCATCTCGTCGAGTTCGGCATGGTAACCGCCGCGAACGAAACCGCCGTCACGTTTGAGCAGCGGCAGTTCCTCGCCGAGCGCCTGGGTGAGATGCTGGGCAAGTGCCCTGGGCAGCGTCTGGATGGCGGCCATTGCGCCGGCCAGTTCCTGGGGCAAGGCGACCGCGGCAAAGGTTTCGGCAATGGCGCCGGCCGCCTCGAAGCCGGCGCGCAGCGCGCCGAGGTCGCGTGGGCCGCCGCGGTTGAGCGCCAGCCTGGACAGCGCACGCGGCATGTCGGCGACGCTCTTCAGGCTCATCCGTACTGCCTGGCAAAGCCGCACTTCGGAACGGAAGAACGAGACTGAGTCCAAGCGCGCGGCGATGGCCGCCGGATCGGTCAGCGGCGCCATCAACCGGTCGGCGAGCAGCCTTGCGCCACCGCCGGTTACCGTGCGGTCGATCTCCTTGAACAGCGAACCCTCGCGGCTGCCGGACAGCGTGCGCAACAGTTCGAGATTGCCGCGCGTCGCCGGATCGATGAACAGGGTCGAGCCCTGCTCCTCGCGCTCCGGCCGCGACAATGGCGGACGCTCGGCTTTCTGCGTCTTCTCGACATAGGCGATGGCGCCCGAGATCGCCGACAGTTCGGCCCGCGAAAACGTGCCGAAACTGTCCGGTGTCGCCACCTCGAAGAAGCGCGCGATCCGTCCCGTGGCCGAGGCCGAATCGAACAGGCTCGGCGGCTGTGGGCTGGCGACACGGCCGAGCACGTCGAACACCGGCTTCAGCTCGGGATCATGGAACACCGGCTCGGCGACGATCAGCTCGCGCGGATCGACGCGGAAGATGTCGGCCAGCAGCCGATCGGCGGTGGTCTCGGCGACCCGGAAGGCGCCGGTCGAGATGTCGATCCAGGCAATTGCAAAGCTTCCTTGGTTCCCTGTCGCGCTGCCGCGCTCCCCGCTTCTTGGCTCCGCCCCGCCCTTCACCCTGCCCAACGCCATCAGGAAACTCGATTCCGACGGCGCCAGCAATTTGTCCTCGGTGATGGTGCCCGGCGTCACCAACCGCACCACGTCGCGGCGCACCACCGATTTGGAGCCGCGCTTCTTGGCTTCGGCCGGATCCTCGATCTGCTCGCAGACGGCGACGCGGAATCCCTGGCCGATCAGCTTCTGCAGATAGTCGTCGGCCGCATGCACGGGCACGCCGCACATCGGAATGTCGTGGCCCTGATGCTTGCCGCGCTTGGTGAGCACGATGCCGAGCGCCCGGCTCGCCTTCTCGGCATCGTCGAAGAACAGCTCGTAGAAATCGCCCATGCGGTAGAACAGCAGCGAATCCGGGTTAGCCGCCTTGATCTCGATGAACTGCTCCATCATCGGCGTGACGGCAGCGCCGGGCTGTGGCGGCGTCATCGCCTCGGGGGCGTCGGGCTCGTTCGGGCTGTGCATGTTCATGGCGCGGCACGCTAGCAGATGTGATGGCGGGGTTTAATGCCGGGCCATCGAAAAGCAGGGGAAGACCGCGAGCCATCGTCCGTGGGACGGCTATTCAGGTGCATTGCCCGATGCCGTGATCGCGCATGCGCATGAAATCACGGCATCCAGGGTGGCGCGGAACGGCCCTGACCGGACGTGTCCGCTTTGAAGCAGCTTTGCAGAGCTTCGTGGTTTACACGCGGCGGCCCGTGGTCTTAATTCGCAAGCACACAGGCACCCGCCTCAAGGAGGTGTCGCACCGGCGAGGAAATCAAAAGCATCATGGCCAGGAAAACCGAGAACAACGGTCCATCCGTCAGCGCGCAGGAAGCGCTCGAATTCCACGCCATGGGCCGGCCCGGCAAGCTGGAGATCGTCGCCACCAAACCGATGATGACGCAGCGGGATCTGAGCCTCGCTTATTCGCCTGGTGTCGCCGTGCCGGTGCGCGCCATCGCCGAGGATCCATCCAGGGCCTTCGACTACACGACGCGCGGCAACATGGTCGCCGTCATCTCCAACGGCACCGCCATTCTTGGCCTCGGCAACCTCGGCGCGCTGGCCTCCAAGCCGGTGATGGAAGGCAAGGCGGTGCTGTTCAAGCGCTTCGCCGATGTCGATTCCATCGACCTCGAGGTCGACACCGAGGATGCCGACGAGTTCATCAACTGCGTGCGCTTCCTCGGTCCCTCCTTCGGCGGCATCAACCTGGAAGACATCAAGGCGCCGGAATGCTTCATCATCGAGCAGCGTCTGCGCGAACTGATGGACATCCCGGTCTTCCATGACGATCAGCACGGCACCGCCATCATCTCGGCCGCCGGCCTGATCAATGCGCTGGAGGTAACCGGCCGCGACATGAAGACCACGAGGCTGGTCTGCAATGGCGCGGGTGCCGCCGGCATCGCCTGCATCGAACTGATGAAGGCGATGGGTTTTTCGCCCGAGAACATCACCCTGTGCGACACCAAGGGCGTCGTCTTCCAGGGCCGCACCGAAGGCATGAACCAGTGGAAATCGGCGCATGCGGTCAAGACCGAGGCGCGTTCCCTGGCCGAGGCGCTCGACGGCGCCGATGTCTTCCTCGGCCTTTCCGCCAAGGGGGCGCTGACCACCGCCATGGTGCGGTCGATGGCCAAGAACCCGATCATCTTCGCCATGGCCAATCCCGATCCCGAGATCACGCCCGAGGAAGTGGCCGAGATCCGCACCGACGCCATAATGGCCACCGGGCGTTCGGATTACGCCAATCAGGTCAACAACGTGCTCGGCTTCCCCTATATCTTCCGCGGCGCGCTGGATGTCAGGGCCACCACCATCAACGACGATATGAAGATCGCCGCCGCGCGTGCGCTGGCCGAGCTGGCGCGCCAGGACGTGCCCGACGACGTCGCCGCCGCCTATCAGGGCAACCGGCCGAAATTCGGCCCCAACTACATCATCCCGGTGCCGTTCGATCCGCGCCTGATCTCGGCCATTCCGATTGCCGTGGCCAAGGCGGCAATGGATTCGGGCGTCGCCCGCAAGCCGATCCTCGATCTCGACCGCTACGCGCAGGAGCTTTCCGCCCGCCGCGACCCGATCGCCTCGACCCTGCAGCGCATCTACGACCGCGTGCGCCGCCAGCCCAAGCGCATCGTCTTCGCCGAGGGCGAGGAAGAGCAGGTGATGCGCGCCGCCGTCTCCTATGTGAACCAGCGGCTCGGCACCGCCATCCTGCTCGGCCGCGACGACGTCATCAAGGAGAACGCCAGGCACGCCGGCATCGACCTGAACAAACAGGGCATCGAGATCATCAATGCGCGCCTGTCGCGCCGCAATTCGATCTACACCGACTATCTCTACGAACGCATGCAGCGCAAAGGCTTCCTGTTCCGCGACTGCCAGCGCCTGATCAACAACGACCGCAATCATTTCGCCGCCTGCATGGTGGCGCTGGGCGACGCCGACGGCATCGTCACCGGCGTCACCCGCAACTATTCCACCGCGCTCGACGACATCAGGCGCGTGATTGACGCCAAGCCCGGCCATCGCGTCATTGGCGCCTCGATCGTGCTGGCGCGCGGCCGCACGGTGATCGTCGCCGACACCGCCGTGCACGACATGCCCAACGCCGAGCAGATCGCCGACATCGCCGAGGAAGCGGCCGGCTTCGCCCGCCGCATGGGCTATGAGCCGAGGCTCGCCATGCTCGCTTATTCCACCTTCGGCCATCCGCAGGGCGAGCGTTCCGAGCGCATCCAGGAAGCCGTGCGCATCCTCGACAAGCGCCGCGTCGATTTCGAATATGACGGCGAGATGGCCGCCGACGTGGCACTCAACCCCCGCGCCATGGCGCAATACCCGTTCATCCGCCTGACCGGCCCGGCCAACGTGCTGATCATGCCGGCTTTCCACTCGGCCTCGATCTCGACCAAGATGCTACAGGAATTGGGTGGCTCGACGGTGATCGGCCCGCTGCTGGTCGGCTTGAACAAGCCGGTGCAGATCGTATCGCTGAACGCCAAGGACTCAGACATCGTGAATATGGCGGCGATCGCGGCTTATACGGCGGGGACTTGAGGAGCGTCCCGCGTAGCGGACGCCTCACGGCAGCCGCATCACCTGCTTGTGCTTGGCAATCTCCGACAGCAGCCAATCCCGGAACAGCCTGACGCTGGTTGAATTGCCCGGTTTCTGCTGCAGGCAGTAGCTCTGTGGAATCGTGTGCCGGATCGTGAATGGCGCGACCAGTTGGCCGCTGGCCAGCAGGTCCTCGACCATGATGTTGTCGGCCAGTGCCACACCGCCCCCATTGACGGCCTCACGGACGGCAAGCGTCGGGTCGTGGAAGATCGGGCCGGGCTTCGCGTCCAATCCGGCGAGCCCCTCCTTCTCGAACCATTCCTGCCACCACACCGTGGTGTTTTCGTGCAGCAGCCGGCAGCCTGCGAGATCGGCCGGTTTTCTCGGCGCGTTCCTTTTGTCGAGCAGGGCAGGCGAACAGACCGGAAAGATGAACAGCGCGACAAGCGGAATGACCGAGGGATCGCCGGTGTCGACGGTAAACAGCACCCGCAGGTCGGCGCGCGGGTTACCGCCCCGGTTCTCGTCGTCATGGATCGAGATGTCGAGTTCGCAGTCGGGATGCCGGTCGCGAAATCGCGGCAAGCGATCGGCAAGCCAGAGGTTCATGAAGGTGGCGTTGATCGACAGCGAAGCCCGCTTGGCCTTGCGGCTTATAGCCTGTTCGCCGGTTTCCTCGGTCGCATTCTCGATCTCACGAAAAGCCGCCGACAGCCGGCGGGCGTAGTGTGTCGCCTTCGGCGTCAGCGCCACTTGCCGGAAGCCGCGTTCGAACAGGTCGATGCCCAGCGCCTGTTCCAGCAAACGGATGTGGCGGCTTACCGCCGAAGGGGTGAGCCGCAGTTCGTCCGCCGCTTCCTTGAAGCTGCGCAGCCGTGCCGCCGCTTCGAAAGCCCTGATGGCATTCAGTGAGGGGAGCTTCATGGGTCGATGAGACAGCATCAGGTGAATTTTTGTCAACTGACTCGGGCCGAAAAGCCGTTTGTCTGAAAAAGCCGCGTCCGTCAGTTTGTGGCCATAGCCCTCTGCTGGAAAGCCGCCCACATGCGCCGCCTCGCCCTGCTTGCCACTTCGATGCTTTGCGTCTCCGCCTCCTCGTTTTGCGGCGCAGCCGCCGCCGAGGAAAAGACCGTCAACATCTTCTTCTGGTACGACTATGTACCGGCCGACACGATCGCGGAATTCGAAAAACAGACCGGCATCAAGGTGGTCTACGACACCTTCGATTCCGTCGACATGCTGACGACCAAGGCCCTGACCGGGGGCTCAGGCTATGACATCATCATGCCGGGCGCGGCGCTGGTCGGACAATATGCCAAGGCCGGCGCCATTCAGAAACTCGACAACGCCAAAATTCCGAATGCAGATGGCCTGAACCCTGACATCATGGCATTCCTCGCCAGGCAGGATCCAGGCAATGTCTACGCGATCCCCTACGCCTATGGCACCACGGGCATCATGTATAATCCGGCCAAGATCGCTGAACGGATGAAGGATGCGCCGGTTGACAGCCTCGACATGATCTTCAAGCCGCAGATCGCGGCCAAATTCCAGGATTGCGGCATCGCCATGGTCGATTCGCCGGAAGGCGTGATGTCGGTAGCCCTAAACTATCTCGGCTTCGATCCGTTCTCCACCAACGAGACCGAACTGCGCAAAGCGAGCGCCTTGCTGGCCGCCATCAAGCCTTATATCAGGCATTTCAAATCGGGTTCGATCATGAGCGAACTGGCAGCGGGTGACCTCTGCCTGGCGCTCGGCTGGAGCGGCGATGCAATCGGCGCCAACGCCAGGGCTGCGGACTCCAAGAACGGCGTCGAAGTGCGCTATTCCGTACCCAGGGAAGGCACCGAGATATTCTTCGACGTGACGACCGTCCCGGTCGATGCGCCGCATCCCGAAAATGCGCATGCCCTGATGAATTTCCTGTTGGGACCGCAAGTCAGCGCCCGCTTCACCAACGCGACACTTTACCCCAATGCCGTGCAGGCAGCGACGCCTTTGGTCGATGAAACCGTGCGCGACAATCCAAACATCTACTTCTCGAAAGATATCCTGAAGCGGCTGTTCGCCGCCCAGCCGCGCAACCCGAAATCGCTGCGTCTGGTCACCCGCCTCTGGACGAGCTTCGTCACCGGCACTGACTGAGCCGTACCTGCCAAAACCTCTCATTCCTCGAAAAATGGACCTCGGCAAAATGTTGCAGCCCCTTCCTCGTGCGCGCGAAACCGACGATGCCGTCTTCGGCAAGCATATCCATGGCGGTTCGCATGAGCCGGTCTACAGCGGCGTGCTCTCCTTCATGCGCCGGCGGCTGAGCCGCGATCTCGCGGGCGTCGACGTCGCCATCTGGGGCATCCCGTTTGACGCGGCCGTCTCCAATCGCCCGGGCGCCCGTTTCGGACCGCAAGGCGTGCGGCGTGCTTCCGCCATCCTCGAGGGCGATCCGCAATATCCCTTCCAGGCCGATCCGTTCGAATGGCTGGCGGTCGTCGACTATGGCGATTGCGGGCTCGACTTCGGCAGGCATGACGACACGCCGCAACAGATCGAGGCGCAAGCGAGCGAGGTCGTTGATGCCGGCGTGACGCTGCTCTCCATCGGCGGCGACCATTATGTGACCTGGCCGCTGCTTCGGGCCCACGCGAAAAAATACGGCCCGATGGCGCTGGTCCAGTTCGACGCCCATCAGGACACCTGGTTCGACGAGGAGAGACGCATCGACCATGGTTCGTTTGTTGCCCGGGCCGTTCGCGAAGGCATCGTCAGGCCGGACCGATCCATCCAGGTCGGCATCCGCACGCATGCGCCCGAAACCTGCGGTCTGGAGATCCTTTACGGAGAAGATGTCGCCGAGCTTGGCGTCGCGGGCGTCGTCGAACGGATCAAGGCTCGTGTCGGCGATGCCAGGACCTATCTGACCTTCGATATCGATTGCCTCGATCCGGCCTATGCGCCAGGCACGGGCACGCCGGTCGCTGGCGGCCTATCCTCTCGCGAGGCGCTGATGATCCTGCGCCGGCTCGGTTCGCTCGATATTGTTGGCGCCGATGTTGTCGAGGTGGCGCCCGCCTATGACCACGCCGATGTCACGTCGCTTGCCGGAGCGGCGGTGCTGCAGCACTATCTCGGCCTGCTCGCAGAACGAAAGGGCTGACAGCGCGTCGACTTCACCCCGGCGCGAACACCCGCGCCGCCTCGACCACCTCTTCCGCCCGGTCCTGCCGCAGCAGGTCGATTGGAATGCGGCCGTCGAGCTGTGCCGCTGGGCGGGTCAGCCATAGCCAGGTCAGTCTCGGGTTGCCGATCAGCTCCAGCACGTCGCTTATGCCCGCCACCGGCCTGCCGTCGACGAACTGCGCCAGCGGGAAGACGTGCTTGCGGCCGCCCTTGCGCAGCGCGATGACGTCGCCGCGTCTCTGCCAGCGGTGCAAGGTGGAGCGGGCGATGCGCAGGTTTTCTTCCAGATAGGTCGAGCCGGCGACGCGGCCGGCCCAGTCCTCGATCAGCATCGATTCGAGGTCGTCGGACGGGGGAAACGCGGGGAGTGTTTCGGCCTCAGCCGACAGCGTTGTCGTCCCGGTTGTGCCGGCTTCGCTGCGGCGCGCGGCTTCGGCCGCGAGCGCACGCACGAATTTCGAGGCAAGGCCGGGAAGGTCGGCATGGATGGCGTCGATGGCGCGCTGGTGCTTGGGCGACAGCAAGGTGACGGCGGACGCTATGCTGCCGGCGATCTTGCCGACCGAGACCTTTGTCGGACCGTTGATGGCCTCGTCATAGTGGGCAAGCGCACGCTCGACCTCTTCCGCCACCATGTCGGCGAAATCGTCCTGCGTGATGCCGGTCGTCTTAGTCTGAAATCTGGTCATGCATCTGTCTTCTTGGTCGCGCTCTCCTCCCTCAGCCGCGGCCGGTTGTTGAACGGTTACGGCGGAAAGTGGAAAGCGCGACGGCAACGGATGCAGCGACCCGACAGGTTGCTGTCCTGCATTGCTCCACACCCCGATGAGCCTGCCGAAATGTCAGTCACGGCACGCTCGCATGTAGGAGCGGTATGTGACAACTGCGCGACGGTGGGCGACAGGGCTGCGAACTCGGGTTAACGCGCTTTGGGGATTGCGGCTGATCTGATTCCATGGGGGTCCCATGATTCGGAGC
>NZ_JAIUGQ010000036.1:0-69230 GCF_020164715.1 Mesorhizobium sp. ESP7-2
ACCTCCAAAAATCAGCGTTGAATCTGATTTGCGCTTCCTTGGGAATCCCAACCCGTTAAATCGTCACTACGTCCTAGAGCTGTCGGGAATTTCGTTTAGCTGGCGGTGAATGTCAGCCATGCCGATGAATTGTTCGGTAACTGGCACCACGAACATGTTCTCGACCTCGAATTTGCCCTCAGCAAAGACGGGCAAGACGGTGAAGCCGTAGCATTCTCCCACCTTCGGTTTCTTACCCGCGGCGTGAAGGCGTTCCACAAGCGGCGGAAGGAACCACTCGTCAACGAGATCGGGAGAAATCCTAATCATCTCTTCAAAACGCGCCCGATTGTGAGCCACCCGCTCGAGCAAGCCGGTCCCGGTATCGAGCCAGTGAACCTCATTGTTCGGCCGCTCGACAAACATGCCTCCCACCATTGAGCAGACAAGCGGGGTCCAAGGCTCCGGCAAAAGCCAGGACCACGCTCTCGCTGCCGCCTGCGCTATATCCGGCTCAAATTGGAAAGCTATCTCTCGCCACGTGGTGCTCATTGGACCTCCACCTTGAAGGTAGAGCCAGTACGAGACTGTCTGCAATGGGCATGGGCTACTCCGCTGCCTCGGCCCGCGCGGGCAGCCCCAACCATTGCCGGCAATCGGCCCGCGCACGCGACGTGATGGCATGCCTCTTAGCTACGGTCTTGTCCTTGCCGCGCAGCCGCTTGCCTTCGATCTTCGGCGCTTCGGCCGGCGGGAACAGGCCGAAATTGACATTCATCGGCTGGAACGAGCGCTTGCCCGGCTCATCGTCGGAGACGATGTGGCCGCCGGTGATGTGGTTGAGCAGGGCGCCGAACGCCGTGGTGAGCGGCGGCAGCGACGGTGCGTGGCCAAGCCGCTCGGCGGCCGCGAAGCGTCCGGCGAGCAGGCCGATCGCGGCGCTCTCGACATAGCCCTCGCAACCGGTGATCTGGCCGGCAAAGCGCAGGCCCGGCCGCGACTTCAGCTGCAGCGAGCCGTCGAGCAAGGTCGGCGAGTTGATGTAGGTGTTGCGGTGCAGGCCGCCGAGACGGGCGAAGTCGGCGTTTTCGAGGCCCGGAATGGTGCGGAAGATGCGCACCTGCTCGGCATGCTTCAATTTGGTCTGGAAGCCGACCATGTTGTAGAGCGTGCCCAGCGCATTGTCCTGGCGCAGCTGGACGACGGCATAGGCCTTCACCGTCGGGTTGTGCGCATTGGTCAGGCCCATCGGCTTCATCGGTCCGTAGCGCAGCGTCTCGACGCCGCGTTCGGCCATGATCTCGATCGGCAGGCAACCGTCGAAATAGGGCGTGCCTTCCCACTGCTTGAATTCGGTCTTCTGGCCGTCGACCAGGGCCTGCACGAAGGCGAAATATTGCTCCTTGTCCATCGGACAGTTGATGTAGTCCTTGCCGGTGCCGCCAGGCCCGACCTTGTCGTAGCGCGACTGGAACCAGCAGGTGTCCATGTCGATCGTGTCGAAATGGATGATCGGCGCAATGGCATCGAAGAAGGCCAGCGCGTCGGTGCCGGTCGCCTCGGCGATCGATTGGGCAAGGGAGGGCGCGGTCAATGGCCCGGTGGCGATGATCGCCTGATCCCACACCGCCGGTGGTAGGCCGGGAACTTCCTCGCGCTCGATGGTGATCAGCGGATGTGCTTCGAGTTTTTTCGTCACGGCGTCGGAAAAACCGTCGCGGTCGACGGCCAGAGCGCCGCCGGCCGGCACCTGGTTGGCGTCGCCGGCGCTCATGATCAACGAGCCGGCCAGCCGCATTTCGGCATGTAGCAGGCCGACGGCGTTGTTTTCGGCGTCGTCGGAGCGGAAGGAATTGGAACAGACGAGTTCGGCCAGGCCATCGGTCTTGTGGGCGTCGGTGCCGCGAACCGGGCGCATTTCATGCAGGATGACGGGCACGCCGGCCTCGGCCGCCTGCCATGCCGCTTCGGAACCGGCGAGCCCGCCGCCGATGATATGGATAGGATTTTTGCTCATGGCGCCGGAATAATCGCTTGCCGCGGCGATTGCAATTGTCGCGCGCGCGAAACGCCTGGTCGGGAAAGCCTGCCCCTGAAAACAACAACACCCGCCGGGGGAGGAGGTCCGGCGGGTGTCGTTTTGGGGGTCGACCCTCGGGAGGAGGTGAAGGCCGACCATATTCGTCATCGCCGGGGAGGAGGTCGGCTCAGACGAAATTCTTTTCGCATCTTTAAAGAGGGCGAAGCCTCTGGGGCAAAATTCGTTTTGCCCTGGGGAAACAACGCCCGCCGCGGGAGGAGGTGCGGCGGGCGCCGTTTGGGTGGCCAACCCTCGGGAGGAGGTGAAGGTTGAACCTATTCGTCATTGCCGGGGAGGAGGTCGGCTTTGACGAAATCTCTTTTGCTATCTTTTAAAAGGGGCAAAACCCTTTTTGGGGAACAACGCCCGCCGCGGGAGGAGGTGCGGCGGGCGCCGTTTTGGTGGTCAACCCTTGGGAGGAGGTAAGGGCTAACCGTATTCGTCGAGGTCGGGGAGGAGGTCGACCCGGACGAAATTCCGTCGTTTAGATCGCCTTGCGGGCGACGATCTTGATTTCGTCGCGGACGATACCGAGATCATGCAGCTGGCGGTTCGAAAGGCGACCCAGCTCGGTAACCGTCTCGCGATAAACGCGCCAGTTACGATAGTTGCGGATCAGGTTCATTGTCATGCTCTTCTCAAAACTGGTTCGGACCATTCGCGGTCCGAAGAATTAGACCGCCTTGCGAGCGACGTAAGGAATGTCGCTGCGGCTGATGCCGAGGTCGGTCAGTTCACGGTTGCTCAGGCGGCTCAGCTCGGAAACGGTGTCCCGGTAGCGGCGCCAGTTGCGGTAGTTGCGGATCAAGTTCATGGTAGTTCTCGTTTCGTCTTTCTTGCGGATCATTCCGTTTGTGTACGAACCATAAATAGGGGGACCCATATCGATTTAAAAGCGCTATGGCTGCATGGCAGCAATGCAAATTGTGCAATGCAACATTAACGCGGCTTCACGGACCTGACACAAAGAAGCCAGAATCAGAAAGTGCCGTGACGTCAACGGTTTGGCTGCGTCGGCTAAAATGGCGACCGGGTGGGGGAGAGAGGACATGGCGGGGTACTCGACACGGATCAGGGCCGACATCGAGCGATGGCGGCAGGCCGGACTGATCGACGCCTCGACGGCTGATGTGCTGAGGCGCGACGTCGAGGTCAACGCACGCCAGTCGCTCAGCTTCGGCTCGATCCTCGCAATGCTGGCGGCCCTTCTCTTTGGAGCGGCCGTCCTGATCTTCGTCGCTGCCAACTGGGATGCGATCCCGCGCCTGGCGCGGGTGACAGCACTCTTTGCCGTCATTCTCGGCGGCTATGTCGGCGGCGCGTTGCTGAAGACGCGCGACCACGCGGCAATCGGCGAAGCGCTGTGGATCGTGGCGGCGGCCGCGTTCGGCGGCTCGATCGCGCTGATCGGCCAGATGTACCATTTGTCCGGCGACGAGGCTTCGGCGCTGGTCACCTGGGGCGCCGGCACGGCGCTGGCGGCGGTTGCGCTGCGGTCGAACCCGCTGACCGTCGCGGCGGTCGGCATCGCCGTCGCCTGGCTGTTCCTGAAAGGGTTCGACTATTACAGCCGTAGCGACTTTCCGCACGCCTTCGTCGTCATGGCGGTGGTGCTGTTTGCGATTTCGTTCTGGACCCGCAGCCAGCCGGCGCGGCACCTGATCATCCTGTCGCTGCTCTTCTATCTCGTGTTGCTGGCGATGGACCACGAGACGCTGCCGGTGGCGATCCCGCTGGTCATTGTCTCTGTCGTGCTTTTCGCTGCCGCCGTCTTTGCACCGGAACCGGTCGACAGGATCGTGCAACTCGGCGGCCACTTGCCGTTGCACGCATTGCTGGGCTTCCTCACCGGCCTGGCCATCATCCAGTTCGAACTGGCTGACGAAAGCACCTACAACAGCGGCTTCGCCATTGCCTCGGTCGTAGCTCTCGCCGGCATCGTCGCGGCTATCGTGTTCGCAGGGCGTGAGAGCCGGGGGCTGCGCTGGCTCGCCTATCTCGGCTTCGCCTTCGAACTCGCCGTCATCTATGTCGTGACCTTGCAGTCGATGCTCGATACGGCCGGCTTCTTCCTGGCCGCCGCGGTGCTCCTCGGCGCGCTTGCGATCGTCATCATCCGCGTCGAAAAACGCATGAAGGGTCCAGTCACCGCGGGAGCCACGGCATGATGACTGGAAAGAGGCTTGTCATCGCGGCACTCGTGCTGGCGCTCGTCCAGATCGGATTCCTGAGCTGGATCATCGCCGGACGGGCGGCGATCCTGCGCAACGGCAAGGAAGTGCTGTTGAAGATCGAACCGGTCGACCCTCATGATCTCTTGCGCGGCGACTATATCATCCTCGGCTATGACATCTCGCGCATGCCGGTGAAGATGATCGCTAACATTCCCGAGGGCAAATTCTCGAGCGACGACACGCCGATCGTGGTCCGGCTGAAGAAGGGCGCCGATGGGTACTGGACCCCGACCACAGCCTGGTTCGGCAAGGCGCCGGCGCCGGCCGGTGCAGAGGAGGCCGACATTTCGGGCCATGTCGCCGCCGGTTGGGACCTTCGCGGCGAAGGCATGACGATCGCGCCGGATTACGGCATCGAACGCTTCTATCTGCCGGAAGGCGAGGGGCTGGCGATCCAGAACGACATGCGGGCGCGGCCGTTCGGCATCAAGCTGGCGCTCGCCGCCGATGGCACGGCGCAGATCAAGGCGCTGGTGGATGGCGACAAGACGCTGTTCGAGGAGCCGCTTTTCTAGAAGCAGCAGCAACCTGCCAAAGTCGGTTGACCGCTAACAATCGAAGCTGTCGTGACACTCGAAAACCGCGCTCTTGATTTTGCCATCCGTACACATGCCGCCATCAGTGTCGGAAATATACAGGTGAGCCGCCGGAATAGCGAGAATGTTCGCCGCTGGCAGGCTTTGGAGGCTGGGGGTAGCTTATGATAGCTGTTGATTGCCAGGGGCGGTTTGGCTGCAATAGAGGGGGAAACGCTTGAACCGGATTTTGATAATACTCATCGCAGGAATCTGCTTCACATCTTCGACTGCTTCAGCCGGGCAGGAGGAGCAAAACATCAGTTACTTGGCTCGTATGTCAGATGGAAAATTGCATCGGGCCGCGGCAATTTCAGGAAACATCTATGGTGTATTGAAAAGGTGCCCGGCGCTGAGGCCAAGCGAAAGTGGAAAAGCCATGATGGCTGTCTCCATCCTTTTGTATCACGGGCTAGATAGACACTTGGCGCCCAATCAGGCCAAGTTCGAGAGGGCAATCCGCGTGTTTGAAGACGCTTATCGCAAGGCTGTTCAGCGTAAGGTCAATTGCCAGACCGAGAAGGCCAAGGACCCGGACAGTTACCGGTAGATTTTCGCCCCGGGTCAATCCCAAGCGGGAGAAGGACCAGGAGCGCGCCACCAAGATGTATGGGGCAGGTCTGCTTCATCGTTTCACACCGGCAGTGGTGCGGGTAGAGGGACTCGAACCCCCACGATCTCTCGCCAGAACCTAAATCTGGTGCGTCTACCAGTTCCGCCATACCCGCGTGACCCGGCAATCCCATGTAGCCATCATTCTGTCAATGTCGGAGACAACATGTCGGGTCAGGGCCGAAATGTGGTTATTCGCCTAAACGCGAAGACTGTTGAAAATTGGGCTCGCCTGTGACAAAAGGCGTGTCAAATGTGACGGGACGCGACGATCCGCTTCTACAAGATGTGATAAGAAGTAGGAAAAACAAGAACTTATTCACATTTTGGAACGCAGTTTGGGAGAGTTTGAGCCGCATTTCCGGTCAAATCGCCAGGTTCCGTACCAAAAGCCATTCCCGGCAAGAATTACCGGCAGGCTGTAAACGGCAGGGAGCCGTTTGGCAGCCTCATTGGTGAAAACAAAGGTTTTACGATGCAGGTCACCGAAACACTCAATTCCGGTCTCAAGCGCGAGATCAAGATCACCGTGCCGGCCGGTGACATGGAGGCCAAGCTGATGGCGCGGCTGTCGGACGCCCGCAACAAGGTTCGCATCAACGGCTTCCGTCCGGGCAAAGTGCCGGTGCAGCACCTGCGCAAGGTCTATGGCAAGTCGTTCATGGCCGAGGTGGTCAACGAGATCCTCAACGACTCGACCCGTTCGATCATCACCGGGCGCGGCGAAAAGGCCGCCATGCAGCCCGAGGTCATCATGACCGAGGACGAGAAGGAAGCCGAGAAGATCCTGGCCGGCGGCGCCGACTTCGAGTTCCGCCTCAATTATGAGGTCATTCCAGCGATCGAGATCAAGGATTTCTCCGACATCAAGGTGACGCGCCAGGTGTTCGACGTTCCGGATTCGGAAATCGACGACCAGGTCAAGCGCGTCGCCGAATCGGCACGCAGCTACGAGCCGAAGACCGGCAAGGCCGCCGAGGGCGATCGCGTCTCGATCGACTATGTCGGCAAGATCGCCGGCGAGGCTTTCGCTGGCGGCGCCGGCAACGACCAGCCGCTGGTGCTGGGCTCCAAGGAGTTCATTCCGGGTTTCGAGGAACAGCTGATCGGCACCAAGGCCGGCGACGAAAAGCAGGTCACCGTAACCTTCCCGGAAAACTACCAGGCGGCGCATCTGGCCGGCAAGGAAGCGACTTTCGACGTCACCGTCAAGGAAGTGTCGAAGCCCGGCGAACTGGAAATCAACGACGAGACCGCCAAGAACCTTGGCCTGGAATCGCTCGAGCGCCTGCGTGACATCGTGCGCGGCCAGATCGAGAACCAGTTCGGCTCGATGACGCGCCAGAAGGTGAAGCGCCAGTTGCTCGACCAGCTCGATGCCGCCTATTCGTTCGAAGCGCCGTCGAAGCTCGTCGAGGCGGAGTTCAACAACATCTGGGCACAGGTCAACCGTGACCTGGAAGCCGCCGGCCGCACCTTCGCCGACGAAGAAACGACCGAGGAAGAGGCGCGCGCCGAATATATGCGCCTTGCCGAGCGCCGCGTGCGCCTTGGCCTCGTGCTGGCCGAGATCGGCGAGAAGGCGGGCGTCACCGTATCGGACGAGGAACTGCAGCGCGGCCTGTTCGAGCAGGTTCGCCGCTTCCCGGCCAACCAGCAGCAGGAAGCCTTCGAGTTCTACCGCAGCAACCCCGAGGCGCTCAACGCGCTCAGGGCGCCGATGTTCGAGGAGAAGGTCGTCGACCACCTGCTCGAGCAGATCTCGGTCACCGACGTCAAGGTCAGCAAGGAAGAGCTGATGGCCGACGACGAGGAGGCCGAAACCGCGACCAAGGCGAAGCCGGCCAAGAAGGCCACCGCGAAGAAGGCTGACGACAAGAAAGCCGACGACGCGGAAGAGCCGAAGAAGAAGGCCGCACCGAAGAAGAAGGCGGCCAAGGACGCCGAATAGACCGGACGTTCCAACGGATTTCGAAAGGCCGCCTCCGGGCGGCCTTTTTCGTTGCGAAACTGCAACATCGGATTCGTTCTTGATGGGCACCGGTGGCGGTACGAAGCCTTGATCATTATCTGGTTGGTTGGAAGACCAGAGGTAATTGGTGATGTCGTTGCGGGTGTTCGTGGAAATGAGGCGCGCTGCCGCCACGGTGCTTTTCCTTGCCTTGGCCCGCGGCGCTGCCGGGGCCGGCACGGACAATTGGCGTTTCGCCACCGGCAATGACGGCCTCGTCACCGCGTCGGTCTATGCCACCAACAAGCTGATCACCGGGGGCGGCGCGCTGAGCTACAGCCCGTTGCTGACTATTGCCTGCCGTGCGGACGGCGAGCCGGCCTGGACCGAATGGCTGCAATTGAACGACGCGGTCTCCGCCAGCCGACGAATCACCATGTCGGTCACGATCGACAGGGACAGCAAATTCGAAGAGAGCTGGTCCGTCGGTACACGCGGCAGGCTGTTGATGCGCGACGGCGCCGACGGCATCAAGCGCCTCGTTCCGGCAAACCGCCTGCTGCTATCGTGGCGCTTCGGACTGCTGTCCGGGCGCGGTCAGGCCGATTTCGACCTGGCCGGCTTCGGTGAGGCGGTCAGCCAGATTGCAGGCAGTTGCAAGACCGATCCGCCGTGATTGCGAAAAGGGGCAGCCTTTTAGGCTATCGCCACCGGAAGATTGATCCGAAAAATTCCTTCGCGCTTGCCCCTACCGTACCAGATCGACATGATGGACGCCTTGGGGCAAAGGGATGCGCCCGATTTGCTTTAGTGCCGGCCGGTCGCCCTTGATGACGCGAAAAACCGCAAGACCGGCGCCGGCTTCGTCATCCGCACCTTCATGACCCTGAAAAACAGTTGCCAAGAAGTGATCGCCAGTCAGGTCAAAGGCACCGCCCTCAGGCAGCACGCCCTCGAAAGGGTAGTCGCCGATCTTCACGAGCGCGCCGGTGTCCGGATCGAAAGTCAGCAGTGTCACGCTGGCTTCGCGCTGAAACCGGCCGGTTTCCGGCGGTAGCGAAGTGCCTCGCATATTGACGGTGGCGACAAGACGGCCATCGGGACTAATGGCGATCCCTTCGGCGTTGAGACCGGATTCTGTCACACCGATGGTCTCGTGGCGCGCCGTCTCGCCGGTCGTCGTCAAAACCGCCAGCCGCACGACACTGATGGTGGATGGAGCTGTCGGAATCCGCCCAGCGAGGTCAGTCGCCGCGAAATTCCGGCCCCAGTTGGATGTCAGGTAGTAACGGCCGTCCGGCGTGAAACGCCCGACGAAGGGATCGGCGCCTACCTCGGCAATGTTGCCCCAGAGCCGCAAAACAGGCGTACCGGCGTCTTGGGCAACCTCGAAGAAGGCGACCCTATTCTGGGTGTTGATATTGACCGCGAGGAAACGACCGCTCGGATGCCAGTGGACATTGGTCGCTGTCACGCCGCCCCTCGGGGTGGATGCAGAGCCGGAGACGCCGAGCTCGGCCAGGTTGAAGCGGGCGACAGCTCCAAAGCGGCCATCCGTGTAATCGACGATCTGGACGAAGTTCCCCTCGGGGGTGTTCGACACGACAGCGACACGACGGCCGTCTGGGCTCGCGGACAAGCCTTCGGGAAACGCCGCGATCTCGACCGTGTCAGCAAGACGGGGAGCGGCGCTATCGGAAAGATCGACCGCGAAGAGCCGGCGTCCCGGCGGCAGATCCTGCACGGTTCTACCGCCCTCCGGTCGTTCACCGAGTCGCTCGGCGACGAAAGCGGCCCGGCCGTCTTTCGTGACGTGAAGGATCTCCGGTGCGGCTGTAACGGAGTTGGATATCGGCAAAGAGCCCACAATGACTCTGCCATCGACGATGGAAAGCACCGTCAGAAGGTCGCGATAGCCGGAAGCCGGGGGTGGGAGTTGGCCTGTTGCGTAGGTCTGGGCGAGGAAGTCGCCATCGGAAATAGCGACGATCCGGCTGGTCGACAAGGCGCGGATGAAATCCGGAATTTGCGCTGAAGCGGCAAGGGGCATGCCCGCGCTGACTGAGATGATGAGCGACACTAATCTGACGATTGATGCGATCATGGTCTGTCTCCTTTCAACGGGCGCCGCAAGGCCCTTGTGCTTCTTAAGCTTATCTTGGATGGTGATTGGCCTCCAATCGGAATACTATTATCTGTGATAGGTATTTTGCATCAGGAGAGGCCTTGGATATTCGCACGCTCGCCTGCTTCATCGCTGTAGCCGAAGACCTTCATTTCCGGCGGGCGGCAGAGCGGATGAACCTTACCCAGCCCTCTCTCAGTCAGCGCATCCGTGGATTGGAGGTGGAAGTCGGAGCCGACCTCTTCGAACGCGACCGTCGCGGCGTGGCATTGACGCCGGCCGGGGCGGCTTTCCTCGATCCGGCTCGCAAGGCTGTGCAGAATGCGGCCATCGCGAAGGCACAGGCTTTGCGGGCGGTCCGTGGCGAGGTCGGACACTTGCGGCTCGGCTTCACCGTGATCGCCTTCTACGGTGTCTTGCCCGAGGCCGTGCGGGAGTTCCGTGTCCGCTATCCGAATGTCGAGGTGGACCTCATCGAAATGAACTCACCATCGCTGGAAGCCGCCTTGTCGGCCGGCGAGATCGATCTGGGCGTCCTCCATCCGCCGCTTTCCGCGCCGGACCTCGTCGTTCTCGATTTGCCCGACGAAGCTCTTTTCCTGGCGCTGCCGGCTACACACCGGCTTGCCGGCCAACCGGCGATCAGGATCGCCGATCTGGAGGGGGAGCCATTCCTGCTAGCGCCGCGCAGCATCGGCCCCAGCATCTACGACCGCGTCATTGCCCTGTTCCAAGCCGAGGGCATTAGTCCGAGAATCGTCCAGGAGGTGACACCCATGACGACGCTGACAGGGCTGGTGGCCGCCGGTGCGGGTCTTGGTTTCGTGACCGCGGGCATCGCGAAGGTGGCGCGGCCCGGCGTGACGTTCCGCCCGGTTGTCCCGGATCCACCCTCCTTGCCATTGGCTGCGGCCTGGCGCGGACCCGCATTGCCTGCCAGTGGCCAGCTATTTCTGGATATCGTGACGGAGTTTTCAAAACGCTGATCAACGGAGCATGATCAAAAGCATGTCCCGTTGAATGGGAAGAGCCCGTTAATTGTTACCGGAGGTGCTCACCATCGACAAACTGCTCACCAACTTCATGGGCTTCGTCAAACTCGCCGCTATCGCTATCTGGCTCAAATAGCTAAATCGTTACCACGGCCTAGATCAGCAACAACCCCTTCATGCTGGAATAGCCCTTTCGCCCGATGATGATGTGGTCGTGCACGGAAATACCCAGCCGCTTGGCTGCTTCGATGATCTCTTTCGTCATCTCGATATCGGCGCGCGATGGCGTCGGGTCGCCGGAGGGGTGGTTGTGGACCAGGATGATCGCGGTGGCCGACAGTTCGAGCGCGCGCTTGACCACTTCTCGGGGATAGACGGGCGTGTGGTCGACCGTGCCTGTCTGCTGCACTTCATCTGATATCAGCGCGTTCTTCTTGTCGAGGAACAGGATGCGGAACTGCTCGCGCGCCTCGAACGCCATGGCCGAGCGGCAATAGTCGAGAAGCTGTTGCCATGAGGCCAGCACTTCGCGGCCATGGACCTCGCCGCGCGCCATGCGCTGGGCGGTCGCCGCGACGACTTTCAGCTCGAGCGCTACGGTCGGTCCGATGCCCTTGACCTCCCGCAACAGGCCGACGGGCGCTCCAAGCACTTCGGCGAAGGTGCCGAAGCGGGCCAGCAGCGCCTTGGCGACCGGCTTGGTGTCGGCGCGCGGGATCAGGCGGAAGAGCAGGAGTTCCAGAAGTTCATAGTCCGGCAAGGCATCTGGACCGGCCGAGGCAAAGCGCTCGCGCAGACGATCGCGATGGCCGAGATAATGCGGCTTTTCATCGATTGCCGCCTTGGCTCTCGCCGCCGGCCGCACCGGCACCTCGGAGAAAAAACTCCGCTCGTCATCGTCGCCTTGTGTCGCCATGTGCCGCCCGTATCCAGCCCGCAGCTGGCAATGATCGCTGATCCCCGCGAAATACTAGGACGGCGGGTAAGGGCGGTCGAGGTCTTTTCGGCGGCAAGGAATGAGCGGCTCCGCCTTTCGCGCAATGTTGCGGCAATGGGAGTGGCGCAAGTTCGCGGTGTCGTCGTTGATGACGCCACATTCGGAGACAACCAAGATGCCCAGGCTCATTCGTATCCTGCTGTCAGCCGGGCTGCTTTTGAGCTTCAGTCCCGCAATGGCTGCCCCGGTGATCGATGCCGTATCCGCCGGTAGCCGTCCTGGTCGGAACCTGCCGATCCATTTGATCCGATATGATGATCCCTGCACGGACGGCCGTTACAGCGACGGGAGGCCGCATAACTGCCGGGAGCTCCTGCGCATGCTGGATCGGCGGGAGCGTTATCGGGAGCGTCACGACTATTACCCGCGCGAACGCTATGATCCCTGCACCGATGGCAGGGTCAGCGATGGCCGTCCGCGCAGTTGCCGGGAAATAATGCGGTGGTTCCGAGACCAGGACGAGGACGAAGACTGGCGGCCACGCAAACGCTGGAAATAGGCCGCTATTGACCGAGCGGACTCAGGCAATAGAGGCCAAGACCTCGCTGCGGCCTGCTAAGCCGGCAAGCCGGGACGGTCGAGCTTTTTGGGCGACAGCGTGAAAATCTCGCAGCCGGCGTCGGTCACGCCGATCGTGTGCTCATATTGCGCCGACAGCGAGCGGTCACGTGTCACCGCCGTCCAGCCATCCGACAGGACCTTCACATGCGGCCGGCCGAGGTTGATCATCGGCTCGATGGTGAAGATCATGCCGGGGCGCATTTCCACTCCTTCATTGGCATTGCCGTAGTGCAGGATGTTGGGTGCGTCGTGGAAGAGCTGGCCGACGCCGTGGCCGCAGAAATCGCGCACCACCGAGCAGCGCTCGGCTTCGGCGTAAGTCTGGATGGCAGCGCCGATGGCACCGGTACGCGCTCCTGGCCTGACGGCGGCGATGCCGCGCATCAGGCATTCGTGGGTGACCTCGAGCAGGCGTTCGGCAGCCCGCTTGATCGTGCCGACCGGATACATGCGCGAGGAATCGCCGTGCCAGCCATCGAGGATGTAGGTCACGTCGATGTTGACGATATCGCCATCCTTCAGCGGCTTGTTGTCGGGAATGCCATGACAGACGACATGGTTGATCGAGGTGCAGGACGATTTCGTGTAACCGCGATAGTTGAGCGTGGCCGGCAGTGCGCCGTGGTCCATGCCGAACTCGAAGACGAAACGATCGATGGTGTCGGTGGTGACCCCGGGTCCGACCATCGGCGCCAGTTCGTCCAGGCAGCGCGCGGTGAGGTCGCATGCCTTGCGCATGCCGGCAAAGCCTTCCTCGCCATAGAGGCGGATCTGGCCGGTGTTTCTGAGCGGTGCCGTGGCGGCGTCGAGATAGGTGACCATTTTGTCCGTATAGAAGGTGGCGCGCCGCAGGAGTGCAGGCGCGAAGATGCCACCAGATTTGGCACTTGGGGGCGAAAGGTTCAAGGACGAACTGCCTGATGCGGCCCGAGCCGCCCGGATTTTCGCTCGCCGAGGCGATCCTGGACCGCACGTTGATCCCCATTCCAAACTATTTCGCGTCGCGACCCGTGCGGCGGTCGAGGGCCGCGCATTGGTGGCGCGGCGCATCGTTTTTCGGATCAATCCAATGCAACCGGGTGCGCCGGCAGGCCTTGCCTTCGCCAACTGCGGCAGAGGCGGCAGCTTTCCGCAGTGACGACACATTTCCGCGGCACAAAGCGGACAAAGCAACTTTTGACGACGAGCGGCGTTGCTTGGGCGATGCCGGTCGGGAGATGTCGGATGGACAGATTGCAATTCGAGGTGCCGGTGCGCATCGCACCAGGCCCAGGCTTGCCCGTCGAGGAAATCTACAGCGTCGAACAGGCGCTCGATTTTCTGCAGGACTGGCCGGCACGCCGGCAGGGACCGGTGTACCAGAAAGCATTCAATGCCTGTTTTGGCGCGACCGTGGATGTGGTCAAGACCGAAGACGCCTGCCGGGCGTTCATGGCGTTCTGCCGCGTCACCGGAGTGATGGCCGGCGACATGATGGCGCCGCGCAAGCGCGGCGGCGAGGCGAGAGCACTGCAGGCCTGAAGGCCGCTTCGAATGGGGTGAACCCGTTCAGCTTCGAGTGCGCCTGACAATTCGCATGCGGTGATGCATCAGCCGGCGCCGTTAAGCTTCCGTTTCCACCTTCGCGGTTAGCCATTGCTTGTTCGGCAATGGTTGATTCGTTGCGTCAGTTTGATGGTTCGGAAGATGTCCCCAGAAAAAGTCCGTGCGTTCCCGATCGATCGTCAGCTGTTCCTGGTCAGGGAAGTTGCCGCCAAGCTCGGCAATCTGCATGGTGAGACCGCCACCTCGTTCTGGAAGGCAAAAGCGGCTGAGCTGCTCGATCTCGTTGTCGGGAGGGGCAGGGACAGAATGGCAGCCAGCGACGAAGTCCGCAGGTTCTTCCTTGCCGTGCAGCGCGAGCTTTTGGCTGCCCCGACGGTCGAGGCGACGCCAAGCCTGTCCGCCTGAAAAAAACTATTGTCAGCCGGCTATGCGCTCCTACGGGGCCTTTGGTTGCCGCGGTCCAATCGGCCGCGATGATGCCTGCCTGTCGGCCTTGTCGAGGCGATTGTACATCCTCACCAAAAATCGACCGAACTTTTTAGCCGTTCCTTCATACATGCGTGCTTACTAATTTATGCTATGGGCTTCAACTGCTTCACCCGGATTCGGCACCTAGCGGACGGCATCCGCCGGGGTAGGAACGCGAATGTCGCCACGATCTTCGCCCTAGCCTTGCCGATCGTCGTCGGTGCGGCGGGTTTCGGCGTCGAGACCTCCTACTGGTATTACAGCAGCCTAAAACTGCAGGCGACGGCCGACGCGGCCGCCTATGCCGGTGCGCTGGAAAAGCTCGCGGGGTCCGACACGGCATCGATCACGGCGGCCGCGACCCAGTCGGCGACCGACAACGGCCTCGGGAACGGCACCATCGTCGTCAACACGCCGCCGACGTCCGGGCCGAATGCCGCCAAAAAGGCGGTCGAGGTGATCCTCGACCAGAATCTCGACCGGATGTTCACCTCCGTCTTCACGCAGGGCAAGGTGCCGGAGCGGGCGAGGGCGGTGGCGCTCATCACCAACGCCTCGAAGGCCTGCATGACCGCGCTCGATCCGACCGCCTCGCAGGCTGTATTGTTTTCCGGCAATACCAGCGTGAAGGTCACTGGTTGCGTGGTGACGTCCAATTCGATCGCCCCGGACGCCATCCGGCTTCAGGGCTCGGCGGCCCTCCAGGTCGATTGCCTGATATCGGCGGGCGGCGTCGTGCTGAACAATCCGGTGACGACGGTCTGCAACTCTCCGATCACCCAGGCCTTGCCCGTATCCGATCCGTTCGCC
Source organism: Mesorhizobium sp. ESP7-2 (assembly GCF_020164715.1). NCBI lineage: Bacteria > Pseudomonadati > Pseudomonadota > Alphaproteobacteria > Hyphomicrobiales > Phyllobacteriaceae > Mesorhizobium > Mesorhizobium sp. ESP7-2. The sequence continues at coordinate 14,930 of NZ_JAIUGQ010000036.1, forward strand.
AGCGTGCCAGCGCCCGCCGCCAGCAACCCATGCCAGAATCTCAAAGGCAATAAGACAACGCAAACAATCCAGCCCGGGACTTATTGCAGTGGCATGGACCTCTCCGGCAATGTCACGCTTTCGCCCGGCGTCTATGTCGTGCAGGGCAATTTGAAAATCAACGCGGGCGCGGTCATCCAGGGCGACGGCGTAACCATCTTCATGGCCGGCAGCAGCACTGTCAGCATGAACGGAAACGCCAACGTGACGCTCAGCGCGCCGCAGTCGGGCACCTATTCCGGCATGCTGTTCTACGGCGACAGGACAGGCGCGGCTGCGCAGAGCACCTTCAACGGTACGGCAACATCCTTGCTGACCGGCGCCATCTATTTCCCCAAGCAGCAGGTCAACTACCTCGGCAACTTCTCAGGCAAGAATGGCTGCACGCAGATTGTGGCCGACACTATCCAGTGGTCCGGCAATTCCACGATCAACCAGGACTGCTCGAGTCTGGGAATGAAGGACATTCCCGCGGCGGCGTCGGTCGCGATTGTCGAATGAAGCGCGGGGCCTATCGATTGACCTCAGCCATCCGCGAAGACGCGGGCGGTGCCGCGGTTGAGTTCGCGATGGTCTTGCCCATCCTGTGCCTGGTACTGCTCGGCATCGCCGACGGCTGGTCATACGTCACGAGTTCGCTGTCGATGCGCGCCGGCGTGAAGACGGCAGCGAACATGGTCTTGGCGGGCTCCGCCGACGACAGCGCGACGCGGGCCGCGGCACTGGCGAACTGGGAGAGGATGCCGGAGGACGGTCAGGTCACGCTGAGTCGGATCTACAAATGCGGGACGACCGTGGTCGTCGCTTCGACCTTGTGCAGCGGGCCGAAGGCACCGTCGGTCTTTGTCCAGATCGACGCATCGGCGACGTGGACTCCGCCCTTCACCTTCGGCGTCTTTTCCGCCCCCAGCGCGATCGGCCAGCAGGAGCTGATCCGTGTTCGGTAATGCGGGAGGCTTCAGGGCCGATCGATCGGGCGGAGCCGCGCTCGAATTCGCGCTGATCGCACCGTTCCTTATCATGCTGCTATTCGGAATCTTCGCCTTCGGCTGGTCGATGAATTCGGCTTCCAGCGTTCGTTACACGCTGGAGGCGTCCGCACGGTCCCTGCAGCTTAACAACACGCTGACCCAGGCCGACATCCAGGCGATCGCGACCCAGAAACTGCTTGCGCTGGGTCTGAAGGATGTGAACGTCACGATCGCCACCGACCCAGCGAGCGGCGGCTTTCGCATGGCGCACCTCACCGCCACCTATGCCTTCGTCATAGACTTCCCTTATTTCAACGCCTTTCCCATCAATTACGCGACGACCGTTACCGTGCCGCTGGTCGGCAGTTAGACACCTAGTCTGCCAGACCGCGAAGCTGTTGGCCTCAAGGCCGCGGTCAGGCTGCATGAGTTCCCCTCGTCGACGGGCATTCAATTCAAATCTGGCAAAGGCGTCCTGGGCCGGCTCTTTTCCGCAGCGTGACAGCCTCTTTCCACGATGGGTGTTGTCGAAATTTTTACCCAAGACATCAAGAATCTCTAAACTTCTGCCCGTTACCAAGGCACGTATGGCCTCGTGGCGGAGCGGCTACGCTAGAGACTGCAAATCTCGGAAGCCTCGGTTCGATTCCGAGGCGAGGCCTCCAAAATTCCAAAGCTGATGGACTGGTGGATAGGGCGGGAGTGAATCCCATCCCGGTCCATTTCCGCATTACGCCGGGCGATTCCGCTCGAGCGCAAAAAGCTCTAACGGAACAGATATTTCGACACTTCGGGGTTGCCGCGGCGCCACATCACATTGTCTAGAAAGTAGTGGTGCACGTTGATGAAAATCAGCACGATGAAGAAAAACAGCGACGATCCCAGGACTTCCCGGTCATAGGGAACAAGGGCCGTCAGCGCGGTCGGGAGAAGCCAGAAACCCAGACCGCCGAGGAGGAGGCCAGCACTGATGAACTCCAGTAGCCTCACCCTGTAGGCCGGACCAAGGATGGACAGGATTCTGGATGGCGACACTTCTTCGGCACTGCGCCCGTCACGCTCGACATTGCTCTGGTAACGCCAGACCACCGCCAGATATTGCAAGGAATGGAGCGCCGGCACCACGAGCAGCCAGAGTGGATCTGTCCTTACGATCAGAATCCAAAGGTATAGCGACGCGATGTAGGCGATGACGCCGTTATACGGCAGGCTGCCGCCATTCCTGCTCCAACGATTGATCAGCATCACGGCAGCGGCTGCCGTGGAAGCGGCCGCGGCCGACAGCGCAATCGCATTGAGCCATGCAGGGGTGGCAAACGTATAATATTCCAGCCCCAGGTATTTTCCCTGGCTGAACGCCGCGTTCGTCTGAAGCCATGCGAACAGCCAGACGGCATAGCTGTTGATCAGCAGGATTTTCTTGTCCGGATCGGAGAAGAACCTGCGCTTCAGGACGGCATCCACCATCAATATGCCGTAGCCTTGCTTGACGTAGTGCCAGCCCACGAAAAAGAACATCGCATTGGTTGCGTTTCCCAGTAGCCGGGCGTCCGCCGTTATCGAGCTGTAGGCAAAAAATGCGCCCATGAGCAGGGGAACGACGATGCCGGCGAAGATGTAGCGGATCTGGAGGGTCCTGTCGTATCCGTCGCCGCGCAATTTCCGCCCGAAATTGCGGTAGAAGAGCTGGTATGAGTGGGCGAAGTGCGGATAGTTGATCAGATAAGCCAGGAAAAGCATCGTCGCCGCCACCGGCCCTTCGTACCTCAGTGGCACGAAGTACAGCGCCGGCAAGATCAGGAACGCGCTGCCGCCAAGCATCAGAAAGTCCGCGAGCGGACCAAAGAGATATTTCGGGGGCGTTGCCGCAGGAGCGCGTGTATTCGCCGAAAGGTCAACTGCCATATTAGCGCTCCCTTCGCATTCCATTTAACCACCGGCCCGTCTGCTCGACAAGATCGAGGAGCCGAGCGGCTGGTGAAAGGCATGTGCATCGGCTGCAGTGGGCGCCGCATCCCGCAATATTGCCGACGCGGTGCCGCCCCTCGACCCCCTGTCTCTCAGCGTTGTATCAGCCTGCGTCGCGCCGATCCACGATCCCGACATGACCGAGAGAGCCAGGCGGGTTGTCATTTGAGGATGAAGTAAAGCGGAATGAGGATTGAGAAACCGGCGACGCCAGCGAGAAATAAGTCTGTGATCATGCGCTCCATGCGGTGCGCGATGACACGACGTGTCAGAATCTACGCAAAACCCCGCCCCTTTATTGCCCAAACCGAGCATCGCGTGATCAAGGGAGGAGTGCAAGCGTCGTCTAAATTAGAATATAAGGACTTGCAATTCCGGGGCCAACAAACGGACCCAACTTGGGTCATGGTCGGAGGCTCGGGCCGGATCATTCCTGCATGCATTGGGGATTGATCAAGGTCGTCTTCTGTCACGAATGCCGTGCAGCCGGCCGCGATGGCAAAAACCTGCGGTTCACGAACCACGCGTTGACGCCTGAGAAGCGCAAGGCTGATGCTTGCCCTTAGCGGCCCGACAGTTCCTCGTTGGGGTAGTGTTGGGATGAACCGCCGGGCCTAGCCGACTCGGGTGGGGAGCCGGCTGGAAACAAAGACTACATTAGTGAGTATGCATGAAGATCACGGTTGGTTACGGTCCACCGCTTTTCGCGCAGAGGCGGAAAGGGCTGGTGATGAAGGAGACGTGGCGCCGATCCACGACCGCATGCCAGTCATCCTGGCGCCGGCCAGGCGCACGTCTTCACAGAAGTCGCGAAATCATGTGGATCAGGTGGGCAACTCGCGTACCAAGACCAATCGTGAACTCTCCTTCGTTGGTAGCAAAGTCCCAACCGAAGAATCCTGCCCAGCATAACAGCAGAACGGAGAAGCGCATTCGCAAATGCTAATTTAGCTATATTGAAAAAACCTTAAAGGCGCTCAGTCGACCACCAAGCCCTTGATAGTGTTCACTTCGCAAGGCGCTCCTCAAAGGGGGCAAGTTGATTTCCAAGAAGCTCGCCCCTCTGATACATCATCAGTGTCCATGGAAGTCTGGGAAGTCCACCAAGGCCAGACCAACAAAAACTCCGATAGCGGCGGCCACGACATTGCTCGCGGCCACCAGCCGTCTGTCAGCGATCGTGCTGGCGGCAGCTCCTTGTCTGTATCGCACGGAGACTCCGCCCGGATTCGCTGTGAGATATTGGCCAAACGTTGGACGGGAAATGCAGAAAATCAGCTAAGTGCTTGAAAGATCTGGTACGCCCAAGGGGAATCGAACCCCTGTTACCGCCGTGAAAGGGCGGTGTCCTAACCGCTAGACGATGGGCGCGCTCAGACGAAGCGGCTTATACTGGCGTTGCGCGCAGCCGGCAACCCGTTAGGTGCCGCCTTGGACAACTTTTTTCCAGCTTGTCAAATCAGCGATTTCGCGAGGCGTCGGCAGGACTTGGCGATCGGCGGCGACATTAGTCGCTTCGTCATCCACGGGCGGAGCAAGGAGCATAGCGACGCAGCGCAGACCCGAGGATCCATGCCGCGACTTCAACACGTTGCTGCGTGCGGAATTCTGCTCTCTTTGCGCTCTTCGACCAAGGGCATAGCATGGATCCTCGGGTCTTCGCGACGGAGCTTCGCCCAGGGGTGACGACATGGGAAGGACTCTGGACTGCCAACAGGCTTCGGTCCGTCGAATCGCTGTTAGCCGTCGTCACCGCCGCTGCGCCGGCGGCAGCGCCAGTTCCAGTCGCGCTCGGGGCCGACGTCGACATGGACCGATTCGGTATGGCAATAGGTGCCGACGCCGCCGCGGCCGGGCATGGTCCTGATGTAATTCGCCAGCTCCCATTTGGAGACGCCGGGCACCTGGATGTCGGCGGCCGCGCAATACATGTGCAGCGAATTCTTGGCGCCGTTGGCGCGGCGGTTGCGGGCCGGGTCGCGATAGCCCGAAGTGACGACCATCTTGCGACCGTAATGGCCTTCGATCGTCTTCAGTACGCGCACCAGGGACGGCTTCAGGCAGGCGACGTCGACACTCTCATTCTGCTTCAAGAGACCGTTGGGCGCCAGGCGGGCCATGCCGGCGGCGGACGCAACCTGATAGCTGCCGCCCGAGCCTTCATCCTCATTGAGGTCGACGTCGCTTTCGTCGTCGAGGCCGGATTTGCGCTTGATCTCGAACAGGGCTGTCTGGCGCACGCCGGGCAGGGCGTCGCTACCCGTGATGTGACCGGCCTCGTCACCGCCGGTCGAAGCCAACTGTATCGGTTTTGCCGTGGAATCGGCCGAGGCCAAAGTGATGATCGGCTTTGCCGCTGCCTGAGCGGGCTTGGCCTGCACGGCAGTCTGTTCGCCCGATCGGGTATTGACCAACAGAGCGGGTGTTGCCGACGCTGGGGTGGCGCCAAACATCGAGGCCAGGAAGCCTTTTTTCCTCGGCGCCTCGGCTAGCGGCGCCTCACCAGCGGTCACATAGACCGGATTGTTCATCGCCGGTGCCGCGACCGGCTTCGGCGCTGTCGCGGCGGCATCGGCGGCGGCGATCTTCTGGGCGACCGCGTCGGTCTGTTGCGCCGACTGTACCGGCTGCTGCAAGGACTGCGGCGTCTGTCCCGCGATCGTTTCCGCGCCCGCCGGTATGGTGAGCGGGAAAGTGGCTCCTGGCTTGGCCATCGGCACGTAGGCAACCGTTTCGGGGAGTGCCGTGTCGCTTTCGCTCATCACGGTCGTCTGCTCTGTCGCTACCTGCGACGACGAATCGGCAGCGGCGAGGGGCTTGCCCGTGGAGGCGGCTTGGATGTCCGATGCGGAAGCATTGTAGCCGGGCATTCCGACCGACATTGTCGGGTCGCCAGCCGATGTGCAGGAGGCCAGAAGCATCGAGCAGAGCGCTGCCACAATGGCGCGGCGTTCTCCCTTTGCGAGGCTCCATCCTGCTGATTTCAAAGTCAAATTCCCCCTCGATGCCCGGTCGGGTATATCCGTGGCGCTGACTGGTATGTCCGCGTCAGGGTGCCCTTGTCTCCGATCCGGAAACGAGACCTGTGTCAAATCAGCAAGCCTGTAAGTATTTTTGCAGCGATTGCCGAATTGCGGCTGCTTGATGGTTGACGACACCATTTCGCCCGCTTTTAGAGGGGCGTCAACTCACCAGACATTACAGTCCGTTACACGCGCACCTTGACATAGGTACCGGGAGCATCGCCCAAGGTTTTCATATGCTTGCCGGGTTTGCGGGCAGGCACGCGGGTGTTGTCCTTGGCCTCTATCCAACTTTGCCAGTGCGGCCACCAGGACCCCGGATGGTCCGTAGCAGAGGCTATCCACTGGTCGAAGTCGCCTTTCGGCGGGCCGCCGGTCCAGTACTGGTATTTGTTGGATGCGGGCGGATTGACGACGCCGGCGATATGGCCCGATCCCGCCATCACGTATTCGACCTTGCCGCCGAAGTACTTTGAACCGAGGAACACGGACAGCGCCGGGGCGATGTGATCTTCCCTGGAGGCGAGATTGTAGACCGGGATGGTGACATCGCCCAGCGAGACCGTGTGGCCCGCAAGTTCCATCGTGCCGCGCGAGAGGTTGTTCTCGAGATAGCAGTTGCGCAGATAGAACGAATGGTTGGCCGCCGCCATGCGGGTCGAATCGGCGTTCCAGTAGAGCAGGTCGAAGGGCAGGGGATCCTTGCCGCGCATGTAGTTGTTGACGACATAGGGCCAGATCAGGTCGCCCGAGCGCAGCATGTTGAAGGCGGTGGCCATCTTGGTGCCGTCGAGATAGCCCTTTTCGTTCATCGACTTTTCCACCGCCGCGACCTGTTCCTCGTCGACGAACACTTTCAAATCACCGGCATGGGTGAAGTCGACCTGCGTGGTGAAAAAGGTCGCAGACTTGATGCGGTCGTCGCCTTCCCCAGCCATCAGCGCCAATGCCGCCGCCAGCAGCGTGCCGCCGACGCAGTAACCTATGGCGTTGACATCGCGTTCCCCGGTCGCCTTCTCGATCGTGTCGAGACCGTATTGCAGGCCTTCCCTAATATAGGCTTCCCAGCTCTTGGCGCCATGGCGCTCGTCCGGATTGATCCAGGAAATGACGAAAACGGTGTGGCCCTGCTCGATCGCCCAGCGGATGAAGGATTTCTGCGGGTTGAGGTCGAGGATGTAGAACTTGTTGATCCAGGGCGGGCAAATCAGCAGCGGGCGTTTCAGTACCGTCTCGGTCGCCGGATCATACTGGATGATCTCGGCGACATCGCTGCGGCCGACCACCTTCCCGGGCGTGGTGGCGATGTTCCTGCCGATCTCGAAGGGCGAATAGTCGGCCTGGCGCAATTTCAGGTCGCCCTTGCCGGCGGCGATGTCCTCGGCCAGCATCTTCATGCCGCGCACCAGGTTTTCGCCGTTGGAGGCGACGGTTTCGCGAAACAGTTCCGGATTGGTCAGGATGAAATTGGATGGCGAGATAGCGTTGGATACCTGCTTGACGTAGAAGCTCGCCTTGTGGCGAGTATGCTCGTCGAGGCCTTCGGCGTGGTCGACCAGCTCGGACGCCCAGCGCGAGGTGACGAGATAGGCCTGCTTGAGGAAATCGAAGAACGCGTTGCGGCCCCATTCCGGATCCTGGAAGCGCTTGTCGCCGCGCTCCGGCTTGACGGCATCGTCGGCACCCTCGGCGTTGGGGCTGACGCGCTGGATGGCGTTCGCCCAAACCGTCATATAGCCGGCGAACAGCCGCGTCTGCGCTTCGAGCGCTCGCTGCGGATCGGCAAGCCAGTATTCGCTGAGCTTGGAGAAGGTCTTGACCATGTCGACGACCGGCTCGGCGACATGGTCGCGCACCTCACCTTTTTCGCGCGGTTCGGCCCAGGCGGACGCCGCCTTACCGGCCTGCTCGATCATCCGCGCCATGTTCAGCGCGAAGCGTTCCGGGTCCTTCACCAGATATTGCTCGACCGTCGAAGGTCCGCCATCTTCCGCTTTGCCCGAATCGGGTGTCTTGGACATGGTTCGCGGGGTTCCTCCGGAAGCGTTTTCTTGACATATTAACATGGGACATCCGACAGGGTCCAATCTCGCTTACCCCGGCTGCCAAGGAAACAATATGACGATTAAGTTTGGCGAGACTGTTTTTTTCGGTGCCGGCCACTTTTGCCGCATCGGCGCGGCCGTCATGCTCCTGGGCGTTGCCGGATGCTCGAGCACGAATACCGGTGGTCCGGTGCCGATGGCCACCGACGCGGGTCCGAAGGATACCGGCACCTTCCCGAACCTCAACATCCCGCCGCAAGTGGCGGCGAAACAATTCACCGAGGCCGAGAAGAACGCCAAGCTCGCCCAACTGAAGGCCGACGAGAACGGGCAAGGCGCCAAGGGCGGCGCGGCCGTCAGCAACCAGGCGGCGTTGACCGATCTCGCCAAGAAACATGGTCCGCAGACGCTGAAGCAGATCGAAGGCAAATGCGACCCAGCCCTCGACCCTACCTGCAAATGAGTATATAGCGCGCGCCCAACGCTCCCTTGCTGTCTGGAACTGCCATGGAAGAATTTCACAAGGTCCGCCGGCTTCCGCCTTACGTGTTCGAGCAGGTCAACAGGCTCAAGGCCAGCGCCCGTTCGCGAGGCGCCGACATCGTCGACCTCGGCATGGGCAATCCGGACCTGCCGACGCCCAAGGCCATCGTCGACAAATTGTGCGAGGTCGTGCGCGATCCGCGTACGCACCGCTATTCCTCGTCGCGCGGCATTCCTGGCCTGCGCCGCGCCCAGGCCAACTACTATGCCCGCCGCTTCGGCGTGAAGCTCAACCCCGACACCCAGGTGGTGGCCACGCTTGGTTCGAAGGAAGGCTTCGCCAACATGGCGCAGGCGATCACCGCGCCCGGCGACGTGATCCTGTGTCCCAACCCGACCTATCCGATCCATGCCTTCGGCTTCATCATGTCGGGCGGCGTTATCCGCTCGCTGCAGGTCGAGCCCGATGACGGTTTCATTCCCGCGCTCGAGCGCGGCGTCCGCCACTCGATCCCGAAGCCGCTGGCGCTGATCCTCAACTATCCGTCGAATCCGACGGCGTTGGTCGCCTCGCTCGATTTCTACAAGGATGTGGTGGCCTTCGCCAAGAAGAACGACATCATCATCCTGTCCGACCTTGCCTATTCGGAAATCTACTTCGACGGCAATCCGCCGCCTTCCGTGCTGCAGGTTCCGGGCGCCATCGACGTCTGCGTCGAGTTCACCTCGATGTCGAAGACCTTCTCCATGCCCGGCTGGCGCATGGGCTTCGCGGTCGGCAACGAACGGCTGATCTCGGCGCTGACCCGGGTCAAATCCTATCTCGATTACGGTGCCTTCACGCCGATCCAGGTGGCGGCCGCGCACGCGCTCAATGGCGACGGCGCCGATATCGCCGAGGTGCGTGACATCTATCACAAGCGCCGCGACGTGATGGTCGATGCGTTTGGCCGCGCTGGATGGACAATTCCGGCGCCAGCGGCGTCGATGTTCGCCTGGGCGCCGATCCCGGAGCCGTTCCGGCATCTGGGTTCCCTCGAATTCTCCAAGCTGCTCATCGAGCATGCCGACGTTGCGGTGGCGCCCGGTGTCGGTTTCGGCGAGCATGGCGATGATTTCGTGCGCGTGGCGCTGGTCGAAAACGAGCACCGGATCCGCCAGGCGGCGCGCAACATCAAGCGCTTCCTGTCTACCAGCGCCAAGCAGCCCAACAATGTGGTGCCGCTTTCCGCCCACCGGTAAATACAAATTCGATCTGATTTGAGGGGCGCCGCTTTCCATGGCTGAAGCACTGCGTGTTGGAATTGCCGGACTTGGCACGGTCGGTGCATCGGTGGCGCGCGTGTTGCGCGACAAGGCGGCGGAGCTGACCCGCCAATGCGGGCGCGACATCATCGTGTCGGCGGTTTCGGCACGCGACCGGAAACGCGACCGTGGCATCGATCTGAGCGCCGCAAAATGGTTCGACGATCCGATGGAGATGGCCCAGACCGGCGAGATCGACGTTTTCGTCGAGCTGATCGGCGGCGATGAGGGGTCGGCGCGCGCCTCGGTGAAGGCGGCTCTCGAAGCTGGCCGCCATGTCGTCACCGCCAACAAGGCGCTGCTTGCCAAGCATGGCGTGGCGCTTGCCGAAATCGCCGAGAAGAAGGGCGTGCTGCTCAACTACGAGGCCGCCGTGGCGGGTGGCATTCCCGTCATCAAGACGATGCGCGAAGCGATGGCCGGCAACTCGGTCAACCGTGTGTTCGGCATTCTCAACGGCACCTGCAACTATATCCTGACCCGCATGGAGGCCGAGGGCGTCTCCTTCGACGTCGTACTGAAGGACGCGCAGCGGCTGGGTTATGCCGAAGCCGATCCGACCTTCGACATCGAGGGCCACGACACCGCGCACAAGCTGTCGATCCTGACCAGCCTTGCCTTCGGCACCAAGATCGCGGCGAACGACATCTACATGGAAGGTATTTCCAACATTACCCAGGCCGACATCCGTGCGGCAGGCGATCTCGGCTACCGGATCAAGCTGCTCGGCGTCGCCCAGCGCACGGAGAGCGGCATCGAGCAGCGCGTGCATCCGACCATGGTGCCGACGGCTTCCGTCATCGCGCAGGTGCATGGCGTCACCAATGCGGTGGCGATCGAGACCGATATTCTGGGCGAATTGCTGCTCTCCGGTCCCGGCGCCGGCGGCAATGCCACCGCCTCGGCGGTCATCGGCGACATCGCCGACATCGCCAAGAGCCGGCCCGGCTTCCAGCATGGTCCCGTCTTCGGCAGGCCGGCGAAGGAGCTGAAAGCCTACAAGAAGGCGCAGATGCGCAGCCATGCCGGCGGCTACTTCATCCGGCTGACCGTGCATGACCGTATCGGCGTGTTCGCGGCGATCGCCAAGCGCATGGCCGACAACGATATTTCCCTGGAATCGATCGTCCAGCACGCGGTCAGCGGCGAGGCGGCGGCGCAGAAGACGGTGATCCTCGTCACCCACGAGACCACCGAGGCCGCCGTGCGCAAGGCCGTCGACGGCATCACCAAGGACGGCCATCTGACCGACAAGCCGCAGGTCATCCGCATCGAGCGGGCCGGGTAGCAGCAGCCTCGTCGTCGCGGAGCATAACCACCGGCGACGCATCTCCGTTCTGTGAGGATTCCGCTGCGCCCGGAACGAATTGGCGTCGGCACCGTTCTCTTGGTCAGCAACCAAGGGAGCCGCTTCATGGCTGATACCAACAAATCCGGCCCTCCTGACATCGAGGATATCCAGAAGACGCTGGAAAAGCAGATCGCCGACCTGCGCAAGGAGATCACCAAGATCAACAAGAGCATTTCGGCGCGCAGCGCGGAAATGCTCGATGACGCCAGCGAACAAGCGTCGGATTTCTACGATACAGCCGCTTCCCGCGCCTCGCGGACAGCGCAGCAGTTGCGCAGCCAGGCTCAGTCCGTTTCAGAAGCCGCGCGCGAAAATCCCGGCACGACGACCGCAGTGATTGGCGTGATTGGCCTGCTCGGCTTCCTGGCCGGGATTGCCGTCGGCCAGTCGATGAACGACACGCCGCGCCGCTGGTACCATTAGCTGCAAGGCGGCCAGATTGGCCGGCCGCATCATCTCGCTACGTTTCAACATGTTCGTCTCGGGGAGGGTATCATGGCGTCGTCCATGCTGATCGGCATTCTCATTACATTCCTGGTCATTATCCTGGTTCTGTATCTCGTCCAGCGCCTGCCGCTCGACGCCAGGATGAGGCAGATCGTGCAGATCATAGTCATCATCATCGGCATTATTTCGCTGCTCAAATACCTCGCGGTATTCTAGGCCGCGAAGGACGGCAATTTCCTGTTTCGAGCCGGCCTGGCTCGTCTCAAGCCGGGCCGGCATTGTTTCAAGAATGCGGTTCAATCGATTGATATTTCTATCCTTTCGATAAAACTGCCGGCCGGTCTTGCCGTTGTCATGCTCGTTTGACAAAACAGGCGCGCCTCCGGCGGGAGGCGGCATCAAACGAGGATTTGCCGAAATGAATGTGGCCCAGAACATCGTCGCCGGCCTTGACCGGATACTCACCATGGAACTGGTGCGCGTCACCGAACGAGCCGCCGTCGCGGCCGCCCGGCTGCGTGGCCGCGGCGACGAAAAGGCTGCCGACCAGGTCGCCGTCGACGCCATGCGCGAGGAGCTTAATCGCCTCGCCATCAAGGGCACGGTGGTGATAGGCGAGGGCGAGCGGGACGAGGCGCCGATGCTCTATATCGGCGAGGAGGTCGGGACCGGCCAAGGCCCGGCGGTCGATATCGCGCTTGATCCGCTCGAAGGCACGACGATCTGCGCCAAGAACCTGCCGAACGCACTCGCGGTGATCGCGATCGCCGAAAAGGGCAGCCTGCTGTTCGCGCCCGACGTCTACATGGACAAGATCGCGGTCGGTCCGGGTTACGCCGAAGGCGTCATCGACATCGATGCCACGCCGGCCGACAACATCGCCAGCCTCGCCCGGGCGAAGGGCGTCACTGTGTCCGATATCACCGCCTGCATCCTCGACCGGCCGCGCCACGCCAAGCTGATCGACGCCGTGCGTGCCACCGGCGCCGCGATCCGGCTGATCGGTGACGGCGACGTCGCCGGCGTCATCCACACCACCGACCCGGAAGAAACCGGCATCGACATCTATCTCGGCACCGGAGGCGCACCGGAAGGCGTTCTGGCCGCGGCGGCGCTGCGCTGCACCGGCGGCCAGATGCTAGGCCGGTTGATCCTCGATACGCCGGAGAAGGTGGCACGCGCGGCAAAGATGGGGATTGCCGATCCGAAGCGGGTTTATCGGGCCGAGGACATGGCGCGCGGTGATGTGCTGTTCGCGGCCACCGGCGTCACCGACGGCAACATGCTGGCGGGCGTCAAGTTCGGCCGCACCTACATCACCACGCACACGATCGTCTTGCGCTCGTCGTCGCGCACCGTGCGGGAGATCAAGGCCCGGCACCAGGATCTGGATAAGTTCTAGACCTGCTTGCGAAGCCGGGTTTGAGTTGTTAGCCATCTGGCTGCCTCCGACGGAGGCAAGGGGTTTAACGATGAGACCGCCCCGACTGCTACGCGGCCCTCGTGTCTCGGGGCGGCAAGTGAATGGTTGGGCGCCAGGGTGAAAAGCGGAAAGCGTAGTTCTTCTTGAAGTCTCCCGCGACGCGCGCCTCCGTGAACCGCTTGGCTTTGCTGGCCTTTGGCCCTAAAGCGCGTCGCGTTAACACGGCGCTTCAGGGTGTTGTTTGTACATGCCGTTATCCCAAAACCGCTGCGCACTTTTGGGCGACATGCATTATCCTGCGGCCAACAATGAGTTGGCAAAGCGCATGATGGGCGAAAGGCGCCTCTTCCTCGATGTCAGGCAGTCGGCCACCGGTCTCTCCTGGGAGCACCGCCTGACCGAACGGCAGGACATGATCGCGCTCGCCATCGCGCAAGGCCATGGCGTGCCCGACATCGTCGCGCGCGTTCTTGCCGGACGCGGCGTTGCCGCCGATGAGACCGAGCGGTTTCTCGATCCGACGATCCGTGACCTGTTGCCGAATCCAGCCTCGCTGACCGACATGGACAAGGCCGCCATCCGCATCGCCGCGGCCGTCGTTGCCCGGGAGAAAATAGCGATCTTCGGCGATTACGACGTCGATGGAGCGGCCTCGTCGGCCTTGCTGAAACGGTTTCTCGCGCATTTCTCTGTGCCGTCGGAAATCTATATTCCGGATCGTATTTTCGAGGGCTACGGTCCCAATCCCGATGCCATGCGCGAACTGGTTTCGCGCGGCGCGACGCTGATCGTCACCGTCGATTGCGGCACCAACAGTGCCGCCTCCGTCGAGGCAGCCAACGAGGCGGGCGCCGATGTCGTGGTGCTGGACCACCATCAGGTTGGCGGCGCGCTGCCGGCGGCGCATGCCGTCGTCAATCCAAACCGCGACGACGACCTTTCCGGGCAGGGCCATCTCTGTGCCGCCGGCGTGGTCTTTCTCGCTCTGGTGCAGACCGCGAAGGTGCTGCGCGCGATGACCGGCGCCACGCCGCCGGATCTGCTCTCCTTGCTCGATCTCGTGGCGCTTGCCACCGTCTGCGACGTGGTGCCGCTCACGGGCGTCAACCGCGCCTTCGTCGTCAAAGGGCTGCAAGTCGCGCACCAACAGAAGAATGAAGGGATGGCTGCCCTTGCGCGGGTGTCGCGCATCGGCGAACCGATCGGCACCTTCCATCTCGCCTATCTGATCGGCCCGCGCATCAATGCGGGCGGGCGCATCGGCGATGCGGCGCTCGGCAGCCGGTTGCTTGCAACGGACGATCCGGTCGAGGCGCTGACCATCGCCGAGACGCTCGACCGGCTGAACCAGGAACGGCAACTGATGGAACAGGAGATGCTCGCCGCCGCGCGCGCCGAGGCCGATGCCGAGCTCGCGGGCGGCAGCGGCCCGGCGATCGTCGTCACCGCCAGCAACAACTGGCATCCCGGCATTGTCGGCCTGCTTGCTTCACGACTGAAGGATCACGCACGACGGCCGGCTTTCGCCATCGCCTTCAACGCCAACGGCACCGGTACCGGTTCGGGCCGTTCGGTGTCGGGTTTCGATCTTGGCCGGCTGGTGCGCGAAGCCGCCAATGCCGGGCTCATCGTCAAGGGCGGCGGCCATGGTATGGCCGCCGGCATCACAGTGGAGCGCGCAAGGCTGGGCGAGCTCAGGGCCTTCTTCGAGGAGCGCGCGGCCGCCGACGTTTTCCGGTTGCAGGATGAGGAAAGCCTGGCGATCGACGGCGCTCTTGCCGCGGAAGGCGCGACGCTCGGCCTGCTCGACGCGCTGGAGAAGGCGGGGCCTTTCGGGGCCGGGCATGTCGCGCCGGTATTCGTGCTGCCACGCCATCGGCTGGTCGATATCAGGCCGGTCGGCACCAACCATATTCGCGCCGACTTGCAGTCGGAGAGCGGCGGCCGCATCCAGGCGATCGCCTTTCGCGCCGTCGACACCGTGCTTGGCGAATTCCTGTTCAAGAACCGCGGCAAGACGATGCATGTCGCCGGCTCGCTGTCGGGCAATCACTGGAACGGCAACCGCACGGTGCAGTTTCGCATCATCGACGCCGCACGCGCGTAGCCGCGGCGGAAACCGGGCAATTCAGCCGGCCGGCGCATAACGCAGCAACGTCACGCCCTGGGTAAGACTTTCCGTGCCGAGCGGTTTCAGCGCCAGCGACAGGCCGGGTTGGAAATATGGCTTGCCGCCACCCAGCACCACAGGATGCATATAGAGCCGGTATTCGTCGATGAGACCGGCCCGCGTCAGAGAGGCTGCAAGATCGGCGCCGCCGAGAATGACGAGGCCACCGGTCTGCTCCTTGAGGGATCGTACCGTGTTCTCGGCATCGCCACTCACCAGGCGGGCATTGAGCCCGACTTGCCGAAGCCTGGTCGAGAAGACGATCTTCGGCGTTTCGCGCCATGCATGGGCAAAATCCCGCCCGACCTCGTCGGCGCCGGTCTCGCGCTCAGGGCTGTCCCAGAAGCGCATCGTTTCGTACATGCGCCGTCCCGCGAGCACGGCGGAGGCCTGTCTCATCATGTCGTTGAAATGCTGGTGCAGCTCCGTCTCGGGCACCGGCAAGCCGATGTCCTCGTCCGATCGGGCGATATAGCCGTCCAACGACGTCAGCATGGAATAGACAATCCTGGCTATCGGCAACTCCGCTTCGGTTGGTCTTCGTGCTCCCAAAGATCGCCGAAATCGTACTCGTAGTGAAAGCGCCCCGACGCCCCCGGCGTCCGATCAGTAGTTGAACGAAATACGCGCAAACGGCCCATGGGTGAGTTGGCTGGCTTTACCCGCCGGTACTGTGTTGGCGTCATAGAAGTTCTTGTAGCCGACGCCGTACAGATATTCGAGCTGATAACCTGCCCCAAGCTTTACCCCAGGAGCGAACTCCCATGCCAGTCCGGTCTTGAGACCGACGGTTGCAAAGGTGCGACTTTCGGAAAACTCTTCCAAGCCACTACCATAGTCTCTCTTTGCCTTGATCTTTCCAAACAGAACGGAAGCGTCGGCCGATCCAAAGAAGCTTAATTGAGCGCCTAGAGGTTTGGACACATCCATGCCGAGACGCGGGCCGATGCCCCATGAAGTCTCGGTTGCGGTAAAGACTGGAGGTTCGTTGTCTGTAAAGTCCGCGCCATGGTGCTGATAACGCAGTCCCGCAAACGGGCGCAGGGACCAGTCGTCCTGCTGCAGGTGGTATCCTGCCTCAACGTCCGCATTCCAGTACCGCCCACCGCTGAACTGCCAGCCATAGAGATCGTCGTTGATCCGACCAGCGGACTGCTCCAAATAGCTGTAGCTCGCCGCCATGTCCCAGGCATCGTTGATGCGGTATCCCAACTTCGCCGCCCCATAACTGCCGTCGCCGGTGCGTGCTTCGTCGTAGTTGCCGGTCTCAAACTCCTGCGTTTGGCTGTTGGCCCGAAAGACGTACCCGCCCTCAACATAACCGAACCACGACGCGACCGGTATCGACTGGGCGACTGCCTGCAAATCCGCAGCCATCGCCGTGCCTGTGGCGAGCAACACCGAAGATAGCGCAAACAGAATCGATTTCATGAAAATTCCCACTAGGCTTTTTTGCCTGTAACACTTGCCGCCGAAACTGAATATTGTTTTTCTGCAACACTCGCTCCAGAGCCACTCAGTGACCGCCGGAAGGGAGCGGTACATCGAGCTAGACTAATGGAAATGCCGCCGATGAAATGCTGCCGGCACTTCCGATGGGCACATCATCGATCCTAAGAAGGTGATCGAAATCTCGCAATCGATGTGACGGACAAACTTAGCCGCCTTGATTCACGGCGATGAGCTTTTGGCGGCCTGAAGCGGTGATCTGGCCGCCGTTGCGGTGCTTTTTGGCAAGCCTCCTCGCAGCGCGCAGGCCCCACATCAGCCAATAGGCGCCGGTATGCAGGAACAGCCGGAACTGGTTGGCCGTCGCTCTTGTGCAGGATGTGCGGTCGGCGGCGAGATGCGTTTTCCAGGACTTGATGTGGTTCTCGACCGCTCCGCGTCGGCACTAGTCTAGGCGAGAACCGTCTGCAGCCGCGTCAGTTCGCCGATCTGCGCCATCGTCGCCTGGTAGCCGAGCTGGATCGCTTCGTCGGCCCGGTGGAATTCGGTGAGGCCGATATGGCTGAGCTTGGGCTGCAGCGACATGTCGGGCGGATCGCCGGCAAGCCTCGCCCGTGAAATGCGGTCCTGGATGATGTTGAAGGCCTCGACCATCACGCCGGTGATGCCCAGACGCGTCTGGTGCGATTGGTGCTGGGCACCGACCTGGCCGGGCCTTGGCGCATCCTTTTCGATAATCAGTTCGCCGGCACTGTGCTTGATCACGGCGGCACGGCCGAACAGGTCGTAGTGGAGGTTGACGGCCACGACGAGCGGCTGCTCGTAGGCGCGGCAGACCGAAACGGGTACCGGATTGACCAGCGCTCCGTCGACCAGCACGCGGCCGTTGCAATCGACCGGCTCGAACACGCCCGGCAGCGCGTAGGACGCGCGCATGGCCGTGATCAGCGAGCCGCTCGACAGCCAGATCTCGTGGCCGGTGCGGATTTCCGACGCGACGCAGACGAATGGCTTGCGCAAATCGTCGAAGCGGATACCGGCCACGTGCTCGCGCAGACGCGCATCCAGTTTCATGCCGCCGAAGAGGCCGCTGCCGCGCAGGTTGAGATCGAGCAGGCCGAAGATTCGCCGTCTGGTGAGGCTGCGGGCGAACTCTTCCAGCTCATCCAGTTTGCCGGCGAGATAACAGCCGCCGACGAGCGCACCGATCGAGGTGCCGGCGATCATGGAAACTTCGATGCCGGCTTCATCGAGCGCGCGCAGCACGCCGATATGAGCCCAGCCTCTGGCGCAGCCGCCGCCGAGCGCGAGCGAAATGCCGGTTTTCTTCGGGGATTTTTCTTCGGATGCGCCACCGGCCGAGGACAGGCCGTTGGCCTCCCTGACGTCTGGTCTGTTACGCGATGACGCCCATTCGAGCATCATGATCTCCCTTGTCCCGAGGCTAATATACGAATGGGCCGTATCGAAATGATGAATCTGTGTGGTCGGTGTGAGGCAGAAGGTTCAAGCTGGTGGCTTCCGATACATGTTTTCCGCATCGAACAGCGGTTTGCTGCCGTCGTCGGCAAGCGTCGCCTTGCCGTCGATCAGCCCCACCGTCCGATAAAAGCATGAACGTCGGCCAGTGTGACAAGTTGCGTCGTGGCCCAACACTTTGACGCGCAACCATATGGCGTCCTGGTCACAATCCGTGAGCATCTCGACGACATGCTGGAAATTGCCCGAGGTCTCGCCCTTTTTCCAGAGCGCGTTGCGCGAGCGCGACCAGTAATGGGCGATGCCTGTCTCCAGCGTCAGCGCCAGCGCCTGCGCATTCATATGCGCGACCATCAACAGCATGCCGTCGGCGGCATCGGTGACGACGACGGTGACAAGACCGGCGGCATCGAAGCGCGGCGAGAACACCGCGCCTTCCTCCAGATTTTTCTTGTTTGACGGAGCTTTCGGAAATTCCAGTGCCGACATTGCCGGTCTATTTTCCTGTTGACCATGACGTCGGCAAGGGGCTTACGCCGCGCACCATGGTGACAAAACGAACCTGCTCTTCGGGCGTATCCTTGAAGACGCCGGTGAAGGTGGAGGTCAGCGTGGTGGAACCCTGCTTGCGGATGCCGCGCATGGCCATGCACATGTGCTCGGCCTCGATCATGACCGCGACGCCGCGCGGGTTGAGCACGTCCTGGATGACACCGGCAATCTGCGCGGTCAGGGCTTCCTGCGTCTGCAGGCGGTGGGCGAAGATATCGACGACGCGCGCGATCTTGGACAGGCCGACGACCTTGCCGTCCGGCAAATAGCCGACATGCGCCTTGCCGATGATCGGCACCATGTGGTGCTCGCAATGCGAGTGGAACGTGATGTCCTTGACGATGACCAGGTCGTCGTAGCCGGCGACCTCCTCGAAGGTACGGCCGAGCTCGTCCGCCGGGCACATATCATAGCCGCCGAACATTTCACGGTACGCCTTGGCCACGCGCTTGGGGGTATCGATCAAACCCTCGCGATCCGGATTGTCGCCGGTCCAGCGCAGCAAGGTGCGCACGGCGGCCTCGACTTCGGCCTCGCTCGGCCGGTCGGTGACCGGCTTTTCCATATAGGCGGCCTGGGGCATGAGTTTCTTGATGACGGCATCCATAAAAGGCGTCTCCCGTAGTCCCTCTCTCAGGAGGAACGAGTTGAACGGACCACGACCTTTCGGTGTCGGAAACTCGCCCCGTTTCCAGCCCCGTAAGCGGCGTGAACTTCCCGGCAAGGACGGTGGCGTTCGCCGCCTTGTCGATACCGGACTGCCAGCATTATATATGGTCGTGCCGAGCGAATGAAAGACGCAACAACGGCAATCGCTGTTCGCTTGGCGGCGACGGATTGGAAAATAATGATCAACGACGTCTACAACGCGAAAATTCTCGGTTTTGCCGGAAACATCGCCCGCATCGGCCGGCTCGATCGTCCCGACGCCACCGCGAAGGCGCATTCCAAGCTGTGCGGGTCGACAGTTATCGTCGACCTCAAGATGGAGGACGGCGTGGTCACCGACTTTGCCCACGACGTGAAAGCCTGCGCACTCGGACAGGCATCGTCCTCGATCATGGCGCAACATGTCGTCGGCGCCAGTGCCGAGGAATTGCGCGCGGTACGCGAGACCATGCTGAAGATGCTGAAGGAGAACGGTGCGCCGCCGGAAGGCCGCTTCGCCGACCTCGGCTATCTGGAGCCGGTGCGCGACTACAAGGCGCGGCATGCGTCGACCATGCTGACCTTCGACGCCGTGGTCGACGCCATCGGCCAGATCGAGAAGAAACGCGCCGACGAAGCGGCTTAGCGCCCGCCTGAATCGCGCCTGCTTTCAGCGAACTCGCTTCTGACCCAATCGGCGAACGCTGCGGCTGGCTCCGACAAATCGCTCAAACGCCTGGCCACCAGCCAATAGGCGCCGGACCCGACGTCGACGTCGAACGGCTTGACCAGCGCCCCGGTTGCAAGCTCCTCCCCAATCTGCAGGAGATCGCCCAGCGCCACGCCGTGCCCAAGCAGCGCGGCCTGCTTCGAGAGCGATGCGTCTGCAAGCATCGGGCCGCGCGCGGGCACGGCATCTGCGGGCACGCCCGCGGCCTCGAACCAGCGCGCCCAACCCTGGCGGTTTTCCTCATGCAAAAGCGTGAAGCGAACAAGGTCGGCCGGCTTCTCGAGGGCTGGGCCTGATGAAAGCAGTGTCGGCGACAGAACCGGCGAATCCACTGTCGAGGCCAGCCGCTCGGCCTCGCTACGGGGCCATGACGCCGCGCTCGAGCTGAAACGCAAGGCAAGTTCGGGCTGGTCGCCACGGAACTCGATCAGCCTTGGGTCGACTTCGAGAGAGACGTCGATGTCGGGCCGCAACTGCCGGAACCGGTTGAGCCTCGGCACCAGCCACACCGCTGCAAGCGAAGGTTCGACGCTGACGCGAACCACGGACTGGGCCGGCGTGACGGCCAGGTCACCGAGCAGGCGGTCGATCGCATCGAAACTTCTGACCAGTTGAGCAAGCAGCCGCCGGCCGGCATCCGTCAGTTCGACGCGGCGATGGTGCCGTTCGAAAAGTGGTTGGCGCAGGAAGGTTTCGAGCTCGCGGATCTGCCGGCTGATCGCCGCCTGCGAGACGAAGAGCTCCTCGGCTGCCCGGCTGAAGCTCAAATGCCGGCCAGCCGCCTCGAAGCTCCTCAATGCAGTCAAGGGCAGGCGTCCACGCTTCATTTCGCATAACCCAGGATTATCCGAAGCGGAAATTATACTCGTTTGAAGGCGAAGGCCAGCAGCGGTCTAATCCCGTCAAAGGAGACACGACCATGATGCAGTTCCTGAACATTCTCGGCGATGTCATGCGGGTCGCGACGTTTCAATGGCGTGATGAAAGACGCGATGCAAGGCATCACGAAGAGTGGGTTCACCCTGGCCAGTGGGCACCGCCGGCCGACCGGCAGCCATTTCGCCGTTACCGCCCGTGACGGCAGGGCGAACGGGATTGCGTTCTTTGGCGCAAGCTCACATCTATCACCTTGGAAACGCGGAGATCGCAGTGGGCGACCAACACGAGCATGCGCATACGGCGTCGAGGCGCGGCCGCAACTGGCCTGGTCCGTGGCGCAAGACGCCCGGCCGTTTGCTCGGCACGTCGCTCGTGCGACTTTACCAGCTGACGCTGTCCGGTTTTGTCGGCAATTCCTGCCGGCATCTGCCGACCTGTTCGGAATACGCGCATGAGGCGATCGCCCGGCATGGTCTGTGGGCCGGCGGCTGGATGGGGTTGTTCCGCGTGCTGCGCTGCGGCCCATTCGGCACGCACGGCATCGACCTGGTGCCGGAAGTGCTGGCGTCCCGTTACGTCTGGTTCATGCCCTGGCGGTACTGGCGGATTGGCCGTAAGCGCGGAGAAGCCCGGGGGTGAGAGCGCTGGTCGCACCGCGCCGGGTTTACGATCCGGTAGGGTTAACGCCAGCCTGCATGACAACTGCGCATTTGAGACAAAATCGAGACAAGAGGCCTCGCTAAGCCAGCTCGCGAACCCCCTCCTGGAGCGAGCATCCCATGCGCAACATCGACCGTCTTCCCTTCATCTTTGCCGGAGTCCTGTTCCTGCTCGCCTGGCTGTTGGGATTTCCAATGCGCGCTCAATCGGCGCCGCTCGGGGATGTGCGTTGTACCCTCATCGCCGATGCCCAGAGCGGCAAGATGCTTTACCAGGAGGGTACCTGCGACCAGCGCTTCAGCCCGGCATCGACATTCAAGGTGCCGCTTTCGCTGATTGGCTATGATGCCGGCATCCTCACCGATGAACACACTCCGACGTGGGACTACAAGCCTGAGTTCAACGCCGTGAAGCGCGACCAGAAAACCGTCGATCCGACGATATGGGAACGCGATTCCATCATCTGGTTCTCACGCGAGATCACCCGCAAGCTCGGAGCTGAGAAATTCGCCGGCTATATATCTAAGTTCAACTATGGCAACACTGACGTTTCCGGCGATCCCGGCAAGGATGACGGGCTCACCCATTCCTGGGTCAACTCTTCGCTCGAGATCACGCCGGTCGAACAGGTTGCCTTCCTGCGGCAACTGCTCGCCGGCACAATGCCGGTGTCGGCCAAGGCGCATGAAATGACGCGGGCCATCATACCGAGCTTCAAGGCCGGCGATTGGGCCGTTCAGGGCAAGACCGGCAGCACCAGGCTCGGCGAGGGCGGCAAGGACAAGCGCTCGCTCGGCTGGTTTGTCGGCTGGGCGCGGAAAGACGGCCGCCAGATCGTGTTCGCCCGGCTCGTCGTCGATACGAAGCGGACCGACATGCCGAAGGGGTTGGCGACACGGGCCGCGTTCCTGAAAGACCTGCCGCAGCTGATTAAGTGAGCCGGGCTTTACGGCGGCGGCATCTGCTCATAAAAGACTGCCGCCGCCGGACGCCTCCGGCACCCTGGCAGGTCGCAGTTCCCGAACCGCTGATATCTGCATTTTACCACCCGCGCTCGTTTGCGGGACTGGATAGGAGATACATATGCTGAATTCCGTTTCCCTGACATTTCCCGATGGCTCCGTGCGCGACTACGACGCAGCGATGACCGGCGCCGGCCTTGCCGAATCGATTTCGAAGTCGCTGGCCAAGAAGGCCGTGGCCTATGCCATCGACGGCACCGTGCGCGACCTCAGTGATCCCCTGGGCAAATCCGGCAAGGTCGAGATCATCACCCGCGAAGACCCACGTGCGCTGGAACTCATCCGCCATGACACCGCACACGTGCTGGCGGAAGCCGTTCAGGAGATATGGCCGGGAACGCAGGTGACCATCGGGCCGGTGATCGAGAACGGATTCTATTACGATTTTGCCCGCAACGAGCCGTTCACCCCGGACGATTTCCCGGTGATCGAGAAGAAGATGCGCGAGATCATCGCGCGCAACAAGCCGTTCACCAAGGAGGTCTGGTCGCGCGACAAGGCGAAGAAGGTCTTCGCCGACAAGGGCGAGCGCTACAAGCTCGAACTGATCGACGCCATTCCCGAGGATCAGGATCTCAAGATCTATGCGCAGGGCGACTGGTTCGACCTTTGCCGTGGTCCGCATATGGCCTCGACCGGCCAGATCGGCAACGCCTTCAAGCTGATGAAGGTGGCCGGCGCCTATTGGCGCGGCGACTCGAACAACCCGATGCTGACGCGCATCTATGGCACGGCCTGGGCCGACCAGGCGCAGCTCGAAGCCTACCAGACGATGCTGGAGGAGGCCGAGAAGCGCGACCACCGCAAGCTTGGCCGCGAAATGGACCTGTTCCATTTTCAGGAAGAGGGGCCCGGCGTCGTCTTCTGGCACGCCAAGGGCTGGAAGATGTTCCAGAACCTGGTCAACTACATGCGCCGCCGCCTCGACGAGCAGGGCTATCAGGAGGTCAATGCCCCACAGGTGCTCGACAAGAGCCTGTGGGAGACTTCGGGCCACTGGGGCTGGTACCGCGACGCCATGTTCAAGGTGACGGTCGCCGGCGACGAAACCGACGATGACCGCGTCTTCGCGCTGAAACCTATGAACTGCCCGGGTCACGTGCAGATATTCAAGCATGGGTTGAAGTCTTACCGCGATCTGCCCGTTAAACTTGCGGAATTCGGCAATGTGCATCGCTATGAGCCGTCGGGAGCGCTGCACGGGCTGATGCGCGTGCGCGGTTTCACGCAGGACGATGCACATATCTTCTGCACCGAGGAACAGCTGGCATCCGAGTGCTTGCGCATCAACGACCTGATCCTGTCGACCTATGCCGATTTCGGTTTCGACGAAATCAGCGTCAAGCTGTCGACGCGGCCCGAAAAACGTGTCGGCACCGACGAGGCCTGGGATCATGCCGAGGCGATCATGGGCAGCGTGCTGGAGACGATCAGGACGCGCTCCGGCAACCGCATCAAAACCTCGATCAATCCGGGCGAGGGCGCCTTCTACGGGCCGAAGTTCGAGTATGTGCTGAAGGATGCGATCGGCCGCGAATGGCAGTGCGGCACGACGCAGGTCGACTTCAACCTGCCGGAACGTTTCGGCGCCTTCTACATCGGCTCGGACTCGGAGAAGAAGCAGCCTGTCATGGTGCACCGCGCCATCTGCGGTTCGATGGAGCGTTTCCTCGGCATCCTGATCGAGAACTATTCCGGCCATTTCCCGCTGTGGTTCGCGCCGCTGCAGGTGGTGGTGGCGACGATCACTTCGGACGCCGACAGCTATGCGACCGAGGTGGTGGCGAAGCTGAAGGCCGCCGGGCTGTTGGCGGAAGCCGACCTGCGCAACGAGAAGATCAACTACAAGGTCCGCGAGCACAGCCTAGCCAAGGTGCCGGTCATCCTCGTCTGCGGCAAGCGCGAGGCGGAGGAGCAGACGGTCAATGTCCGTCGGCTCGGTTCGCGCGACCAGGAATCGCTCGGCCTTGCCGAAGCAATCGACCGGCTGACCGAAGAAGCGATCACACCTGATCGCCGACGCAAGCGCGCTGCTTGATTCGGAGCGTTTTCGATCGAATGGCGGTGGAGCGATCCACCGCCGTTTTTCATATCCCTGTCACGGCAACGTTGTAACGAGCCCTTATGCTCAAGCTGAAATCGCGCGAACGACCGTTCCCCGAGCTTTCCTACGCCAATCCGCACCAGCCGGCTCTGGCGCGCTGGTTCATTCATTCGGTGGAAGGCCTTTCGGGCCGCGACCGGTTTGCCGCGCTCTATGAATTCTGGCGCCATCAGGTTGTGCCGACCGGTCAGCGTGTGTTCAGCCGCATGCTGGACCTCATCGATGTGGGCGTGCGAACCCCCGACCCATGGCCGCCCGCGCACTTGCCCGACACGCCGCTGGTGATCATCGCCAACCACCCCTTCGGCATTGGCGACGGCATCGCCGTGCTGTCACTGGCAGAGCAACTCGGGCGACCTTTCCGAGTGATGATCCACAAGGATCTGCTCAGGATTCGCGAGATGGGACCTTATTCGCTGCCAATCGACTTTTCCGAGACCAAGGACGCGGTGAAAAACAACATGGCGGTGCGCCATGAGGCGGTGCGGCTGCTGAAGGAGGGCGTCACCATCGTGGTGTTTCCGGCTGGTGGCGTTGCCACGGCGCCAAACGGTTTTGGCCGCGCGCGCGACTTGCCATGGAAGATGTTTCCAGCCCGCCTCGTCCAGGAAGCCAAGGCGTCGGTCATTCCCATGCATTTTTCCGGCCAGAACGGTAGACTTTTCCATCTGGTCAGCGGCCCGATGAACATGGCCGAGCGCGACGGGCGTGTGGCCAAATTCGTCGGCAAGGCCTCGCTGACCTTGCGTACCTCGCTGCTCATCCGTGAATTCGCGCGGCTGTCCGGCAAGGCGATCGACGTGCGTGTCGGCAATGTACTCAGCTGGAGCGAACTGGAACCGTTGCGCGACCGCAAAGCGTTGCTCGATCGCTTGTATCGCGGCGTGTTCGACCTGGCGCCAGAGCTGCCGCGTCGGCGCATTCCCTTCCTGCCGGCCCGAACCAAGCTCGCCGCATAAAGGCTAATCGGCTCCTTCTTCCGGATCCATCGCCGCCGCTTCGGTCGCCAGGACCTCGATCTCCTGATTCTGCCCGCCAACGACCGTGAAATCCTTCTGGTAGATGCGGTCGCGGTTCTTGGCGATGATGGTGTAGTCGCCTTCGGCCAACACCATAGAGGCGAAAGCGCCGACGGTTTCCTTGATCGGATCGCCGGATTCGTTGAGCAGCGACCACGAGGTATCGGCAATCGCTTCGCCGCCAGCCTCGCGCACCAGCTTCATGGTGATCTCGGCGGCGTGATGCTCGACGGTGGCTTCGGTCAGCTTGCCGGCCTCAACACGGATGTCGGATCGGATGACGGCGTTGACCGCGCCATAGGTCGAGACGACATGGTAGATGCCGGCATTGAGCCGCACGACGCTGTTGGGTTCGACATCGGGAATGATCAGCGCGCGGTCGCCATTGGCCTCGGCGGTGCCCTCATAGATCGAGAAGCGCAGTTTCTTCGGGGGAATGCGCACGCCGCCGGACAGAACCGCGTCGAGCTTCAGGCCGCCGGCATCGAGCACCAGGCTTTCTCGCTTGGCATCCTTGCCGACGGTGATGCGCTTGGTGGCGCCGGCGCGACCGTAGGAGGCGTGGACCAGATAGCTGCCGGGCTCGAGCTGGAAGACGGCGCTGCCGCCATGCGCGGAGGCGACCATCGGCAATTTGCCGTTGACGGCTTCAGGCTTGAAGACACGCCAGACGAGGCCGCGGGTGATGTCGGTGCCTTTGTCGGTCAACTGGGCCGACAGGGTGATGGCGCCACCGCCGCCAAGCGCCAGCGAGGTCTCGCTCTTCGGCGTCGCATAGCTCGAAATTCCGGGAAGTTTCAGGTCGCCGACGCCGTCCTTTTCCTGCGCGACAGCCATGGAGACCGGCAGCAGGAACAGCGCGGCGCAGAGCCGGACCAGGAAAAGACGCAGTCGCCCCTCAAACATGCCTTGCGTTGAAGCCCATGGCGGTGGCAATTTCAAGGCTTAAGAGTCCGATGCGCGACTCTTCAGCCCGGCGCTAGCGCGCCTTTGCTCGAGCCGCCCGAATTCCCGATGGTGCGCTTCAGCTCAAAACAGAACGTTTTAGGAGACTTGCGCCCATGGCGTCGCCGATCATCGACTTCCTGCTGACCCGAAATTCGGCGCCTATTCCCGACCTTAGGGAACCGGCGCCCGGCGACGCCGATATCGCGACGATGATTGCCGCCGCCACACGCGTGCCCGACCATGGACGGCTCGAACCCTGGCGTTTCATCCTCTATCGCGGCGAGGCCCGCATTGAGATCGGCAGAAAGCTGGCTGCCCTGGCCGAGCAACGTGAGGGGCCGTTGCCGGAGGGCCGCCGCAACCAGGAACTGGCGCGGTTCTCGCGCGCGCCGCTGGTGATCGGTGTCGTGTCTATTCCGAAGGAGAATCCTAAAATCCCGCAATGGGAGATGTTCCTGTCCGGAGGCATGGCGGCGATGAACCTGATGATAGCGGCCAATGCGCTCGGCTATGGCACCAACATGATCAGCAACTGGTATTCCGATGTGCCGGAGGGCAGGGCGATTCTCGGACTGGCGCCACAGGAGCGCGTCGTCGGTTTTGTCCATATCGGTTCCTATGCCGGTCCGGCGCCGGAGCGGCCACGGCCCGATCCGGCAAAACTCTACGCCGACTACGCCGGGCCTTGGGCGGGCTGAATGTTCTACGAGCCGTCCAAGGGGCACGGGCTGCCGCACGATCCTTCCAAGGCGATCGTGGCGCCGCGCCCGATCGGCTGGATATCGACGCTGAACAATGCCGGTGAGGTCAATCTCGCGCCATACTCCTTCTTCAATGCCGTCTCGACCCGGCCTTTCATCGTCTGGTTTTCCTCCGAGGGCGAGAAGGACAGCGCCTCGTTTGCGCAGGAAACCGGCGAGTTCGTCGCCAATCTGGTCAGCCGGGACCTTGCGGAGAAGATGAATTACACGTCCGTCGACGCACCGCGTGGCGTCAACGAGTTCGTCTATGCAGATCTCGCCATGGCGCCCTCGCGTCTCGTCAGGCCGCCGCGTGTGGCTGCAGCGCCCGCGGCGCTCGAATGCCGGGTGACGGAAGTGTTTCGCCCAAAGGCGCTGGACGGATCGTCGACGAGCGCCTTCGTCGTCGCCGGTGAGGTGATCGGCGTGCACATCGACGATGCTTTCCTGAAAGACGGCCTGTTCGACATCACCAAGGCCGGCAATGTCGCTCGTCTCGGCTACATGGAGTACGCCAGCGTCGATGAGGTCTTTTCGATGCGCCGGCCGCGCTGGGAACAAAAGTAGCTGTCAGACGGATATACCGGCCGCCCTTGCGCGCGCCAGTAGGCGTTCGGCCAGCCGCAGATGCGGGCGGTCGAACATCTTGCCGCCGATGCCGACGACGCCGGGATTTCCGGCTGCCTCGAATGCCGCCACGATGGCCGCCGACTGCTTCACCGCCTCGGCCGAGGGCGTGAAGGCAGTGTTGATGACGGGCACCTGATCAGGGTGGATCGCCATCTTGCCGGTGAAGCCGTCACGCTCGGCCTCGGCGCATTCCGCGGCGAAGGCCGCCATGTCGCGAAAATTCGGGAACACGGTATCGATCGCCGCGACTTCCGCCGCACCCGCGGCAAGGATGGCCATGGTGCGGGCGAAGCGGAAAACGTCCGTGTAGCGGCCGTGCTCGTCGCGGGCCGCGCGCGCGCCGACCGCGGCCGACAGGTCCTCCGCGCCCCAGGTCAGGCCGGCAAGACGCGCGCTCGCTCCGGCATAGGTCGCCGCCGCCAGCACGCCCGCCGGAGTTTCGGTGATGATCGGCAGGATTTTTATCGAACCGTCGGGCAGATCGTTCTCGGCCTCCCGGACCCTGAGCTTGGCCGCGAGTTGCTGCACATCCTGGCCGCTGTTCGATTTGGGCAGCATGATGCCGTCCGGCCTTGCCGGAACGAGCTTGGCAAGATCGTCGTCCGTCAACCCGGTCGAGAGGTCGTTGACCCTGATATAGATCGCCGAGTTGGTTTGCGCCCGGCGTTCGAGGATGAAACGCGCCGCCATCTCGCGCGCCGGCGCCTTGTTGTGCGCCGCGACGGAATCCTCGAGATCGACGATGACCACGTCGGCGCCGGCGCCAAATCCCTTTTCCAGCTTCCGCTCGGAATCGCCGGGAACGAACAGCAGTGAACGCATCAGGCCGCCTTCTTCAGCATCATCGCCTGTCTCGTGCATTTGGCGACGAGATCGCCATGCTGATTATAGGCGCGATGCTCGAATTCGACGATGCCGCGATCGGGTTTCGACCTGGATTCGCGCACCGAAATCACCATTGTTTCGACACGGATGGTGTCGCCATGAAATACCGGGTGCGGAAACACGGTTTCCTTCATGCCGAGATTGGCGACAGTGGTGCCGACGGTTATGTCGTTGACCGAGATGCCGATCATCAGGCCGAGGGTGAACAGCGAATTGACCAGCGGCTTGCCCCACTCGCTCTTGGCTGCGAAATCGAAGTCGATATGCATCGGCTGCGGATTCAGCGTCATCACCGAAAACAGCATGTTGTCGCTTTCGGTGACGGTTTTGCGCAACGTATGCTGGAAGACGTGGCCGACGACAAACTCCTCGAGATATAGCCCAGCCATTTCTGTCTCCTGCGCTGTCTGACGGTTGATAGGCGCTGTATACAGCGCTCGCAAGCCAGTTAATGAACATGGTGAACCGTTCGTAAACCATTTCTGCCTACCATCGTCAGCGGGGCCGGAAACCTTCCGGCAAGGGGCGTAAGCAGACGGCATGGTTGTTGTTTCGCATTTCCTGAAATGGATCTACACGGCCAGGGTGTCGGAGCGCGCCGCCGCGGCCAATGCGCTGGCCCGGGCCTATGTCAATTCCGAATTGCCATTCGAGGACCGCTGCGCCGCCGAAGCGGCGCTCACGCTGCTGCTCGACGATGCCTCGTCGAAAGTGCGGCTGGCGATGGCGGAAGCGCTCTCGATGAGCCACCACGCACCGCTGCAGATCATCAGCGTGCTTGCCGCCGACCAGCCGGAAGTCGCCGGTGTCGTGCTGGCGCGCTCGCCGCTGCTTACCGACGCCGATCTGATCAATCGCGTGGCGGGGAGCCAGAGGGCCACGCAGAAACTGATCGCCGACCGGCCGCTCGTCTCTATGGCGCTGTCGGCGGCCATCGCCGAGATCGGCGAGGCGGAGGCCTGCGCCGTGCTTTTGGCCAACACCGGCGCCGACATTGCCTCCCTCAGCTTCCGCCGCATGGCTGAACGCCACGGGCATCTGCCTCTGGTGCGCGAGGCGCTGATATCGGATATCAGGCTGCCCGCCGACTGCCGGCATATGCTGCTCATCAAGCTCGGCGAGACATTGAAGACGTCGCCGCTGGTCATGGCGTTGATGGGCGCGGCGCGAGCCGACCGCGTTATGCGCGATGCTTGCGTCAAGGCATCGGTGACGCTGATCGAGGGCACGCGCCAGGAAGAACATTCCGCGCTGATCGAACATCTGCGCCTGCGCGGCGATCTGACCGCGAGCTTCTTGATCCGCACCATCGCGCACGGCAAGGTCGATTTCTTCGGCTCGGCGCTGGTCGCGCTCAGCCAGCAGTCCGAGCCAAGGGTGAGGGCGCTGCTGGCCGGCGGGCACGATGTGGCCCTGCAGGCGTTGTTCCGCAGCGCCGGCCTGGCCGCCGCCACGCATGCGGTCATCCTGCGCGCCCTGAAGATCTGGCGTGAGGTCGCCAACGGCAAGCGCGTCGCCGGCGTTCAAGAAGTCAGCTGGCTGATGCTCAAGGAATTGGGTGGGCAATCCGCCGAAGGCGATCTTGCCGCCCTGGTCAAGTCGATCCACCTTGACGCCCTGCGCGAGAACGCACGCGGCCATGCGCTGGCGATCGCCGCTGCTTAGGTTTTATCCCTCGCGAAGAAATCCGGGAAATCCTCCATCGCCGCGGCGATAATGCGCAGCGACGCCGCGATCTGCAGCATGTCGCCGGTGGCGTTCCGCTGGGCAATGCTTGCCGCATACTGCCTAGCGACGGCGACGGTCGCTGTTTGTGGATCGCCAGGGGCACGAAAAAGCAGCTCGCGCGCCAATCCCCTCAGGAAGTTGGCGATTGAAAGCGTGGTTTCCGATGGGATGGCATGGTTTTGGCTGGCAGTGCGCAGCCGCAGGATTTCCAGACCGACCGTGACGGAAGCGACGCCGCCGCCCAGCACCGCCTCGCCCTTCCTGCCGGAATTCTGCAGCAGCGGCATCAACTGATTGACCCGGTCATAAGCGAGGCTCTCGAAAGCCGAACGCCTCGGCACGCGCTCATGTAGGCAAAGCCGAGCCAAATCCTCGCGCATGGCCCGCACGATGCGGTCGGCCGCGAGCCATGGATCCGCCGGCAATACGACAATGAAGACGCCGATCGCCAGCAATATGCCGACCAGTATCGATGCCGAGCCGGCGAAGAAGGGGCCGGGATCGTAGGCCATCGCCTGATGCGGGCTGAGGAAGGCCAGGAAATTGATGGCGAAGGCGGTCGCCACGCCGACATGGCGCGGATTGGCCATGGCGAGCGCCGCCGGCACCATGATGGGCACGACGAACAGCATGAACCAGCCGAAGCCGGGCAAAGCGGGAAGCGCGACCTGACCGACGAGAAAGGCAAAGGGCAGAGCGAGCAGCGTTCCCTTGAAGAACCCCCAGGATACCTGCACGGGGTCGGGCCGTGCGGCAAATAGGCTCGACACGACGGCAACGAGGATGACGGTGCCGGCCGCTTCCGACCACTTCGTTGTCAGCCAGAATGCCGCGACCAGCAGCGTGGCAACGGCCGCGCGGATGGCGTTGCGCGCGGCACCGGGATAGTCGCGATGCACCACCAGTGCCGGCTGCTGGTTGCCGGGACCTGGCCGGCGGGTGACCGGCGCGCGCAAGGCGTCGAGGCCGCGCAACACCTGTTTCAGCGCCTCGGCGAAGTCGGCCGCTATGGTGAGGCGCGTGATGGTCCCGACCCTGTCCTCACCTTGGTCGGCCGAGGTATCGGGCATTTGCCGGGCCCTGGTCGAGATCGCGTCGAGTCGCGCCAACCAGGGCGAGGTATCGTCCAGAGCTCCCGGCTTGGCTGCCAGTTCGCTGACAAGGGCCTGCAGCTCCGAGCGTACCGGGATGAGGGCTGCGTTTTTCGGAGCGGCATGCGAATGGAGCGCACGCGCCGCCGAAAGGGCCGAGAGCAGCTGTCCGATGGTGCGTCGCACCGGATGCGCGCGAGGCGCGAAGCTCGGCGCTTCTAGCCTGGCATAGGCGCGCATCTCGCCAAGCGTCTGGGTGTCGGCGACAAGCTTCCGGTGCAGGCCGATGAGCGTTGCCCGATCGCCGCCGGAGAACGCACCGCCAGCGTAAGTGGCGAGGTCGAGAATGCAGCGTTTCAGCCGCGAGATGATGGCGTCGCTGGCCAGTTTTGGCAGGATCAACCGGCTGGTGAGGCCGGCGCAAACGATGCCGAGCACGATCTCGGCACAGCGCGCGACCGCGAGGTCAACGACCAGATGCGGCTGTCCGAAGGCGGGCAGGCCGATGATCATGGCGGTATAGCCGGCAAGGGCGGCGCCATAGGCTTCGGGATTGCGCAGCAGCGACGAGACGAAGGTGCAAATGCCAATCCAGACGGCAAGTACCGTCACCAGAATCCAGGGGCCGGTGCCGAACGCCATGGTGATGCCGATTGCCGCGACGCCGCCGGCAAGCGTGCCGAGCAGCCGGTAGAAGCCTTTCGCGAGCACCATGCCGGCAACCGGCTGGGCGACGATGAACACCGTCATCATTGCCCATTGCGGATGGTCGAGCTTCAGCGCATAGGCGACGAGAAGCGCGATCATGCCGGCCGAAACGGTGCGCAGGGCAAAAATCCAGTCCGAGCGCGTCGGTTGCGTCAGCCCAGCCAGGCTCGTCTCGAAATAGATTTTCAGCCGCGCCCAGGTCACAGGCTGGTCTCCATGTCAGGAACGCAAGCTAAACTCGCCGGCGGCTAGATATCCAGCACTTCCGTCTCGGCGAATTCGGCGCGTTCCTGGATGAAGCGGAAGCGGGCTTCGGGCTTGGTGCCCATCAGCGCGTCGACCGCATCCTTGGTCGCCGCCTCGGCGTCGATAACATCGACCCGCAATAGCGTGCGCTTCCTCGGGTCCATGGTGGTCTCCTTGAGCTGCGCGGCCATCATTTCGCCCAGGCCCTTGAAGCGGCCGAGCTCGACCTTGCCGCGCCCGGTGAATTCGGTGCGCAGAAGCTCGTCCTTGTGCGCGTCGTCGCGGGCATAGGCGACCTTGCCGCCTTGCCTGATCGAGTAGAGCGGCGGCACCGCCAGATAGAGATGACCGCCGCGTACCAGCGCCGGCATCTCCTGGTAGAAAAAGGTGATCAGCAGCGAGGCGATATGGGCGCCGTCGACGTCGGCATCGGTCATGATGATGACGCGGTCGTAGCGCAAATCCTCGTCGCGATATTTTAAGCGCGTGCCGCAGCCAAGCGCCTGAATCAGGTCCGATATCTGCTGGTTGGCGGCCAGCTTGTCATTGCCGGCGCTGGCGACGTTGAGGATTTTTCCGCGCAACGGCAAGACGGCCTGGCTGGCACGGTCGCGCGCCTGCTTGGCCGAGCCGCCGGCGGAATCACCTTCGACGATGAAGAGTTCGGCACCTGCCGCCGCGTTCTGCGTGCAGTCGGCGAGCTTGCCAGGCAAGCGCAGCTTGCGCACCGCGCTCTTGCGCGACACCTCTTTTTCCTGGCGGCGGCGCACCCGCTCGTCGGCGCGTGCGATCACCCATTCGAGCAGCTTCGAGGCTTCCTGCGGGTTGTCGGCCAGCCAATGGTCGAACGGGTCGCGGATCGCGGTCTCGACGATGCGTATCGCTTCGATCGTCGCCAGCCTGTCCTTGGTCTGGCCGACGAATTCCGGCTCGCGGATGAATACCGACAGCATGCCGGCGGCCGAGATCATGACGTCTTCCGACGTGACGATCGAGGCGCGCTTGTTGCCGACGAGGTCGGCATAGGCGCGCAGGCCGCGCGTCAGCACGTTGCGGAAGCCGGCCTCATGGGTGCCGCCTTCGCCGGTCGGGATGGTGTTGCAGTAGGAATTGATGAAGCCGTCACCGCCGAACCAGGTCACCGCCCATTCGAGCGAGCCGTGGCCGCCTTGCTTGTCGCTCTTGCCGGCGAAGATTTCGCGCGTCACCTGGAATTCGTCGCCGAGCGACGCTTTCAGATAATCCTTGAGGCCGCCGGGGAAATGGAACTCCGCCTTGGCCGGTGTCTGATCCTTTTCCTTGATCAGGGAGGGATCGCAGGTCCAGCGAATCTCGACGCCGCCGAACAGATAGGCCTTCGAACGCGTCATTCGGTAGAGACGCGCCGGTTCGAATGCCGCGCCCTTGCCGAAAATCTGCTCGTCGGGGTGGAAGCGGATTTTTGTGCCGCGCCGGTTGTGCACTTCGCCGAGCTGCTCGAGGCCGGTCACCGGGACGCCACGCGAAAAGCGCTGGCGGTAGAGCTGGCGGCCACGTGCCACCTCGACCTCGAGATGATCCGACAGCGCGTTGACCACCGACACGCCGACGCCGTGAAGGCCGCCGGATGTTTCGTAGACCTTCGAATCGAACTTGCCGCCCGAATGCAGCGTCGTCATGATGACTTCGAGCGCCGGCTTCTTGAATTTTGGGTGCATGTCGACCGGAATGCCGCGGCCATTGTCCGTGACCGTGAGATGGCCATCGGCCGAAAGTTCGACATCGATGAAGGTGGCATGACCGGCCACCGCCTCGTCCATCGAATTGTCGATGACCTCGGCGAACAGGTGGTGCATCGCCTTGTCGTCGGTGCCGCCGATATACATGCCGGGCCGGCGGCGCACCGGCTCCAGGCCTTCGAGCACCTCGATGTCGGCGGCGCTGTAACCCTCGCTGCCATCCTTGGCCGCGGCCGGGCGCCTGGCGGCCGCTTGCACCAGCGGATCCGCCGGGCGCGCCGGCGTGCGAACCGGTTGCGGCTGCTTCTCCAGGTTGCCGAAAAGATCGTTGTTGTCGTCCATGCCTGCCATAGAGCCCAAGCTGCGAATCACCCCGTCGATACTGCCACGCTTTTCAGCGCCAAGCGACGGAGGTTCCTGTTACGTTCGGGGATTTAACCCCTCTTACCCTAAAACCATTCGATAACCAAGCAGGCGGAAATAGGTCGAATGCAACCGCACAAGATTCCCGATTCTTTAACAATGCGGACTAGCGTGAGCCCTACATAACAAGAAACGACGGGCATCAGGGGTTTCGGCGTGAGGGGCAAGGCCATAACGATGATCGGCATCGCCGCCGTTTTCGGCGCGATCTCGATCTTTGCGGCGGATTTCTGGGTGAAGAGCCAGGCCAAGGCCGATGCCCAGGAGAAAACGGCGTCGATCGCCGCTCCGGCGGCACCCAAAATCGAATTCAAGACCATCGTGGTGGCCAATGCGCCGTTGCGTTACGGCATGGAGCTCGACCGCGCCAAGCTCAGCGAAATCCCGTGGCCGCAGGATTCCCTGCCGCAAGGCGCCTTTGCCACCGTCAATGGATTGCTTGGCGAAGGCAGCCGGGTCGTGCTGTCTCCGATCGAGGTCAACGAGCCGGTGCTGCTCACCAAGCTGTCGGGACCGAACGGCCGCGCGACGCTGTCCAATATGCTGACGCCGGGAATGCGGGCGGTCACCATCCGCACCGACGAGATCGCCGGCGTCGGTGGTTTCGTCACGCCGGGCGACCGCGTCGATGTCGTGCTGACGCGTGATGCCGGCGAAATCCAGGAAGTCGCCAAGAACGCGCAAGGCGCGGCCGGTTCGACCATCACTTCGGAGATCGTCGTTGCCGACGCCAAGGTGCTGAGCGTCGGGCAAGGCGCCGACGAGCGTCAGACGACGCCGCAGGTGGCCAATTCCGTGACCATCGAGGTGACGAGCGACGGCGCGCAGAAAGTGGCGCTTGCCCGCACGGTCGGGACGCTGTCGCTGTCGCTGCGCTCCGCCAGCGAAGGCGGCGACGGCAAGAACGGCGTCACCACCATCTCTTCCTTCGGCGGATCCGTGGCTTCCAAGGCCGAGGCCGCGGCCGGCTCCTTGTTCGATGCCATCGCCAAGGAGCCAGAGAAGCCGAAATTCAAGACGGTCATCGTGACACGCGGCACGCAGGCCGAGGAATACAAGGTCCCTTCGCGGGACCTGAAGTAAAGACCGGTGGGGACCGGGCGGGACGGGATCATGGTGATGCATACCCTATATCGAATGACGGATCGGTTGCGTTTCGTGCGCGCCCTGGCGATGGCGGCTTCACTGGTCGCGAGCGGCATGCTCGCCTTCGCAGGCGCGGCCAAGGCGGACAACGACATCGTCTATGTCTCGTCGACCAAGAATGCGTCGATCAAGGTCGCCAAGGGCAAGCCCAAGACGATCATGACGAGCGCTGCCTTCTATCAGATCGTCATCGGCGATCCGGAGATCGCCAACGTCAACCCGCTGACCGACAAATCCTTCTATGTGCTGGGCAACAATCTCGGCACCACCGGCATCGCGCTGTTCGACGAGAAGAAGCAGCTCGTCGGCACCGTCGACATCGAAGTGACGCTCGACACCGACCAATTGGCGAGCACCATCCGTGCCAGCGTGCCGGACGCCAAGATCAAGGTCGGCTCGGCCAATGGCCGTGTGGTGCTTTCGGGCGAGGCGGATGACGCGGTCGCCGCCGAAAAGGCAAACAAGATCGCCACCCGCTTCTCCGGCAATGAGGAGGTGATCAATTCGGTCAATATCTCCTCGTCGCAACAGGTTCAGCTCAATGTCCGCTTCGTCGAGATCAACCGCCAGGCCGGGCAGGACCTCGGTGCGAAATACAGTGCCAATTTCGCCTACGGCTTCGGCGGTCGCGATGTCTCTCTCGATCCGGGCTCGGTGCCTGCAGCCGGCACCGGCGAGATCATCGGCCGGCTGCTGTCCAATGGCGTCTCGATCGATATCGCCATCAAGGCGCTGGAGGAGCGCGGCCTTGCCCGAAGGCTGGCCGAACCGAACCTGATCGCCCGCTCCGGCGAAACGGCGAGTTTTCTCGCCGGCGGCGAATTCCCGATCCCGGTTTCCGAAGACAATGGCAAGATCTCCGTCAGCTACAAGAAATACGGCGTCAGCCTGGACTTTACGCCGACGGTGCTGAAGGACGGATTGGTCAGCCTCGACATCGCGCCGGAAGTCTCCTCGATCGATGCGTCGGCGTCCTACAATATCGGCAACATTTCGGTGCCGGGGTTCATCGTGCGCCGCGCCAAGACCTCGGTCGACCTGAAGAACGGCCAGAGCTTCATGATCGCCGGGCTGCTGCAGTCCCAGAACGACATCACCACGTCTCGCATTCCCGGTCTCGGCAAGATGCCGGTGCTGGGGTCGCTGTTCTCGTCGAAATCCTATCAGCGGCGCGAGACCGACCTGGTCATCATCGTCACGCCCTATCTGGTGAAGCCGGTCGATCCGTCGAAGAAAATGGCTGAGCCGACCGATGGCACGCAGCCTGCCAGCAATGTCGACTATTTCCTCAACAACACCGAGGAGGTGAAGGCGTCGGACACCAACCGTGCTCTGGCGTTGGCTGACGGCAGCGCTGCCCGGAGCGCTTCCGCCACCAAAGTCGGGCATTTCCTCGACCTGCCGAAGGACTGAAGCCATGCGTCTGGTCCTGAGTTCGAGCATCGCCCTGCTTCTTGCCGGTTTGGCGAGCGGCTGCACCAGCGACGACTATGTGCGCAGCGAAGGCGTGACGACAGCCGCCGGTGAGGCGCAGGCCGCCAACACCGTCATGCAGATGGTCGACCCGTGGAAGCATGGCGTCCAGAACACGCGGCTTCTCGTGCCCGCCAAGCGCGGAACTGCCGGACCTGTCACACCCGATCAGGCGGCTGGTGCCAAGGCAGCGCAAACGACCACCGGCAACTGATCCACACGGCGATCGACCTCACAGGCGGCAAGAATGGCAAACAGCACCAAGAAGATCCTGCTCGTATCGACAGACCGGACCTTCGCGCAGGACACGAAGACGGCGTTTGCCGCCTCCGAGATCATCCAGCTCATGACGGTTGAGAAGAACGTCACGGAGCTGCGCGGCGAGGTCCAGGAGGCCGAGTTCGGCGTCGTTATCGTCGATATGGACGCGGCGAAACTGGAGGAAATCGAGTCACTGCAGCGCGTCATGCGCCGGCTCGAGGGCAAGGCACCGGTGGTCGTGGTCACCCAGGAGTTCAACGCCGCCGCCGTGCGCATCCTGGTGCAGCTCAAGGTCGCCGACTTCCTGGTCAAGCCGATCACCACTGCCGACCTCGTGCGTTCGGTCGTGCGAGCGCTGCAGGGGCCCGGGCGCGAGGAAAACACCGAGTCGCAGATCTATACCTTCATGCCCGCCGCCGGCGGCGTCGGCACCACGACACTGGCGCTGCAAACCGCGTTCCAGCTGCATCATTCGGTGACGCGCGGCGCCTCGACCTGCGTGGTCGACCTCAATTTCCAGCAAGGTGCCTGCGCCGAATATCTCGATCTGGAGCCTCGTTTCGACATCACCGAAATCGAGAACCAGCCCGAACGCCTCGACCGGCAACTGCTCGATGTGATGCTGTCCAAGCACGCCAGCGGACTTTGCGTGCTGGCCGCGCCGACGCGTCCGGCCGAGATGCGCTCGTTCAAGACCGATGTCGTGGTGCGCATGCTGGACCTCGTTTCGGCCTATTTCGACAATGTCGTCATCGACATGCCACGCACCTGGTTTCCGTGGACCGAAACGGTGCTGCTCGGCTCCAACAAGCTCTACATCGTTGCCGAGATGACGGTGCCGTGCCTGCGCCATACGCAACGGCTGATCCAGGCCGTCTACGAGACCGCCGGCAAGGAAGTGAAGCCGAACGTGATCGTCAACCGTTTCGAGCAGAAGATGTTCGACAACGGCATCAAGCAGGCGGACGTCCAGGAAATCCTTGGCGAGCATTTCGTCGGCGGCATCGCCAACAACTACCGGCTGGTGCGTGAGGCGGTCGACCGCGGCGTGCCGCTGCACGAGATCGACGCCAACGCCAATGTCGTCAACGATCTGAAGAAGATCATCCTTCCGGAAGAGGCGGTGGCGACCGCGAGCAAGTCGAAGTCGCTGTTCGGCCTCGGCAGGGGCCTCTTGAAGAGGAAGGCAGGATGACCAGCCGTTTCTCAACCCTGCAGAACCGCGACGCGCGCCCGCAGCGTCCGCCGGAATCAACACCGGTCGCGCATCATGCCGTCGTCATCCCGAGCAGCCGAAAGGCTTTGCCGGCGAAGCCGGAAGCAGCACCGGTAAAAAATGCCAACAAGGTGCTCGATGCTCGCGTGCGCATCCACCGGATGCTGCTCGAGGAGATCAACCTGGTCGCGCTGGAGCGCTTGCCCAAGGACGAGATGCGCCGGCAAGTGCATGATTTCGTTTCGGAAAAGACCCGCCAGGAGCGGATGGCGATCAACACCGCCGAACTCGACGCGCTGGTCGACGATATCGTCGACGAGATGGTCGGCCTCGGCCCGCTCGAGCCGCTGCTCAAGGATCCCGACATCAACGATATCCTGATCAACGGTCATCAGAACTGTTTCGTCGAAAAGAAGGGCAAGCTGCAGCAGGTCCATATCCCGTTCAAGGACGAGGCGCATCTGCTCAGGATCGTCAACAAGATCGTGGCCGCCGTCGGCCGCCGCGTCGACGAATCGCAGCCGATGGTCGACGCTCGCATGCTGGACGGCTCGCGCTTCAACGCAGCCATCCGCCCGGTGGCCGTCGACGGTCCGCTGGTGTCGATCCGCAAGTTCTCCAAGAACAAACTTGGCCTGCACAGGCTGGTCGAATTCGGCGCCATCACACAGAACATGGCCGAAGTGCTGGCGGCGGCCGTGCATGCCCGCAAGACGACGATCATTTCGGGCGGCACCGGCACCGGCAAGACGACGATGCTCAACGCGCTGTCGGCCTTCATTCCGGAAGACGAGCGGCTGATCACCATCGAGGACGCGGCGGAGCTTCAACTGCAGCAGCCGCATGTCGCGCGCATGGAAACGCGACCCGCCAACATCGAAGGCCATGGCGAGCTCAAACAGCGCGACCTGGTCAAGAACGCGCTGCGCATGCGTCCCGACCGGGTCATTCTCGGCGAGTGCCGCGGCGAGGAAGCCTTCGACATGTTGCAGGCGATGAACACCGGCCACGAAGGCTCGATGGCGACCATCCACGCCAACACGCCGCGCGACTGTATTTCGCGCCTCGAGCAGATGCTGGGCATGACCGGCATGCCGATGACGGTGCAGTCGATCCGCAGCCAGATCGCCAGCGCCATCGACATCATCGTCCAGCTGACCCGGCTTTCCGACGGCAAGCGAAAGGTGACCAGCGTCGCCGAGGTGACCGGCATGGAAGGCGACGTCATTCAGATGCAGGAGATATTCCGTTTCGTGCGCACCGGCATGGAGGCGGATGGCAAGATCCTTGGCTACTACGAGGCGACCGGCATACGGCCGCGTTTCCTGGAAGATCTGCGCGCGATGGGCATCGAGTTTCCCGGACGTTATTTCGAACCCGGCCGGCCGCAGGAGTAGCCGGCGTGTTGGACGGGTTCAGCGCGATCTATGTCGTCTATGCCGGGGCCGCTCTGACCGGCATCATGGTCGCCGAGGCGGTCTATCTGCTCTATGCCGGCCGCAGCGACAAGCGCACTGCCATCAACCGGCGTATGAAGCTGCAGGAAAACAAGATCAGCCAGGAACAGGTGCTGATCCAGCTGCGCAAGGAGCGCGGCCTCGACGCGGGAACGTCGCTGTTCTCGCCCGACCGGTTCCGTGCCTTGCGCACGCAGTCGGGCATGGTCATGCCGCTCTCGAAATTCCTGATGATCACCTGCGGCGTGGCGATGGCCGTGGCCCTGTTCGCCATCTCGCGCGGCTTGCCGCTGTTGATGGGGCTCATCCTGTTCGTCATGCTGGTGCCGCTGCTGCCGGTCATGGCGATGCGCTCCATGCGCAAGCGCAGGCTGAAGCGCTTCGGCATGCAGTTGCCGGAGGCGCTAGAACTGATCACGCGGGGCCTCAAGGCCGGTCATCCGGTCCCGGTGGCCATCGCCATGGTGTCGCGCGAGATGCCCGATCCGATCGGCACCGAATTCGGCGTCATCGCCGATGAGGTGACCTATGGCTCCGACCTGGTCTCGGCGCTGAATTCGTTGTTCGACCGGGTCGGCCATGAGGATCTGCCGCTGTTCGTCACCGCCGTGTCGATCCAGACCAGCTCGGGCGGCAATCTGCGCGAAATCCTCGATGGGTTGTCGACGACGATCCGCGAACGCGGCAAGCTGCGCCGCAAGGTGCGTGCCATTTCCACCGAAGGCCGCTTGTCGGCCTACATCTTGACGGCCGTGCCGGCGCTGCTCTTCACGGCCATCATGGCCATGATGCCGGGATATTACAGCGACGTCTGGGGTGTGCCGAAGACCTGGTATATGATCGGCGGCTCGGTTACCTGGCTGATGCTGGGCAATCTGATCATGTTCAAGATGTCGAACTTCAGATTCTGACATGCAAAGCGTCATCGAATTCCTCGCCTCGCTCGCGCCGACGTCGCTGATGCCGGTGGCCGTGCTGTTGCTGGCCCTGGGAGCCGCTGCGGTCGCCTGGCCGATGGTGGCGGCGAGGGGCGACCGCAACGAGGTCAAGCGCCGGCTCAAGGTCGACCACGGTCCGGTGGTGGCCAAGCCCGAACCGGTGCAGAAGAA
This sequence comes from Mesorhizobium sp. ESP7-2, assembly GCF_020164715.1. NCBI lineage: Bacteria > Pseudomonadati > Pseudomonadota > Alphaproteobacteria > Hyphomicrobiales > Phyllobacteriaceae > Mesorhizobium > Mesorhizobium sp. ESP7-2. The sequence goes on from NZ_JAIUGQ010000036.1 coordinate 56,476, forward strand.
GAACAGCGGCGTCGTGCGCGAGAAAGCTGTGAAGAAGGCGCAGGAATTCTATGCCAAGAGCGATCCGGAAAACGTCGCCCGCCTGCGTTTGAAGCTCATCCAGGCCGGTTACATGGAGCCGCGCGCCGTCGGCATGTTCTTCCTCATCCGGTTCACGGCGATGATCGGCACGGCATTCGCCGTCTTCGTGCTCAACCGGTGGATGGCCAGCCCGGACGCGACCATGACCAGCCGCTGGACCTTCATCATCCTGTCGGGCGCTGCCGGCTATTTCCTGCCGGGCCTGGTGCTGACCCAGAAAGTGCGGGAAAAGATGCGCGAATACCGCAACGGCTTCCCCGATTTCATGGACCTGATGATCGTCTGCTCCGACGCCGGAATGAGCATGGAAGCGGGCGTCGAGCGTGTGTCGAAAGAGCTCGCCAGGACCTATCCGTCGCTCAGCCAGAACCTGCAGCTCGTATCGTTGGAGCTTCGGGCGGGGCGCAGCCTCGACGACGCGCTGAAGGCGCTCGCCGATCGCCTCAGCCTGGACGAGGTACGCTCCTTCGCCACGCTCCTGCAGCAGTCGAAGGAACTCGGCACCAGCCTATCGGGTGCGCTCAGGGTGTTTTCCGATGAAATGCGCCACAAGCGCATGTCGCTGGCCGAGGAGAAGGCGCATGCCTTGCCGGCAAAGATGTCCGTGCCGGTCGTGGTCTGCATCCTGCCGGTGGTGCTGATGATCGCCGTCATTCCCATCATCGTCAAAATGACTGGTCACTAGCGGCGTCCGATACTCGCTGGGCGGGCCGCGAAAATGTTGAATGCCCGCAGCCTTCGCCCCAGTGGTTAACGGCCGGTATTTTCGGAACCGAATCTTAGCTGCATTTCGGCACCGAAGCTTAATCGCTCTGCTGTAGTGTCTTTCCCTGAAGAACGACCCGACAAATCGGGCGACGGGGCAGGGCATGCGTCAGATAAAATTTACGGCGGTGGCCACGATGGCAACCGTCCTGATGATCACCGGGTGCACGACGAACACCAACGTCGATACGACCAAGACCACCGCGATCCAGCCGGCGGCCAAGGACGTCGACACATCCGACCTGGCGGAAGGCAAGGCACAGTTTCGCGATGCCAATTATGGTCTTGCCGAACAGCATTTCCGCAAGGCAGTCGAACTGAAGGCCGACAACGCCGAGGCCTGGATGGGGCTCGCCGCTTCCTATGACGAACTCGGCCGCTTCGACTTCGCCGACCGCGCCTATGGCCAGCTTTTGAAAGTCGCCGGCCGCAAACCGCGGATCGTCAACAATATGGGCTATTCGCAATTGTTGCGCGGCAACAAGAAGAAAGCCAGGGCGCTGCTGCTCGAGGCGAAAGCCGGCATGGCCGATCCCACGGTCGTCGACGCCAACCTCGCCCTGCTGAACAAGGGCTGATGCCGTTTGATCCTCGGCCGGCCAGGGGTGCGGTTTCGGGACAGGTGGCATCGACGCTTTGTAAACCCTATCCGCAGGTTGGGCGGACAGATCGCCTGAAAACCATGTCCGAGGGCTGCCGCCGACCTAGAATGCGGCGCAACCGCCGACGCTCGAGAGGCCTCCGCCCGATATGCTGGATTTCAGTTCGCTCCTGCTCGCAGCCGCGCTGTCGGGCATCTGTCTCAGCGTCACCATGTTCGCGATCTGGGCCACCGCGCCGCGGGCAAGATTCGTGCTGACGGTGGCATGCGGCATTCTCGTGCTCGTCGCGCATGTGATCCTGTTCTGGCGCTACACAAGGGAGCCCGATCCGCTGCTTTGCCAGATCGCGCTGGCGCTGCTCAGCCTGGGTTTTCTGATCATCTGCATTTCGGCCATGCAATATCTCGGTGTGCCGGACCACAGGCGTGCGATTGCGCCGACGCTTGCCGCCATGGCTGTCTGTGCGGCCGTGACCTCATGGGCCTTGACGGCATCGGTTTCGTGATCACCTACGCGACGGTTACCGCGCTGCTTTCGACGATCGGGGCCATGTTCTGGATCAATGGCAGTCACGATCGCCGCATCCTGCTGGTGGTGTCGTTCCTGAGCGGCACTTGTGGGCTGTCGTTTGCCCTTTGCGGCGTGGTTCTGATGGCCAAAGGACAGTGGACGCTCGGTGTCGCGCCCGACAATTGGGCCGAGCGCCTCAACTCGGTCGTTGCGGTGGCCTGTATGACCGGCCTCGGCGCGTTGACGCTTTCGCTCCATCATCTGCAGGCGCAGATCGAGCTCAAGGCTGAGACCATGACCGATCCGTTGACCGGACTGATGAACCGTCGGGGCCTGACGTCGCTTTATGGCGAGCGCACCTTCAGCCCGTTCATGGCGATCGTCATGTTCGATCTCGATCACTTCAAGCGGACGAACGACATCTATGGACACCCGGTCGGGGATCAGGTCCTGTGCCGCTTTGCCGCCGTCATCAGGAAATATGCCAGGACCGGGGTCGACGCCTTTCGTTTGGGCGGCGAGGAGTTCGCAATCGTCATGTCGCGCATGACGGACGAGCGGGCCTATGATCTTGCCAGCAAGATCGGTGTTGCTTTCGGTACGGAAGTCGTGCCCACCCCGCTCGGCCACTTGCGCAGCACGGTCAGCGGCGGGATCGGGTTCGGCGAAGCCGACGGCAGCACCCTCGACGAGGTGCTGGCCAGGGCCGACACCATGCTCTATGCCGCCAAACGCGCGGGGCGAAATTGCGTCATCAGTCGCAAGAGGATGGGCAAGGCCGACCCAGTCAAGCCGGCCTTGCGCTCTGCGTAGCTATTCGGCAGCACCCAGATAGTCCGACAGCGGCGGGCAGGAGCAGACCAGGTTGCGGTCTCCCGCGACATTGTCGATGCGCGATACCGGCGGCCAGTACTTTGCCGCTGTGTCGGCGTCGCCGGCGGGATAGGCCGCTTCGAGGCGCGAGTAAGGGTGGGTCCATTGACCGGCCAGCGCCTCGGCTGATGTATGAGGCGCGTTGACCAGCGGATTGTCGGCCAAAGGCCATTCGCCCCTGGCCACTTTCGCCGCCTCGCCGGCAATGGCGATCATCGCCTCGCAAAACCGGTCCAACTCGCGCTTGGGCTCGGACTCGGTCGGTTCGACCATCAGCGTGCCGGCGACCGGGAACGACATGGTCGGCGCGTGGAAACCATAGTCGATCAGGCGCTTGGCGATGTCTTCGACACCGATGCCGGCGCTCTCCTTGAGCACGCGGGTATCGAGGATGCATTCATGGGCGACACGATCGCTCCTGCCCTTGTAAAGTAGCGGGAAGTGCGGGGCGAGCCGCGTCGCCACATAGTTGGCGGACACGATCGCCGTCTCGGTCGCCTGCTTGAGGCCGGAAGCGCCCATCATACGGATGTACATCCAGGTGATCGGCAGGATGGAAGCGCTGCCGAAGGGGGCGGCGGCCACGGCATGCGCCGAGCCTTCGCTGACATGGCCGGGCAAATAGGGCTTCAGATGCGCCCTGACGCCGATCGGACCGACGCCGGGGCCGCCGCCGCCATGCGGGATGCAGAAGGTCTTGTGCAGGTTCATGTGGCAGACGTCGGCGCCGATGTCGCCGGGACGGGCAAGCCCAACCAGGGCGTTGAGGTTGGCGCCGTCGAAATAGACCTGTCCGCCATGCTCATGGATGAGCGCGCAGAGGTGGCGCGCGCCTTCCTCGTAGACGCCATGCGTGGAGGGGTATGTGAACATCAGCGCCGCGAGATTCCTGGAATGCTCGTTGGCCTTGGCGCGCATATCGTCCATGTCGATGTTGCCGTCTTCCAGGCAGCGCACGACCACAACGCTCATGCCGGCCATCGCGGCACTCGCCGGATTGGTGCCATGCGCGGAGGAGGGGATCAGGCAGACAGTGCGATGGCCTTCACCGCGCGAGCGATGATAGGCGCGAATGGCGAGCAGCCCGGCATATTCGCCCTGGCTGCCGGCATTGGGCTGCAAGGTCACGGCGTCGAAGCCGGTGATCTCCGACAGCCAGCTTTCCAGTTCGCCGATCATGGCGCGGTAGCCGGCCGAATGCGTTGCGGGCGCGAAGGGATGCAAATTGGCGATTTCCGGCCAGCTCACCGGCATCATTTCCGCCGCGGCGTTGAGCTTCATGGTGCAGGATCCCAGCGGGATCATGGCGCGGTCGAGCGCCAGGTCCTTGTCGGCCAGCCGGCGCAGGAAGCGCATCATCTCGGTCTCCGACTTGTTCTCGTGGAAGACCGGCTGGGTCAAAAACTCCTTGCCGCGCGGCTTGCCGGGCACCGTGCTGTCGGCGGCAGAAGCGGCTTTGGCGTCGAACAGGGCCGCGATCGCCTCGAGATCGGCATCGGTCGACGTCTCGTCGAAACTGATCCCGACATGGTCGGCGTCGAGCACACGCAGCAGCCTGCCGGTCTTTTCGGCGGCGGCCGCGATCCGGGTGGCCTTGCCTTTGACCTCCACCGTCACCGTGTCGAAACGGCTGGAGCCGAGCACCGATACACCCGCCCCCTCGAGGCCGCTCGCCAGGCGGTTGGCCAGCGCATGGATGCGCCCGGCGATCGCCTGCAGGCCAACCGGGCCATGCCAGATGGCGTAGGCGGTGGCCATATTGGCAAGCAGCGCCTGCGCCGTGCAGATGTTGGACGTTGCCTTGTCGCGGCGGATATGCTGCTCGCGTGTCTGCAAGGCGAGGCGGTAGCCGGGACGGCCCATGCTGTCGGTCGACTGACCGACCAGGCGGCCGGGCATCAGCCGCGTCAGTCTGTCGGCGACGGCGCAATAGGCGGCGTGCGGGCCGCCAAAGCCCATCGGTACGCCAAAGCGCTGCATCGGGCCGACGGCAATGTCGGCGCCGAGTTTCGCCGGCGCGTCGGTCAGCGTCAGGCCAAGCGGGTCGGCGATGAAGACGACAAGGGCGCCGGTGGCGCGCGCTTTTTCGATCGCCGCCTTGTGGTCGCCATAGACGCCAAAAGTATCCGGCCAGGAGACGAGCAGGGCGGCGGTGTTGTCGTCGATCGCCTCGCCGTCGATCTCGATGCCGAGTGGCTCGGCGCGGGTACGCACCACGTCCAGCGTCTGCGGGTGCGGCGTGCCGGCGAGCGCCACCTTGGTGCGCTTGTCGCGGTGGTGGCGCAGCGCAATGCCGACCGCTTCGGCGACCGCGGTTGCCTCGTCGAGCAATGAAGCCGATGCCACCGGCAGGCCGGTCAGTTCCGTGACCAGCGTCTGGAAGTTGAACAGCATTTCGAGCCGGCCCTGGCTGATCTCGGCCTGGTAAGGTGTGTAAGCGGTGTACCAGGCTGGATTCTCGAACAAGTTGCGCTGGATGACCGGCGGCACGTGGACGCCGTGGTAACCGGCGCCGATAAAACTCTTCAGCACGGTATTCCTTGCCATGATCGTCGACAATTCGGCGAGCGCTTCGGCTTCGCTGGCCGGCGCGGGCAGGGCCAGCGGGTGGTCGAGGCGGATCGATCTCGGCACGGCCTGACTGATCAGCGTCTCGACCGAGGGAACACCGAGGACGGCGAGCATGGCTCTGACGTCGGCAAGGCCGGGGCCGATGTGACGGGCCGAGAAGGGGTAAGGTGCAGCGGTCATGTCAATGCGTCCTGATATCAGCCAATATGGGCTTTGTAGGCGGCCTCATCCATGAGGCTGGCGAGTTGGCTTTCGTCGGCGAGCTTCATCTTCCATAGCCAGCCGGCGCCGGTTGCCGCCGAGTTGACCAGCGAAGGGTCGGATGACAGCGTGCCATTGGCCTCGGTGATCTCGCCGTCGACCGGCGCGTAAACGTCGGAGGCCGCCTTGACGGACTCGACCACGACGGCGGTATCGCCCTTGGCGAGCTTCTTTCCCGTTTCTGGCAGTTCCACGAAGACGAGGTCGCCGAGTTGCTCCTGCGCGTAGTTGGTGATGCCGACGGTGGCGACGCCGCCCTCGACGCTGAGCCATTCGTGATCGGCGGTGAAATAGATCTTTGCCATGGGGTCTATCCTTTGCGGTAGCGATGAGGGGTGAAGGGCAGGGAACTGATATCGACGGGGATCTTCGTGCCGCGCACGTCGGCGAAAACCCGTGTTCCGGGCTTGGCCAGCGGGGTGGCGACATAGCCCATGGCGACCGGATGGCCGGCGGATGGGCCGAAGCCGCCCGATGTGATATGGCCGGCAGGGTTGCCGTCGGCATCGAAAAGGGTTGCGCCCGCTCGTACCGGCTGGCGGCCATCGGCCTTCAACCCGACGCGCTTTTGCGCCGGACCCCGCTCCACGGCGGCGCGCAACGCGTCGGCGCCGATGAAGGTGCCGGAAGCACGGATCTCTTTCGGGATTGCCCACATCAGCGCCGCCGCGGCCGGGTCGATCTCCGGCGATATGTCCTGACCATGCAGGCAGAGGCCGGCTTCGAGCCGCAGGCTGTCGCGCGCGGCAAGCCCGATCCACAGTACGCGCTCGTCCGCGAGCAGTTTGGCGACGAGTTCTCTTGCATCGGCTTCCGGCAGGCCGATCTCGAAACCGTCCTCGCCGGTATAGCCCGACCGGCTCATGAACCAGTTTTTCCGCGGCTCGATGCCATGCATGAACAGCAGCGAGCCCGTCTCGAGGCCGGCGCGGGATAGTGCCGCCCAGGCTTCCGGGCCTTGGATCGCCAGGAAAACACGGTCGAGCGGCTCGACCTTCACATCGAAATCGGCTGCCAGCGCGCGCAGATGCTTTTCGTCGGCGACGGCATTGCCGGCGTTGGCGACCAGCATGAACCTCGTATCGCCGAGCCGGGTGACGATCAGATCATCCAGAATGCCGCCCGCCTCATTGAGGAAGAAGGTCAGCTTGGATTGTGAGATTTCGAGCGCGCCGGCATCTAGCGGGCAGGCGCGGTCGAGCAGCGTGACGGCATCCGGCCCGCTGACCTCGAACAGCTTCATGTGCGAGATGTCGAACAGGCCCGCATGTTCGCGGGTGTGAAGATGCTCCTTCATGACGCCGGCCGGATAGGTCAGCGGCATCGACCAGCCTGCAAAGGCGCCGAAGCGCGCACCGGCCGCTGTATGGATATCTTCGAGGGGAAGGTGTTTGTCGTCGCCCGTCATGTCGTCTCCAGAGTCGCACGCAATCGGTCGCTGATGGCGACCAGTCCGTGCCCCTCTGTCTGAAGCCTGAGAGACTCGCGCAGCCGGAACTCTGTCAGCGGCGCTTACACCTTCGGCGCGGGGGCAAGCCCCGACTTTCCAGAGTGTCTTTCCCGTCTACGGTTCTTTTGCCTGAGAGATTTCGGGCGATTTCCCCTTCGGCGGCAGCTCTCGCTGCTCTCTCCCGCAAACAGGTAGGACTCAAACCCTGAGCCCTCGACGCGCCATCCATAGCCCGTCGGCGACACCTTGTCACCTCCCAGCGACATCTAAGCGCGTCGCGCTTTAGATCTTTGTGTTGATGCATGTCGTTCTCCCAAAACCGCTGCACACTTTTGGGCGACATGCATTGGCTGACAAGTCTTCGCTAACCACGCCATTTGGCGGTTTTTCAAGACACTCCTGATATAGCAGGCCGATGTGACGCGTTGGGCGGACGGAGACGACGGATGGGCGAGTTGATCATGAGTGCGCCGGTGGCGGGGCTGACGTCGAAGAACCGCATTGCTTCGGAGGATGTGGCGATGCTGCGCCGCGACGTGTTCGCGGACGGCGTGGTGACCCGGGGCGAAGCCGAGGCCTTGTTCGCGCTCGACCAGACGGCGCGGGACAAGTGCGCGGAATGGGCACCGTTCTTCGTCGAGGCGGTCACCGACTACATCGTCCGCCAGGAAAAGCCCTCGGGCTACATTTCACAGGAAAATGCCGACTGGCTGGTCCGCACGATTTCGCGCGACGGCATGGTCGACAGCCGGACTGAACTCGAATTGCTGGTCCATGTGCTGGAAGAGGCGAAATCCTCGCCGAGCCGGCTTTGCGTCTACGCGCTGGAGCAGGTCGCCAATGCGGTCGTCGACGGCAAGGGACCGCTGATGCTCGGCGGTGCGCTGGTGCCCGGATTGATCGCCAAGGCAGAAGTCGAGCTTCTGCGCCGTATCCTCCATGCCCATGGCGGCGACGGCAACATCGCCATCACCCGGGCCGAGGCCGAGGTGCTGTTCAGGATCAACGAGCGGACAGCCCAGGCCAACAACGATCCGTCCTGGAACGACCTGTTCGTCAAGGCGATCGCCAATTTCGTCATGTGCTCGGCCGGTTACGAGGCGCCCACCCGCGACGTGGCGCTGCGCCAGGAAACCTTCCTCGATCACGCCGATCCGGAAATCGGCGGTTTCTTCAGCCGCATGGTCTCCGGCGGCCTCGCCGGCATCATCGAGGCCTACCGGTCTCCTGACGATATCGAGACCGAATGGGAAGCCAAGAACAGGGCAGCCGAGGCGCTGGCCCGCCGCGCCGAGACGATCGATGCCGGCGAAGCCAAATGGCTTGTCGGACATATCGGCGTGAATCGGCCTTTGTACGAGAATGAACGTGCGCTGCTGACATTGATCAAGCATGCCTCGCCGGAGATTCATCCGGCGCTGAAGCCGCTGCTCGACAGGGTGGCCTAAGCCGCGCCGTCTGCTGCTATCGTTCTGCAAAGAATGATATTGGAATGGCCTTCGGGCCATCCCGCGAGTTCCGCCATGCGCTCGAAGCCGGCTTTTTCATACAGGCCTGGCGCCTGGAAGTCGTGGCTGGAGACCCAGATCTTCTTGACGCCGCGATCCACGGCCTCCGCGACAAAAGCCTCGAGCAACTGCCTTGCATAGCCGCGACCGCGATAACACTCGTCAATCCACATCAATGTGAGTTCGGACGTGCCAGCCCAGGAGTAGCCGGCGGCTACTCCGATCGCGTGTCCCGCATCATCGCGGATGACAAAGACCAGCCCTCGGTCGTCGTCGCGGTCCGTTACACGCCGGTTGTCACGATGAAGACGCTCCTCGAGCGAACTCAATTCGACTGGAGACAGGTCGTGCTCGGCCGCAATGCGAGCGTCCATCAAATCCCGCCGTACCAGTCGTAGCCATTGTCTTCCCAATAGCCGCCGCGGCCGCCGCCGACATTGACGAAGCCGTCGACCAGTTCGATCTTGTAGAGATATTTCGGCATCTTGTAGCCGAGCTGACGTTCGACGCGGACACGCAGCGGCGCGCCGTTCTCGACCGGCAGCGGTTTGCCGTTCAGGCCATAGGCAAGGATGGTCTGGGGGTGGCGGGCATCGATCAGGTCGATGGTGCCGTAATATTTGATGTCGCCGGACAGGCTGCGGTCGATCGTGTCGAGGCAGTGGAACATGACATAGCGCGCCTGCGGCTTGACCACCGCCTGGTCGAGCACCAGCGCCAGCGGCGTACCGGTCCATTTGGCGATGCAGCTCCAGCCTTCGACGCAATCGTGGCGGGTAATCTGGGTGCGGCTCGGCATGTTCATGAGCTGCTCGCGGGTGAGCGACAACGGCTTTTCGACGAGGCCTGACACCTCCAGACGCCAATCGGCGAAGTTGTTGGTGAGCAGGGCTTTGTATGTGTCGTCATCCGGCGCGGTCACGCCGTTTGGCCGCATTGGCTGACGGATGTCGGCCTCTGTGAATTCCGGCGCCAGCGAATTGCCGCCGCCGAGCAACCGTTGTGCCTTGTGGGTCAGGCCATTGGCGTTTTCGAGGAAACTGCGCAGCCCGCTGCCGATGCTGAGCTGGCTGTCGAAGGCGTCGCAGCCCGACAGCATGATGCCGGAAGCGCCGAGGCTGGCGGCGGTGAGGAATTTTCGGCGGCTGATCTCAAATTTCGCCATGTCAGACACTCCTCTCGGACGTTTTGGAGTCATGCGCGGGAGGATCGGTGCGGTACCAGCCGGTGATGATCGAGCGCAGTTCGTTGATCGGGCCGGCGGCAAGGATCATCAGGATGTGGATGACGAAGAAGGCGACCAGCAGAACCATGACGCTGAAATGGATGGTGCGTGCGGTCTGCCGGCCGCCGAGCAGATCGTTGAGAAACGGCAGCACCGAATCCATGCTCGGCGACATGGCGAGACCAGTGATGATCATCAGCGGCAAGAGCACGAACAGCACGCCGCCATAAGCCATTTTCTGCAGCGTGTTGTACTCGCGCGTGTGATGGAATTTGAGCCTGGCGTGGTTGGCGATGTCCTGTGGCAAGCGCTTGAGGTCATCCAGGCGCGGCGCCAGATCGCGGCGGATGTGGCCGTTGATCAGGCTGGCGACCAGCCAGACGATCAAGGTCGTCGTCAGTATCCAGGCAAAGAAGAAATGGATGACACGGGCGGTACCGAGGTCATAGTAGGAGGGGATCGTCGCCCAGGATGGGAAACCGCGCGCCGTCTCGTTGCCTGTCGGACCCGACCAGCCGAGGACACCTGTCGTGTCGAAACGGTGCCCGAAGATTTCGGTATAACCGCGCGGCCCGGCATTGGTGTTTTCGGCGCCTATGGCGAAAATGGTGTTGTTGTAGCCGAAGCCGGATTGCTTGCCGATGTAGAGCTGCGGCCGGGCATTGAAGATCTGCAGGCCGGAAAGAAGCATGAAAAACAACGAGATGGCCCAGAGCCAGTGTGTCAGCCGCGTCCAGCGCGACTGGCGATAGATCAATGTTTTCTCTTTTGAAGCGGGGACACCCGGTTCAATTTCGGATTGGCTTCTGGCAACCGATTCCATCTTGTCTGGTCTCCCGGCCTTGCGGCTTGGCCTGCGCGTTCATTGTCCTCCTGATACGTCGCGATCCAAACCGATGTTTCATCGGATCACGGATTTATTACGAACCACCCAGGCTGACGGCAAGATTGACGGCCGCGGCGACGATGACCGTGTTGAAGAAGAACGACAGGACCGAGTGCACAAGCACGACACGACGCATGTGCGTCGTCGAGATGTTGGTGTCGGCGGTCTGCGCCGTCATGCCGATGACAGTCGAGAAGTAGAGGAAATCCCAGCCCTCGGGGCGTTTGTCGCCCGGGAACAGCAGGCCACCGACCGGGATCTTCTTGTTGGTGTCGGTGTCGACCGCGTCGCCGTCCATCCAGTAGACATGGGCATAATGGAGCGCCGCCATGGCATGGATTGTGAACCAGCCGAGCGGGATCGACAGCAGTGCGAAGCCGAGTTCGATCGGGTGACCTCCGTCCTTCCGATTGATCAGCAGGAACAGGGAGATAACGGCAACGCCGACGACAACGAGCGTCACAGCGAAGATGACCAGCACCGGCTGATCGGTGGCGCGTGCATTCTTGCTGAGATATTTGCCGGTGAGTTTGGGCATCTGGCTGACGACAAGAATGACGTAAGCGGCGAAAAATGCGTTGGCGCCGATCGAGTAGGCGAGCGGGGCGTGCAGCAGCAACGCCACGAGCAGCGCAAACGCACCGATACAAGCCGAGACTGCGAACAGCATATGGCGCTGCATCGGATTCTTGACCGGGGTTTCGGCGGCCATGGCGGTCTCCACCTGGATGGCGCTTTGTTGCTAGCTTGGTGTGGCGGATTTCAGCGCCCGCCGCAAGATACGGTCGAGTTCGCCGAGGAAACGCGAGCGGTCCTGCGGCGCAAAACTGGCGTTGTAGCCCTTGCTTTCGCCGGTTTCGCGTAGATGCTGCTTGAGGTCCCGCATCGCCACCGCCATGCCGATCGTCTCGGGTGTGAAGGGCCGCCCGGTCGGTCCCAGCACATGCGCGCCGAGCGCCACCGTGCGGGCGGCAAGCGGAATGTCCGCCGTCACCACGATGTCGTTGGACTTGGCGTTCTCGACGATCCAGTCGTCAGCGGCATCGGCGCCCTTGGAGACCACGACATTGCGGATCATCGGGTCGCGGGAAGGGCGCAGGCCGCCATTGGAGACGTAGGTTACGACAATGCCATGGCGCTCGGCGACCTTTTCTACCTCGGCCTTCACCGGGCAGGCGTCGGCGTCGACGTAGATGGCGGGTGCGGGCATTGTTTCTCCAGAAAACGCGCAGGGACCGGAAACATGTCCGGCCCCTGCCTGATCTCATAGCGGTCAGGCCGGCAAAGCGCCGGACTTCTTGGCCGTCCAGGTGGCGATGTAGTCCATCAGGCCCGGGTTGAGGCAATCGTAAGGCTCCAGGCCGATTGTCCTCAGCCTGCCGCGAATGCCGTCCATCCGGCTCGGGTCGACACCCGATTCGATGATCGACGAGACAAAGGCGGTGAAGCCCGGAGGCGACCAGCCGTCTTCCTCGAAGCGCTCAGGGTGGATGAAGGACAGGCCCTTGAACGGATGGTCGCGCTCGACCGGTCCGTGCATGTGGACGCCGCATTGGGTGCAGGCATGACGCTGGATCAGCGCTGACGGGTCGACCACCTTCAGCTTGTCGCCATTCTCGGTGACGGTGACATCGCCGGTACCGGCAACCGCTACCACAGAGAATATAGCGCCTTCGGGCTTCCAGCATTTGGTGCAGCCGCAGGCGTGGTTGTGGGCGATCTGGCCCTTGACCCTCACCTTGACCGGGTTGCTGGTACAGGCGCAGACCAACGTGCTGCCGGCAAAGCTTGCGCTTTCCCTGGGCAGGCCATTGTCGATTTTCGGATGCAGTTTCTCCGCCATTCTTACTTCCTCCCATGTTTCACCACAGAGGTCGCTGGCCGGTTGGCTGGCGGCGTGTGGCCGTCTTCAGTAAAGCACGACACTCCGGATCGACTTGCCCTCATGCATGAGGTCGAATCCCCTGTTGATGTCCTCGAGCTTCAGCGTGTGGGTGATCATCGGGTCGATCTGGATCTTGCC
>NZ_JAIUGQ010000037.1:0-67677 GCF_020164715.1 Mesorhizobium sp. ESP7-2
GTCCCCAACGACCGGGTCAAAGGAGCCGGCCCCGTCCCCGGGCCGGCTCCGCCATTTCTAGGACGATCCCACGCGGACAACGCCAGCACATGATCTGGCTTTCGCGCTGCGCTTTCTTCCTCCGGAATGCCGTGTGGCTTGATCCTCGACGGCCGGATCGTTGGTAGGTATGGTCTCGATTGCTTCTCCGCATGAGATACGCTCGCCAACTGGCGACCATCGACAGCGCGTTAGTCACCGAAGGTGCCGCATGCCGACCGAACCCCGATCACCACGCCTTGCTGTACTTATCGACGCCGACAACGCTTCCGCCAAGATTGCCGACGGTCTGTTCGAGGAGATCGCCAAGATCGGCGAGGCTAGCGTTCGTCGAATTTACGGCGACTTCTCAACTGCTCGGTCGAAGGGCTGGGCCGACATCCTGTCCAAACACGCGATCATACCGCAGCAACAGTTCGCTTATACCGTTGGCAAGAATGCGTCTGATATCACTCTGGTGATCGACGCCATGGATCTTCTCCATAGCGGTCGCTTTGACGGCTTCTGTCTGGTTTCGTCCGACAGCGACTTCACGAGGCTTGCTGCCCGCATCCGTGAACACGGCGTTGATGTGTTCGGCTTTGGTGAACGGAAAACCCCTGAGAGCTTTCGGCAGGCATGTCGCCGTTTCATCTATACTGAAAACCTCCTGCGTGGCGCAGCGAGCGTTCAGGATACCGCACCGGCAACAAAGCCACTTCAGTCGCCGAACGCCGCAACGCCAATCCTCAGGAAAGTTATCGGCCAGATGGACAGCGAGGACGGCTGGGTGTCCCTGAGTAATTTTGGGAAACAGCTCTTAAATCTTTTCTCGGATTTCGATCCCCGCACCTACGGCTTCGGGAAGCTGAGCGATCTAGTGCGGGAGACCGCTGCTTTCGAAATCGACAAGCCCAGCGGTGGAGCCATGCGAATACGCATTAACACTGCCGCCACCAAAAAAGGGAAAAACAAATCAGGGTGAGCTGAACCCGGACGCTTCTGCACGTATGGTTTCGCAGCCGCAATATCGTTCGCAATCCGCACAGTTTGGATTACTGCCGATGCTGGAAATCCCGGAAGATCGATGCGAGCGCCACAGGCTGTTCAAGGCGATCGACGATGCCTTCAAGGCCGGTGACTTCGTTGGACTCGGCAAAGCCTTGGGCGGTTCGCCCGGCTGGTTCGACGAGCGCATGCCATTCGAACTCGGTCTTGGCCATCCGCTGGAATACGCGATCTACTGGAGTCCGCTTGCCTTCGTCGCGGCGCTGCTCGACGCCGGATCCAGTCCGAACTACGGGGATCATGCCGGATTTCCCTCGATCATCGCGGCGCTGTCCACCGAGCGCGCGGACAAGGTCGACATCATCCGTATCCTCGTCGATCACGGCGCCGATCCGGACATGCGAGGCGTCAACGACTGGACGCCGCTCCACTACGGCGTAGCCATGCGTGACGCCGAGGCGATCCGCCTGCTTCTCACCGCAGGCGCGGACCCTTCTTTGAGGACTCGTATCGATCACTACACGACAGCCCTTGAAGAAGCAGAGATTGCAGGATTCGAGTTGGGCGCTTCGCTGTTGAGAGAAGCCACAGCCGAGCGCGCGCTCGGCGACCGGGATCGTTAGACGCAACCCGTGTCCGAAGTCACGTCCCGGCCGAGAGTTCAGACCTTCTTCAGCCCAGCCTTGAACCGTTGGCCATTGGCGACATAATGCGCGGCCGAGGCCCGCAGCCGCTCGACCGCGGCGTCGTCCAGCACCTTGATCGCCTTGGCAGGCGAACCAACGATCAGCGAATTGTCCGGAAACTCCTTGCCTTCGGTGACCAGGGCGCCAGCGCCGACGAGTGAATTCTTGCCGATCCTGGCGCCGTTCAGCAGGATGGCGCCCATGCCGATCAGGCTATTGTCACCAATCGTGCAGCCGTGAAGCATGGCGCGATGGCCGATCGTACAGCCCTGTCCGATGGTCAGCGGAAAGCCGGGATCGGTGTGCATGACAGTATGTTCCTGCACATTGGTGTCGGCGCCGATGACGACGGGCTCGTTGTCGCCCCTGATGACGGCACCGAACCAGAAGCCGGCATTGCGGCCGATCCTGATGTCGCCAATCAGCGTGGCATCGGGCGCAATCCAATTCGAGTCCGCGTCGGCGAAGCTGGGCTCCGTTCCATCGATTGCATAAAGCGGCATTGTCGGTCTCCGAATCGTCTCAGAGTGAAAACCCTAGGAGACGGAGCGCCCAGGAAGCAATGGCAAGCACGACGATGCCCAGCGCCAGGGACCAGGCAATAGCGGTGCAGCCGCATGACAAGAGCGCCGCTGTCGAGATGCGGTTCTGGCGCCGCGCATCGAGGGCATCGTTGACCAGCATGAATGGCCCGGCGCCGGCAGTGACGGCCAGCGAGCGCAGTACATGCGAGGGCGACACATAGGGCTCGGTGAAGGCGACCTTGCGACCCGATACCAGCTCCATTGTCGAGCCGGTCAGCCCGCAAACCGTCAGCCCGACGACAAAAGCGAACAGCAAGAGTTCCATCTGGGCCACATTAACCCTCCATTTACCATGAAATCGCACAGTCGCTTCAGGATGGCAGCAAGAGCCGTGCCGTATGATGTGTGCCGTCAAGAGACACCCAGATGGGGGACACCGGGATGGCGGACACCGGGATGGCGCACAGGCGGTGGGACGAGGACCGAGATGAAGCAGGCAGCGATCGCCGACGGCGCGGAACTCACCGTGGTCGATTCCATGCTGATGAAGCGGGTGTTCTACGCGTTCGCGGCTCTGGCCTTGCTGTCGATAGCCATCAGCCTTGGCGGCAAATGGTTCGGCCGCTCCATTGCCATGGCCGGCTACACCGACGACGCGACCGTGCGCGAGGTGGTGATCGGCAACAACGTCATCACCGTGCCGGCCAATTTCATCAGGTTCGAGCCGGCCAGGCGCGACGGTATCGCCTCGCGCCTCGACCTTTACCTGCGCTATCCCCAGATGGACGGCTACAGCGAGGCGTCGCGCGACGATTTCAATCACGCCGGGGCCAACAGGAACATCATCTTCCTGTCCTTCGAGCAGCAGATGATGTCGCGCGACATGAGCGGCCGGTTCGGGCCGATCTACAGCGCGCTGATCGTCCAGCCCGGTATTCCAGGACCCGGCGGCACGACGGTCTATGGGTTCAATGAGAAATCAGGTTATCTGAACGAGGTGCTGGTCGTCGGCAAGCGCGCTGGCAAGGACCCGTTCGTGGCCCGCTGCCTCAGCGGGCCGAGCGCCGGCGAATCGCTGGCTCCTTGCCAGCGGGACATCCATGTCGGGGATGATCTCAGCCTTACCTATCGCTTCCCGAGGGAATTCCTTGGCGACTGGCAGACGCTTGATGCGGCGATCGCGGCAGAGGCGGGGCGAATCCTGAAGACCCGACATTGACCGGCTGAAAAGCGGCCCGGCCGCGCTCTACGCGGCCTGCCGTGGCATTGCGGGCTCAGGCCAGGTCGATATCGAGGATCGCCATCGAGAAATTATAGTCGCCATCGTCCTCATCCTTGAAGACGATGCCGAGGAATTCCTCGCCGACATAGACTTCGGCCGAATCTTCCTTGCGCGGCCGTGCCTTGACCTCAAGCTTGGGGTTCTGGAAGACGCGCTTGAAATAGGCGTCCAGCTTTCTGATTTCGTCCGGCTTCAACAGTCTTCTCCGATCATCGGCTTGCTCGTTTGAACGGCGCTTCTGGCACGTCGACAATGGCGATGTAAAGGCAAGCCGACCTTATTGCACCGGAAGCGGGCAGCGCCGCCGGGCAATCATGCCGGGCAGCTGCCAGCAAATCAGATATCGAAACTGATGACGTGGTCCATCTTCTGCGACGGCAGAAGCTGGTCCATCTGGCGCGAAGGCTGGTCGCAGCCGGTCTCGCCGACCACGCGCGCCGGCACACCGGCAACCGTCTTGTTGTGCGGCACAGGCGACAGCACCACCGATCCGGCGGCAATCTTGGAGCAATGGCCGATCTCGATGTTGCCGAGAATCTTGGCGCCGGCGCCAATCAGCACGCCATAGCGAATCTTGGGATGGCGGTCGCCACCGGCCTTGCCGGTACCGCCCAGCGTCACGCCGTGCAGGATGGACACATCGTCCTCGATCACGGCGGTCTCGCCGACGACGAGGCCGGTGGCGTGATCGATGAAGATGCCCTTGCCGATGCGCGCGGCCGGATTGATGTCGGTCTGGAAGACTGCGGACGAACGGCTCTGCAGGTAGAGCGCGAAATCCTTGCGGCCCTGATTCCACAGCCAATGCGCCAGCCGATGGGTCTGGATGGCGTGAAAGCCCTTGAAGTAGAGCACCGGCATGATGAACCGGTCGCAAGCCGGGTCGCGGTCATAATAGGCCTGGATGTCGACGCGCACCGTGGTCGGCCAGTCCTTGTCGTCGGCGAGCATCGACTTGAACGTCTGGCGGATGAGATCGGAGCCGATATCCTGATGGGCAAGCCGCTCCGCGATCCTGTGAATGACCGCCTCTTCCAGGCTTTCCTGGTTGAGGATCGTCGCATAGAGGAACGCGGCCAGCAGCGGGTCGCGGTTGACCGCTTCCATCGCTTCGTCGCGGATCGAACGCCAGATCGGATCGACCGGCTGCAGCGCGTTTTGGCGGGAAATGCTGATGCTGTTCATCGACGTCTCGTCCTGCGTCCTGCTAGTCTGCTGTCATCGGGGCCGCACATATAAGCCAGATCATAGCACGATTGAACTCAATTTTCCTTAGTGCTGTGTCAAATGGATTTGGTTCGCGGGAATTCAAGCAGCCATGGAAAACGAACCCTTGATCGACGACGCGCTGAAAACCGAGCTTTCGGCGCTCTACGCCGCCGAGGAACGCCACTATCACGGCCTTGCGCATATCGAGGCAATGCTGGCGCTGGCTCGCGACTATCAGGGAGAACTGGACGACCCCGAAGCCGTCGAAGCGGCGATCTGGTTCCACGACGCCATCTACGACAGCAGGGCCAAGGACAATGAGGCGCAAAGTGCCGCCCTTGCCGAGCAAAAGCTCGCGGGCCGCACCGATGCCGCGCGCCTCGAGCGTATCAGCACGATGATCCTCGCCACCGCCACGCACCAGTTGCCGCCTTTCGACGACGCTGCGGCGACACGCGACGCCAGCCTGTTTCTCGACATGGATCTTTCGATCCTAGGCGCTGATCCGGTTGCGTTCGATGCCTATGAACGCGCGGTTCGCCGCGAATATGACTGGGTGGAGGAGCCGATATGGCGTGCCGGACGCGGCGCGGTGCTAAAAAGCTTCCTTGCCCGTCCGCATATTTTTCTCACGCAGGAGTTTAGGCAGCGCTTCGAACCAAAGGCAAGGCTGAACATGGCGCGGTCGCTGGAGACCTTGTCCTAGGTCAATTTCGCGATCCGAGGCGCTTCGTCCCAAGAAACCGGCGCGTCAGAGCGGATTTTCGGCGTAGAACTCCAGCACACGTTGCTTGAAGGTCTTGTCACCAACGGCCAGCATATGGTCGCGGCCCTCGATGTGGAAGGCCCTGGCGTTGGGCATCAGCGCCGCAAGCTCGTCCGGCGATCCGCCAATGTCGTCGGTGGTACCGACCGCGACCAGCGTCGGCTGGGCTATGCGGGCAATATCCTCTTCACCAAGCAATTCCCGTGACGTGACGATGCAGGCGGCAAGCGCCCGGCGGTCGCTGCGGGTCTGGTCGGCGAAGGCACGAAAAGCGCGGCCGCGTGGATGGGTGGTCGCGGTCGGATCCTCGGCAAGGAGGGCGGCGGCAATCGGATCCCAATCGCCGACCCCATCGATCATACCGATGCCGAGGCCGCCAAAGACCAACGTCGCCACCTTGTCCGGATCGGACAGTGCCAGGAAGGCCGCAATGCGCGCGCCCATCGAATAGCCCATGACATGGGCCCGCTCGATGCCGAGATGATCGAGCAGGGCTGCCGCGTCCGAAGCCATTTTCGCGGGCGTATAATCGGCCTCGTCGTAACTCTTGGACGACGAGCCGTGGCCGCGATTGTCGAAGGCGATGGCGCGATAGCCGGCATCGTTGAGCGTCTTGAACCAGCCGGGCGACACCCAGTTGACATAGTGGCTCGAGGCGAAGCCATGAATCATGAGCACCGGATCGCCCTCACCCGATGCCGGCTGGCGGTCGAGGAAGGCTAGATCGAACCCGTCATGGGAGAAAAACTGCATCGGAAAGCGATCCCTGGCGCTCAGTCGGAATCGACGTTCGGAGAATCGCCCTTGTCCGCGGGCGGCATGCCAGGGCCGGATGCGGTGCCTATCGCCGGATGGCGCAGCAGATCGCCGTCCGCGATGCCGTCCCTGGCGGCAGTGCCTGCCTTGAGTTCAAGCACGAAGCGGACCGGCTCGCCCGGCGAGACGATCGCCTCGGATTGCGGCTCGCCCTGCTTGATTGCGCGGATCCTGCCGTCCTGGCCGACAAAGATCAGATCGAGCGGCATCGGCGTATTCTTCATCCAGAAACTGACGTCGCGTGTCTCGTCGAAAACGAACAGCATGCCATGATTGGCAGCCATGTCCTCGCGAAACATCAGGCCGGCCTCACGCTCTGCCTCGGTATCGGCGACTTCGATGGAAAAGGAGCGTTTACCGTTTTTGGTCACAGCGACCAGCGGCGCGGGATCGACCGGAAGGATCATCGCCTGGCCATCGGCGGCGCTGGGTACCTGGAAATAGAAGAATGCGGCGGCGGCGACCATGACGGCAGCCACAGCGCACATCACGCCCGCCGTCAGCCTGTTCCTGTGTGTCATATGAAATCCTCGGCCGGATCGCCCTAGTGCGAGACCGGCAAGGTGCCCATATCGGGGTGAATTTCGGCGGCCATAAGGCCTTTGTCACCGCGGCCGAAACGGACAAGCACGACCTGGCCCGGCCGAAGCTCGGTGATGCCGTAGCGGCGCAAGGTCTCCATATGGACGAAAATATCCTCGGTGCCCTCGCCGCGCGTCAGGAAGCCAAACCCTTTGGTGCGGTTGAACCATTTGACCAAAGCGCGTTCGAGCCCACTCTCCGGCGTTACCGAGACATGGGTGCGCTGCTCCTGCATTTCGGCGGGATGGACGGCGGTGGTGACATCCATGGAAAGCACACGGAACGCCTGCAGTCCGCGCTCGCCCTGCTTCACAAGACAGACCACGCGCGCGCCTTCCAAGGCTGTCTGGAAGCCGTCCCGTCGAAGACAAGTCACATGGAGGAGGATATCGCCCGAAACACCGTCATCCGGAAGGATGAAACCATAGCCCTTGGCCACATCGAACCACTTGATGGCGCCGGAAATTTCGGTCAGGTCAGCAGAATCGCCGCCTTCGTCGCGCGTCAAAGCGTCGCCAAGGGTATTGGCCCGCCCCGTCAAAGAGGCCTTTTCCCCCATAAGAATGCCCCCTTTATTCAAGAACACCGCAACTGATTCTTGATACCAGATTAACACCGCGGCTTCCGGTGTGTGCAAGACCTGACGTGCCTTTTTTCACGGTTCATTGCGGGAATACCGGATTTGTTCTTTGCCGGCGCTGCCTGACCCGAACGATTGCCCTTTGGCCGGGCCGACCCTATGTTGCGCCGCAACCCAACAGATCGAGGAAAACACATGCGCTATCTGCACACCATGGTCCGCGTCGCCGATGTCGATGCCTCGCTCGATTTCTACTGCAACAAGCTCGGGCTGAAGGAAGTTCGCCGCCATGAAAGCGAGCAGGGCCGCTTCACGCTGATCTTCCTGGCCGCGCCGGAAGACGAGCAGAGCGGCATCAACGAGAAAGCGCCGCTGGTCGAACTCACCTACAATTGGGATCCGGAAGACTACAAGGGCGGGCGCAATTTCGGCCACCTCGCCTACGAGGTCGACGACATCTATGCCACGTGCCAGCGACTGATGGACAATGGCGTCACCATCAACCGGCCGCCGCGCGACGGCAACATGGCCTTTATCAGGTCGCCAGACGGCATCTCCATCGAGCTTCTGCAGAAAGGCCCGGCCAAGGCCAAGGCGGAACCGTGGGCGTCGATGGCGAATACCGGAAGCTGGTAATCGATCACCTTTTCGAGTGGCCGGCGGCCACTCCATGGTGTTTCGCTAAATTGTGCCTATCTATGCGGCTATGGCGCCTGCCCTGAAGAGCGGCGCCACATCATCAGATTCAGCTTTGGAGAACCCTTCATGCCGACCAGCCACGCCAATGTCTCCACGGCGCACGCAAGCCGCTATCTGCAGCAGTTGTGCAAGCATTGGGCGCACAAGTTTCCCGTCGAGTTCGACCCCAATCACGGCGTCATCGACCTTTCACTCGGCCGCACGGTCATGGACGCCGACGGGGCAGCGCTGCACATCACGGTATCGACCGGCGAGTCCGCTTCGATCGAGCGCCTCGAAAGCGTCGTTGCCGACCACATCAAACGCTTTGCGTTCCGCGAAGAATTGGCTTTCGACTGGAAACGCGCCGAGGCGGCATAGCGCGTTCATGCGTGTCGCCAAGCATTTCCGGCGAGACGCATGGATCAATCGCTACCGGACTTGCCCGCCATCTCCAGCAGCGCCAGCATCGATCGCCAATTGCGGGCCGTGCCCGGCACTTTCAACGTGCGCGGAATGAGGTTGGCGAACACCGATTTGCCGAGCCCGTCGGGCGCGCTGAGATAGAGCACATCGCCCTTGACCTCGAAACGCTCCGGGCCAGTGCACTTTTCAGCCAGCCGCGCCACCTCTTCGGCAGTCGGCTCACGCTCCAGCGCATAGGCGTGGAGCTTCGTGTGGTCAGCGGCCGCTTCCGGATAGGGATTTTCGCGAACCAGCCGTTCGAGCCATTCGAAATCGCGCACCATGATGCGCGAATGGAAACCCCATTTCTTCTCGAAAGCCGCCTCGATCTGTTTGGTCAGCACGGCGGCGTCGCCCTTGTCAGCCCGGAACACGGCATTGCCGCTCTGCACGTAGGTGGAGACATCGGAAAAACCGAGACCCTCGAAGAACGACCGCAACTCCGCCATCCTGACAATGCGGTTGCCGCCGACATTGATGCCGGAAAACAGGGCGATGAAGATCTTTCCGCTCATATTATGAAACCTGCCAATGTCTCATTGTCGGTGATGTCCTGATACTGGACGCCCTCGGCCTCGAAATTCGCCTTCAGCAGGTCGAAATTGCGCCGATCCTTGGTTTCGATGCCGATCAACACCGAGCCGAAATTGCGCGCCGATTTCTTCAGATATTCGAAGCGGGCGATGTCGTCGTCCGGGCCCAGCATTTCGAGGAAGTCGCGCAACGCGCCCGGCCGCTGGGGAAAGCGGATGATGAAGTATTTCTTTAGGCCTTCGAAGCGCAGCGCCCGTTCCTTGACGTCCGGCAGCCGCTCGAAATCGAAATTGCCCCCGGAGACCACGGCGACGATGGTCTTGCCCCTGATCTCCTTCCTGGAAAAATCCTTCAGCGCGTCGATCGCCAGCGCGCCGGCGGGTTCCAGGACCACGCCTTCCACGTTGAGCATCTCGATCATGGTCGCGCAGAGCCGGTTTTCCGGGACCAGCCGCACGCTGTCGGCGGCGAACTCCCTGAGATAGCGCAAAGGTTCGCGGCCGATCTCGGCAACCGCCGCGCCGTCGACGAAGTTGTCGACCTTGGCGAGCTTCAGCCGTTTTCCCGCCGCAAGACTCTCGCGCAGGCTCGGCGCGCCGGCCGGCTCGCAAAAGACGAACTGCGCCTCTCGGCCCTGATCGGCGAAATAGTGCGTGACCCCGGCAGCCAGACCGCCGCCACCCACCGGCAGCATGACGATGTCGGGCATGCGCGCGCCCGGCATCTGGTCCGCGATCTCATAGGCGACCGTCGCCTGGCCCTCGATGATATCCTTGTGGTCGAAGGGCGGCACCATATGGGCACCGGAGCTTTCGGTGAAGTCGAAGGCGGCGCGATAGCAGTCGTCGAAAAAATCGCCGACCAGCCTGATCTCGACGAAATCGCCGCCAAACAGCCTGGTCTTGTCGATCTTCTGCTGCGGGGTCGTCACCGGCATGAAGACTACGCCCTTCTTGCCGAAATGGCGGCAGACGAAGGCAAAGCCCTGCGCATGGTTGCCGGCGGACGCGCAGACAAACAGCTCCGCCTGGTTGCCTTCGCCAAGCGCCTTGCGGAAGAAGTTGAAGGCGCCACGGATCTTGTAGGATCGCACGGGACTCAAATCCTCGCGCTTCAACAGCACCCGCGCGCCTGTCTTTTTCGACAGATAGTCATTTTCCTGCAGCGGTGTCTCCGGGAAGATCTGGCGGATCGCGGAGGCGGCGGTGGCGACGCGCGAGGAAAAGGTGGTCATGGCAGGATCATCCCGGATCGCCCGCGGGCGAGTTAGACCACAACCCTATTACACATCCGACCCGGCAAGACCATTGCCCGGCCGAGCCCCACGCCCGCAAAGGCGCCTTCCCGAAATGCCAGCAAGTACTTGGGGACGTTTGTTCATGCTTCTCGCGTCGCGCCGAGCACGCGCATTGGTGGACGCCTGAATTCGACATCCGGCGGAGATGCCGGTGCCTGCCCTCTGTGATGGTACGGCCTCGCCGCCGCTTTGGCTTTCGCGCAACAGTGCGATGACCGTCGCGAAGCGCCGACCGCATTTTGGCTGGACACGACTTACTTCCGCCGCACTTCGCCTGCTGGGGAGATATCGCGGAGGGTGGATGGCCCTTTTTGGGCTCGAGTGGAATTTTTGACGTGCATGTGAAGACGATTTGCATTCTTGCGCTTGCCTTGCTGGTGGCAGGCTGCGGCGGCCACAAAACCGAGGAACTGCTCGGCAGCGCGGTCATGTCCGCGCCGGTGACGGAAATCGCCGGCAACCACTCGATCTTCATTGCCACGACCCGCAAGCCCTCCGACGACCCCAACAAGGTTTTCGACGGCGAACGCTCGGCGACGCTGAACTACGCCCGCGTCAACGTCACCGTCCCGGGGCTCCACACGACCGGCCAGATCGAGCGGCGCTCACGCGGCAAGTCGGATGATCCGGCCAAGTATTTCATGGCTTCCGAGGTCGTCGGCTACGACACCCAGCCGAAATTCTCCAGCGCGCTCAACGCCGACATAGCGGCGCGCGGCGGCCGCGTGATGGTCTTCGTCCATGGCTACAACACTGGCTTCGACGACGCCGTCTACCGCTTGACCCAGATCGTCCATGATTCCGGCTATCCGGGGACGCCGGTGCTGTTCTCCTGGGCCTCGGGCGCCAAGACCACCGACTATGTCTATGACAAGGAAAGCGCCAGCGCCGCCCGTGACCAGCTCGAAGTGACCTTGCGAATGCTGCAGCAGTCCGGTGCGCGGCGCATCGACATTGTCGCCCATTCGATGGGAACCTGGGTGACAATGGAAACGCTGCGCCAGATGGCCATCAGCGGCGATCGCGATCTTGGCGGCAAGCTCGGCGACGTGGTGTTGGCCTCTCCCGACATCGATGTCGATGTGTTCAAGAGCCAGATGCGCCGCTACGGCAAGCCCGACAAGCCGTTCATCCTGCTGTTGTCGGACGACGACCGCGCGCTGAGGTTGTCCGGCCTGATCGCCGGCGCGCGGCCGCGCGTCGGCGACTACAAGGATGCGGCGGACCTTGCCTCCTACGGCGTGACGGTCGTCGATCTCTCCAAGGTCAAAGGCAGCGACAGCTTCAACCACACGAAATTCGCCGACAATCCGGCACTGGTGAAGATGATCGGCCAGCGGCTGCGCGAGGACGATGGCTTCGCCAGCGACCGGGACGTGACCGACCGCATCAGCCTGCTTGGACAATAGATGCG
Organism: Mesorhizobium sp. ESP7-2; assembly: GCF_020164715.1. Taxonomy (NCBI): domain Bacteria; kingdom Pseudomonadati; phylum Pseudomonadota; class Alphaproteobacteria; order Hyphomicrobiales; family Phyllobacteriaceae; genus Mesorhizobium; species Mesorhizobium sp. ESP7-2. The sequence goes on from NZ_JAIUGQ010000037.1 coordinate 11,860, forward strand.
GCTCGCGGGTTTCGCCGTGCCTGTTCACCATCGCCGAACCATTGGCCCACTTTGAACTGGACCACGCCCGCCTCTGGCCTTATCGGAGTATCGAGCGACGTCATGCGTTTGACGTCCCCTATGCGGGAGCCGACGCGTGGCCTTGCGCTTGAAGAGTTTTGGTGTCGTTGCGTTCGCGCTGCTGGTCGCTGGCTGCGCCGGAAAAACGCATGATCTGCTCAACAAGACGACGATCACCGTGCCGGCGTCCGATATTGCGGCCACCCATGAAATATTCGTCGCCACCACCCGCCAGAAGGCGGTGAAGGACCCACGGCAGGTCTTCGACGGCGACCGCTCCCCGACCACCAGCTTCGCGCGGGTCGATGTCACGGTTCCGAAGAGCCATCAGGTCGGCAACATCGAGCGCGCCAAGGGTTCGGCCAACAGCAACCCGGCCAAGGATTTCACGGCCAGGGACGTCACCTTCTACGAAGGCGCGCCGCAATTCGCCAAGGCGGTCGGCGCCGACATCGCCATGCGCGGCGACCGTGCGCTGGTTTTCGTGCATGGCTTCAACAATGGTTTCGACGACGGCATCTACCGGCTGACGCAGATCGCCCACGACACGAAATATCCGGGTACGCCAGTGCTGTTCTCGTGGGCGTCGAGCGCCAAGACGACGGGCTATATCTACGACAAGGACAGTTCCACCGCCGCCCGTGACGATCTCGAGGCAACGCTCAGGATGCTCGCCAAGACGCGGGTCAAGAGCATCGACATCATCGCCCATTCGATGGGAACCTGGCTGACGATGGAGGCGCTGCGCCAACTCGCCATCACCGGCGACCGCGATCTCGGCGGCAAGTTGGGTTATGTCATCCTTGCCTCGCCGGACATCGACGTCGACGTGTTCAAGAAGCAGATGACCCGTTATGGCAAACCCGACAAGCCGTTCGCCGTGCTGCTTTCGGGCGACGACCGGGCTCTCAAATTGTCCTCGTTTATCTCCGGCGACAAGCCGCGCGTCGGGGACTATGGCAATGCCGCCGATCTCGCCTCCTACGGCGTGGCCGTCGTCGACCTGACCAAGACCAAGGGTGGCGACGGCGGCCTCAACCACGCCAAATTCGCCGACAACCCGTTCCTGGTGCAATTGCTCGGCGACAGGCTGCGCACGCCGGCGGGCCTTGCTGCGGACGAAGACCCGGCACAGCTCAGCAATATCGGCCAAGGCCTGGGAAAGGCCGTCGGCTCCGCCGCCGAAGTCATCATCACGACGCCGTTCAAGGTGCTGACCATCGCCACCGGCGGGTGAGCAGCCAAGAGCGGACGGCCTTTCTCAGACAAACAGATCGACCTTCTGGAACGTCGTCACGTCGATCAGCCCGACATCGGAAATTCTCAACTCCGGAATGACCACCAGCGCCAGCAGCGAGTGCTGCATATAGGCGTTGTTCAGGGAACAGCCCATCTTGCGCATTGCCTCGGTCAGTTTCTCAGCCTTGGCGGCGACGATCTCGGCGCGCTCGTCCGACATCAGCCCGGCGATCGGCATTTCGACCAGCGCCAGTTCCTTGCCCTTGGAGAACAGCACGACGCCGCCGCCGACTTCCCCCAGTCGGTTCACGGCCAGCGCCATGTCCTGCTTATTGGTGCCAACGCAGATGATGTGATGGGCGTCGTGGGCCACGCTGGAGGCCATGGCGCAGTCGGCCATGTAGCCGAAACCTGAGACGAAGGCATTGGTGACGCCACCCGTGCCCCTGTGCCGCTCGACCAGCGCGATCTGGCATATGTCGTTGCGGCGATCCATGGCGACCAGCCCATCCTCGACCGGCAGATCGGCCTCCAGCGCGCGCGTGGGTGCCTGGTTCTCGATGACGCCGATCACCCGCACCCGCACTTCGTTGGCACCCTTGGGCGCCGCGATATCGAAATCGCCGGCCTTCAGTTTCTTGCCCAACTTGACGGTGTTCTTCGCCGTCTTCGGATAGTCATAGGCCGGAATATCGATGTCGAGCCTGCCGCCCTTGGCCAGCCTGACGCCGCGCGCATAGACCTCGTCGATACACATTGCGGTGAGATCGGAAACGATCAGCAGGTCGGCCAATCGCCCCGGCGCGATCGAACCGATCTCGCGTTCCAGCTTGAAATGCTGGGCGGTGTTGAGCGTTGCCATCTGGATCGCGGTCACCGGCTTCAGACCTTGGCTGATGGCGTGGCGCACCACCCGGTCCATGTGCCCCTCATGCACCAGCGTGCCTGAATGGCTGTCGTCGGTGCACAGGATGAAGTTGCGCGGATCGATGCCGCTTTCCGTCACCGCCTTGATCTGCGAGGCAACGTCGTACCAAGCCGAGCCCAGCCGCAGCATCGCCTTCATGCCCTGGCGCACGCGTGCGATGGCGTCCTCGGCACGCGTGCCCTCGTGATCATCCTCGGGTCCGCCGGCGATATAGCCGTGGAATGGCAGACCAAGATCGCGCGAGGCATAATGCCCGCCGACCGTCTTGCCGGCTTTGACCGTCGCGGCGATCTCGCCCGACATCACCGGATCGTTGGCGGCGACGCCGGGGAAATTCATCACCTCGCCAAGTCCGATGATGTTTTCCCAGCTCATCGCCTCCGCGACATCGGCGACCGTCAGTTCGGCACCGGCATGTTCGAGCCCAGGCGCCGAGGGCACGCAGGACGGCATCTGCACGTGCACGTTGATGGGCATGGCCACGGCCTCGTCATGCATCAGCCGCACGCCCGGCAGGCCCAGCACATTGGCGATCTCGTGCGGATCGATGAACATCGATGTGGTGCCGTGCGGGATGACGGCGCGACAGAATTCAGTGACCGTCACCATGCCGCTCTCGACATGCATGTGCGCGTCGCAAAGCCCGGGCACGAGATAGCGTCCGCCCGCGTCTACCACTTTGGTGCCCTGCCCGATCGTGTGGCTGGCATTCGGCCCGCAATAGGCGAAGCGGCCGCCCGATATGGCGATGTCGGTGCCGGCGATGATCTCGCCCGAATGGACGTTCACCCAGCGTCCGTTGCGGATGACGAGATCGGCGGGTTTGCGACCCATCGCGACATCGACCAGGTCGGTAGCCATTTCGGTCCACGGTTTGGGTTTCGTCGCGCGGGCGGGCGGCTTCCTGGCCATCAAAGACTCCTGTTTGCCTGACTGTGCCAAGCCGGCGGTGTTTTGACCAGCGAGGAAGAATGGATTTGCCTGGTGATCGCCGGATTACTCGGGTTTCACGTCGACTTCGACCTTGGCGTCGCCGGCTGAAATCCGCTCGGCAAATGTCGGCTGGGCCGTGGGCGTGGGCGTCGACTACGCGCTGACCGACAAAGTTCGTCGTCGGCGCGCAATATCGCTATTGCGACTTCGGCTCGGAGAACCACGAGGTGCCGGCCCTCCTCAACGACCGCGATCACAGCGTGCAACTGAACACGGTCGGCATCAATCTCAGCTACGAGTTCTGAGTATCGCCCACTGGTGACGTTCACGGGCCAAGCGCAAGCGCCTGCAGCTATACTTGTTGGAAAGGGCGGCCGGCGCCCCCAAGTGGGCGGGGGATGGGTTGGGCTTGAGAGGCGCCGGCCTTAGGCGGATCAGATCCGCCACCCAGATATTTATCGATGCTCGCGGCGCGGATAATTCCGCGATCGCACCAGTATCCCTACGCCACCTCCTCTGGGTTGCGGTTCGGCCACCGCAGAACACGACTTGACGGGCTTTGTCTGGCGTCTGAAAAGGGCTGGCCTGCGGACGTGGCGGAATTGGTAGACGCAAGGGACTGAAAATCCCACACACACCCGTTACACTAGCGAAGACATCCCTCTAGCGGCCTGATTTTGATTTCGTGCCGCTATCCTTCCATTTGCTGCTGCATTTGGCGGATGAGCCGTCCAGTATCAGAATGCAGAGCCCTCAGTTTGGTCAATTGCTCCGAAAATGCGTCCATTGGGCTTTCAAAATCGTCTTCCGCAGGCCCGATACCGATGCCGTGGAGCAGCCACGATAGGCTTACACCGAGGAGTCCGGTGATATTGAACAGCCGGTGTGAACTTGGTTGCGAACGATCGCTCTCCCAAGCATTGATTGTCGACATATTGACACTCAATTGCCATGCAAGCTCTTTGACACTCAGACCGCTCGCATCACGGGCCCTCGAAAGGCGCCCGCCGAAGGTGTCGAAATCCGGGGACTGTTCAAAAATATTCGTGGTGTCGGACACCCGATCTACCTCCTGTTTGGTTGATTTTGTCATTGGATTGCATCGGCCATCAACGATGACGCAGTTCCCCAAACATGGACGATGGCCACTCAGACCACAACCCGCAGTTGGGCGAATAAACTGCATACTATTGAAATCATTGAAGGATAATCGATACGGGAGCCCCGGTTCTCCGAGATCCTCAACTCTCGACGGGACTGGTTCACGCCAACCCTCACGAGTTGGATCATCTGGGCGAACAAGGCCAACAACCCGTTTGCAATGCCGCTCACCAAACGGGTGCAAGTGGTTCAAAAGCGCCGCCGCAACAGGCCAGACCACCATTCGCTACGCCAAGCTCGCTTCCTAACGATCCGGTTAACTTGGTGAAGTTCCTAGAGCCAGAAGGCAAAAGGCGCAGGGCGCCTGAAAATCTAATGCGTAGCCTTACCTAGCTAGACAGTCGCAGGAAATATTTGGCGCCGCAATCACTGGCACCCGGGTCGAGCTTGAACTTGTGACATGGGCTGTGACATACCGGTGGAACGGTGACTTGCGGGCGTGGCGAAACTGGTAACCGCACAGGACTTAAAATCCTGCGTCCTCAGTGACTTACGGGTTCGACCCCCGTCGCCCGCACCACCGCAAATGAGACTTAAAATCCCTCGATCTCTGATCGTACGGGTTCGATTCCCGTCGTCCGCACCAGCAAAGTCTTCAAATTTGTTGGATTTGCTCTGTTGAACCGCCGCAACGTCATTTAGCCCGGCGCGGCTACCGGCTGCGGATCACTGCTGTAACTCGGATAGTGCCCTCTCCAGCGGAGCCATCGAGATCTGGATCGGGCCGGAAAAGGCCACGTCCATATCGAAGATCAGATAGATCGCCCCGGCAACCAAAGCCGCCGACACCAGGTAGGTCGAAATGGTGATCGTATTGCGTGGCGCCCTGAAGCCGAAGCTGGCGAAGATCAGCACCAGCCAGGTAACCAGGAGCGTGATCAGAGGCACCGGAATCGTGCCCTCCGACTGCTCGATCAGCACCCAGCGCAGTTCCAGCACTTTCTGCAAATGCTGGCGGGCATCCTGCACAATGAAGCCATGCGCGTCGTCGGGCGGCGCCAGCGCACTCAGCCGGGTGCCGATTTCCGCCAGCAACTGCTCAGAGAGCCGGTTGGCGGCGACCAGCGTCTCGCTGGTCGGCGAGGCATCGCCCGCCACCCGCTGCAAGTAGACGACCAGCGGCTGGCGTACCGTGTCGGTTTGCGGGCCATATTGCCGCAAGGTCCTGTCGAGCAGGATCAACTCGGTCGCGTAGGCGTGGACATTGTGGTCGATCGATTCAAAGGTGTTCTTGGCCGAATTGATCATCAGCCCGAGCATCAGCGAGGTCATGACCCCGAACAGGTTCGCGGCGTGCCGAACCAGGGTGCTCGTGTCGTCGTCACGATGTTTGGCCGGCAGTTTTGGCCATATAACGGTGCTGGCAAGCGCCGCCGTAGTCAGGCACAGGAAGATTACCGTTGCGATGAAAGCTTCGCGCATGCCACTCATTCCGATGGGCAATGGCAAGATCGTCAGTTGATGACCGCCATCACGATTCCGGTGCGTCCTTGCGCCTTGCCGGACGCCTGCTGCAGGGGCGGGTTGACGCGCACCGCCTCGCGGCCCGCCGCGATAGTTCTGTCGACCTGTTCGGGCTTCGACCTAAGCCGGGTCGGAATAGCGTTGAGGCCAGACGCCAACGCATCGAGATCCCCCGAGCCTTCGATCTCGATGACGGGGAGTGTCATTCGATGTAGGTCACCGCACCCGTTTGCAGATCATAGATCGCCGCGACTATCTTCAGCTTCCCCGCCTTAATGAGACCGGCTAACACCTTGCTCGAGGCCGCCAGGCGCCTCGCGGTCCTCCGCGCGCTCTCCTTGGCAGTGTTGTCGACGAAATCGCCCGCTGCGCTCCGCATTGCTATCGCCGCGGGCAGGATCGGTTCGATCATCGGGCCGATCGCGCCAGGATAGGTCGCGTTCTTGGTGACCACGTCGCACGCCGCCTTCACGGCACCGCAGTTTGTGTGCGCCAGAACCACGATCAAGGGTGAGCCGAGCACCGCTGCCCCGTATTCGACGGTACCGAGCGTCGCAGTGTCGACAAGGTTGCCGGCATTGCGGGCGACGAACAATTCTCCAACGCCGTGACCGCCGAAAATCAGCTCCGGAGGAACGCGACTGTCGGCGCAACTGATGATCGTGGCCCAGGGCGCCTGATGTGCGGCGACGGCGTTTCGCTGCGCGGCAAGGTCCATCGAGCAGAGTTCCGGGTGACTGACGTAGCTTTCGTTGCCGGATTTTAGCGCAGCGAGCGCTTCATCGAGGCTTAGCGCGGTCGCCGCGCCTTGTGCCGCGCGCGCCGACCACGTGGCCCCACCAAGGCCGAATGCGACGAGTCCCGCGCCGACTTTGAGGAACTCCCTCCGGCCGACCCCTGTACCATCACAGGTGCTGCACATTCTTAGCCCTCGCCCATTGTTCTCCGAAGAATATGCGCTCGCTCTAATATATAGGCAAGCGATTGGCGATAAGGTCAGGATCGAAGAGAGGAGGCCAGGATGCAGGAACGACGAAAGCCACCGCAATGCAGTGCATCGGCGCGCCCCTGAAATCAGGCCGGCTTGCCCTTATCATCTAACCTTCAGCGAGAAATTGCCGTGGATTTGGATGCCTAGCCGCTCGCCTTTTCTCCACCGCACTTCCGCTCGATAAGTCGCACCGTCCAACGGCACGCGCAGCCGGAAGCTATCCGGCACATTTGCCCCCACAGCGACACGCAACTCAGCGCCGTGCTCATGCTGATTTCTGACGGCGCAGCCTATTTCGCCATCCTGCGTGATTATGAACGCATCCTTCAAAACCACTTCTCTCAAGTGACTTCGACGCTCGATTGGTGGCTCAGAGGATTTGTCGGTCATGGTAAGCTGCCTCCAACGAGCTAATGCTATCAGACTAAAGTCTGCGATGCAGGACGCAAAGGTCTTACGTTTTCGCTTAAGTTCCGTTCTTGTCCTTTGTCCGTTCTTTGTATTAGCAAATCATGAAATATTCAGCTCTATAATCATCGTCGGCCTTGCCCCGGAACTGTGGCGGGGAGAGCCGAGAATACACGGCATGGGAAGGCCCGGTATGTTCATCGACTTCTACGAAATGCTCGAAATCAGTCCGAATGCCAATTCGGAAACGATAGAGCGCATTTTTCGTCATTTTGCCATGCGCTACCATCCCGACAACCAGGTCACCGGCAACGAGTCACGCTTCAGCGATATCCTGGAGGCTCACAACACGCTCAAGGATCCGGTCAAGCGTGCGCAATACGATATTCAATACAAGGCTCATTTGAACCTCCGGGCCGAGCTGACCGATCAGGCGAGCAACAGCAAGAACCTCGATCGAGATTCCGCCTTTCAAGCCAAAGTGCTCTCACTGCTTTATGCAAAACGCCGACAAGACGTCAACAATCCTGGCATTGGCGACGATGAACTCGAACGAATGTCAGGCTGTCCGCGTGAGCACCTCGAGTTTCACCTGTGGTATCTAAAAGCGAAGGGCTGGATCGCCAGAACAGAAAACGGCACGTTCGCCATCACCGTCGAAGGCATCGATCGCGTTAATTCCGAACATCATCGCGACGCAGCCACCACCCGCCTGTTGGATCATGCGGGCTGAATTGGAATTCCTTGGTCTCCGATCAAGCTGCCATCGGATTAAGCTTCAGATGCTGGATCAGAATGATGGTCTTGGCATCGACGATGCGGCCGTCGGCGATGCCGGCCAGCGCTTCGTCGAGCGGCATTTCCAGAACCTCGATGTCCTCGCCCTCCTCTGGAGCGCCGCCGCCGGCCGAAATGCGGTCGGCGGGCGAATAGCGGGCGATGAAGAACCAGAGCCGCTCGGTGACGCTGCCCGGACTCATATAGGGTGAAAACAGCCGCTCGATCCTGTTCAACCGGTAACCCAGTTCTTCCTCGGCTTCCTTGCGGATGGCGGTTTCCGGATCGTTTTCGTCCAGCAATCCGGCACAGGCCTCGATCAGCGGTTCGCGGTGGCCAGTGACATAAGCGGGATAGCGGAACTGGCGCACCAGAAGCACGGTCGAACGCTGGGGGTCGTAGGGCAGGATCACCGCGCCGTCGCCGCGATCATAGGTCTGGCGAATCTGCGTCTCCCATTGTCCGTCACGCCGGCGATAGTCGAGCACGGTCTTCTTCAGAACCGCCCAGTCGTCGGAGACAATCTCTTCCGAGCGGATACGAACGCGGTCTTCCATCTGACACCTCGAAGCTTGCTGGCGAACGCAGGCGTAGCCGCGAACCGGTACAGGCGCAATCGGGCCAGCGATTGGTGCAGCGCCCTTCACTGTCTCGTGTGTGGTATGGAAGGGTGCCATTGCCTAAATAGCGCATTCCCCTCCCCGGAGTTTCTTCATGACGACATCGCTTTTCCAGCCGATCACACTCGATGGCCTCACCTTTCCCAACCGCATCGCCGTGGCGCCGATGTGCCAGTATTCCGCCGAGGACGGGTCGGCCAGCGACTGGCATCTCTACCACTGGATGAACCTGGCCATGTCCGGCGCCGGCATGGTCACGGTGGAGATGACCGATGTCGAGCGGCGCGGACGCATCAGCCATGGCTGTCTCGGCCTCTATTCCGAAGACAATGAAGCAGCCGCGCGCCGCGCGCTGGACGCGGCCCGGCGCGTGGCCGCACCCGGCACGAAGTTCGGCACGCAACTGGCGCATGCTGGCCGCAAGGCCTCGAACCGCAAGCCCTGGGAAGGTGGCGGCCCATTGCAGCCAAACGAGGATCCCTGGCAGACCGTCTCGGCCTCGGCCATCGCCTACGACACCGGCTGGAACGTGCCGCACGCCCTGGACGACGAGGAAGTCCTGCAGCTCATCGAGCGGTTCGCGGAAGCCGCAAGGCGGGCCGAACGTGCCGGATTCGACTTCATCGAACTGCATGCGGCGCATGGCTACCTGATCTTCCAGTTCCTGTCGCCGCTGTCCAACCAGCGCACGGATCGCTGGGGCGGCTCGCTGGAAAACCGGATGCGTCTTGTCGTCGAGATCGCCAGGGCGGTGAAGAAAGCAGTGCCAAGGCTGATGCTCGGCGCACGGCTGTCGGTGAAGGACTGGGTCGATGGCGGCTTTGACGTCGAGGACGCGATCGAGGTGGCGAAAGCGCTGAAGGCCGAAGGCATCGCCTATCTCTGCTGCTCGAGCGGCGGCAATTCGCCATTGCAGAAATTGCCCACCGGGCCGGGCTATCAGGTGCATCTGGCGGAAGCCGTACGCAAGGGCGCCGGCATTCCAACCCGTGCGGTCGGCCTGATCGACGACCCGAAACAGGCCGAGGCTGTTATCGCCGAAGGTCGCGCCGACATGGTGGCGCTGGCGCGCGCCTTCCTCGCCGATCCGCGCTGGGGATGGCGTGCGGCGGCCACCTTCAGCGAAAAGATCCATCCGGCGCCGCAGCTCGCCCGCTCGGTGACGACGATGGAACATTGGATGAAGGCGGCGAGCTGATCGCCGTTCTCCCGAGACCGGCGCCCCTGCTCGTGGTCCCGGACGGTTTGCCAAGGCCCGCTTCAATTCTGGCCGCGAACTGCTACGCTGGGTGAGGCTGCGGCGGGCGCGGCCGGGCTTGGGAGGTAATCATGTCGTTCAGGGCATTTCTTGCCGGCTGCAGCACTCATGGCCGTGGCCGGATTTGGCTCGGCTCTTCGACGCCGACCGTCGGGCAATATTGCGAGGGTACGGTGCACGGCCTCTCCGGCCGTTACAATCTGGCGACCGGCAGCGGCTTTCTCGCCGTGCGCACATGGCCAAACTCGTCCTCACGGATGATCGGGCAGTTGTTCAACGGCGATCATACGGAGATCTTCGACCGGCGCGGCAACTGGTATCAGGTCGAAATCGGCGGCGGCACCGGCTGGGCGAATGCGCGCTGGCTACGCAACGACTGCGGCTACTGAGACGCCAATGCATTTAGTGCGCGCCGCGGAAGCGACGCGACCTTTGGGCGCAGACCAAAGGCCATTTTTGCAACCAAATTGGCTGCTTTGCGTTGCGGCCATGATGGACAACAAGCCTTTTGAAACGCCCGTCGTGGTCGAGCTTGGCCATGTCGGCAAATATCGCCATATCCGCTCGACCCAGGAGGCAGCGGAGTGCCTGATGACCGTGTGGCCACTTAATCGCGGGCCTCGACATCGTGATGCCCTCGACACTTGCCTCAAAGTGCTGGAAGGTTATCGTTCGACAGCGGAAGCGCGCCGGGCCCTGATCGAGGCCGCCAGGGAATCGGAAGTGCTGGTGCCCGACGATAAGCTGCCCGACGACCGGTTGCATTGAGCAGGCGGACCTTTAACTGGAGGTTTTGATGGCGAAGCTGACTTACAAGATCGTCGAGCATGACGGTGGCTGGGCCTATAAGGTCGGCTCAACCTTCTCGGAGACATTTCCCACCCATCAGGACGCGTTGCGCGCCGCCGAGATCGCTTCGGCCGAACAACAGGTGGCGGGTTCCACCGATGGCATCCAGTATGAGGACGCCGAGGGCAAATGGCACGAGGAACTCGCAGACGGCCGCGACCGGCCTCAGACCGAAATCTCGGATTGATCTCGACAGGCGATGGCCGCGGATAGTGTGAAACTATCCGCAGCCAACCGGCGCCCCGTGAATCGAATTACTTCCCGCAGTACTTATCGTTGACGTTCAGCCCGGAATTGGCGTCGGGACCAGGCGTGTTGTGGGCACATGGACCGATACCTCCAGTGTTGCCTTGGGTGCTCAGCCCGGAGCCGTAAGCGTCGATGCTCCCGGTGGTGTACGGATCGACGGTTGTCTCCTCATGGTTGCCGAACAGCCACCAGCTATGGTTGGTATATGTCGGTTCTGACGACTGAGCCATGGCCGATGTTGCGAGGCCAATCGTCAGAGCGGATGCGGCTAGAAGTTTCGCGTACATATTAGTTACTCCGTATCTACCTTGGTCGTCTTGGGTGCGACACGGTCGAAACCCAATAGTCAGCCGAATGGTTCCCTGAAATTCTCGTGAAGTGGCGGTGATGCCGGGCGACAAAAGCGCGCCGCTATGCGCTCGATGAAGGCGACGACTTGTTCAGGCGCGGCGAATTGCGGCATCCGTCATCACCGGGATCCGAGCCGTGCACCTTATCCGCCCGCGATGCCGCCGCAAGGATGGCAAAAAACGGACTGACTTCGCGGGGCGGTCGTTGATCGCACCCCGCGTCCGAGAACAATCGGAAAGAGGCTTTCTCCCGTCCTGGTCAAGCTATGCCAGCCACCGTAATCCAGGTGATATCCGTGTATGCCGGATCGTTCGCCGTTTGGGCGGCATTGCCGCCGCCCGTCGGTCGCGCTATTCAGACGGGCCGTCTGTCGGAGCCTTCCATGCCTGAAATCGTCACTGCCGCCATGCTTGTCATCGGCGATGAGATTCTGTCCGGCCGCACCAAGGACAAGAACATCGGCCACCTCGCCGATATCATGACGGCGATCGGCATCGACCTGAAGGAGGTGCGCATTGTTCCCGACGAGGAAGACGAGATCGTCGCGGCGGTGAATGCCGTGCGCGCACGCTATACCTATGTGTTCACAACCGGTGGCATCGGCCCGACACATGACGACATCACGGCCGATTCGATCGCCAAGGCGTTCGGCGTGCCTTGTGAATACGATGCCAAGGCCTATGCCCTGCTGGAGGCGAGCTATGCCGCACGCGGCATCGAATACACGGAGGCTCGCAAGCGCATGGCGCGAATGCCGCGCGGCGCCGACCATATTGACAACCCGGTGTCCGTGGCGCCCGGTTTCCGCATCGGCAACGTTCATGTCATGGCCGGCGTGCCCTCGATCTTCCAGGCCATGCTCGACAATGTCGTCCCGACGCTGAGAGCCGGCAGCAAAATGCTGTCGGCCACGGTGCACTGCCCGTTCGGCGAGGGCCTTGTCGGCGGGCCATTGGGCGAGATCCAGAAAGCGCATCCGGATACGATCATCGGCTCCTACCCCAAATATGGCGACGGCAAATTCTGGACTGAACTGGTGGTTCGTGCCCGCAGCGCCGATGCGCTCGAGGCCGCGCGCGCCGATGTCGAGGCCATGGTGGCTGGCTTCGCCGGCAAGGCGAACTGATCCGGCGCAAACCGGAGCCAAGAACGACGCTGCAACGTTTTTCTGCCGCGAGGTCCATCACTCGCAAAGTTGAGGGATCATCATGCGTTTCAAGACCATCGTTGCCATTCTGCAGAACGAACAGGACGGCGAGCGGGTGCTCGACTGCGCCATCCCGCTTGCCAGCCGCTTCGAGAGCCATCTGATCGGTATCCATGCCGAGGCGCTCCCCGTGCCCTACACGTCGGCGACGGGCTTTCCCGATACGGAGTTCCTGCAGGTTTCCGCCGACATGAACCGGGAACGGGCCGAGAAACTCCAGGCTTTCTTCCTGAGGCGTATCGAGGATTCCGGCCTCTCTTTCGAATGGCGGAGCCTGGAAAGCTTCTCCGGCGACAGCGCACTGACCGGCATTTCAAGCGTGCGCGCCGCCGATCTCATCATCGCCGCCCAACGCGAGACCGGCGGCGATCCGAGCGCAGACGTCGATACGCTGGTCTACGATGCCGGCCGGCCGGTGCTGGTGGTGCCGCATGCCGGTCCTCTCGTCACCACCTTCAAACACGTTCTGCTCGCCTGGAACGGCAGCAAGGAGGCCGCCCGCGCCGCCTTTGATGCCCTGCCCTTCATCATCGAGGCCGAGAAAACCGACATACTGGTCATCGATCCACCCGATACGCTCGACGAAAGCCCGGAGGCCGCGGGCGCCGAAATAGCGTCGGCCCTGTCGCGCCACGGCGCCACCGTCAGTGTCTCGGTGCAGAAATCGGGCGGCACCTCGGTCGACGACATGATCCAGAACAGAATCGCGGAGACCGGCGCCGATCTCCTGGTGCTTGGCGCCTATAGCCACTCCTGGCTGCGCCAGCTTCTGTTCGGCGGGGTGACACGCACGGTGCTGCGCACGGCGCAGGTGGCGGCCTTCCTGTCGCGATAAGTCCACAGCGATCGCTACCAGCCACCCTTGCCAAGGCCGGGGGTTTCCAGTTAATTCCGCGCGCATTCCCCTGTTTTCTTGCACGCGGCCGTCGCGTGCCGCGGAGTGCGCGAGACATGTCCCTTCCCGAAAAAGCCTTCCCGGTCTCCTGGGACCAGTTCCATCGCGATGCCCGCGCGCTTGCCTGGCGGCTTGCCGGCACCAGCAAAGGCCAGTGGAAGGCTATCGTCTGCATCACGCGCGGTGGCCTGGTTCCGGCGGCGATCATCTCGCGCGAACTCGGCATCCGCGTCATCGAGACGGTCTGCGTCGCCTCCTATCACGACTACACCAGCCAGGGACAATTACAGGTGCTGAAGGAGATCACGCCGGCCTTGCTGTCCGACGATGGCGCCGGCGTGCTGATCATCGACGACCTGACCGACACCGGAAAGACCGCCGGCATCGTGCGGGCAATGATGCCCAAGGCCCATTTCGCGACCGTCTACGCCAAGCCCAAGGGCCGGCCGCTGGTCGATACTTTCGTCACCGAGGTCAGCCAGGACACTTGGATCTATTTTCCCTGGGACATGGGCTTCACCTATCAGAAGCCGATCGCCGACGATCACGCCGGCTGATTCGCGGCAAGCCGTTTTTACCAATCAAGCCAGCGCCGCCGACAATATTTGCTTGCGCGGACTGATCCGCCGACAAGATATCCTGCGAAATCGACCCTTGTTGACGGGAATCAGCCAGCGTGACCGAAGTTTTTACTTTTATTGGTCACAATTAGCCGTAAGATTCATGAGACGGCAAACGATTCTGGAGGCTGGGGCTAGCTTCTTCGATGTTGACACGGCCAACGACGCACAACCACCTTGCTGAAAGGGTCCGGCGACTCTTCGGCACGGCACCGTGTCGTCTGCAGGTTGCCGCCCTGCCCTGGCGCGATGTCGGGAACGGCGTCGAGGTCATGCTGATCACCAGCCGCGATACTGGCCGCTGGGTGTTGCCGAAAGGCTGGCCGGAAGCCAAGGAGCCGCTCTGCGAAGCCGCCGCGCGCGAGGCCGCAGAAGAAGCCGGTTTGCGCGGCAACGTCTCTCATCTCGAAGCCGGCCGCTATTTCTATGCCAAGGTTCTGGCTTCGGGCGAAGAAGTGCCTTGCGAGGTGCTGGTGTTTCCGCTGCATGTCGACAAGATCGCCGACCGCTGGAAGGAAAAAAATTCCCGCACACGCAGGTGGGTCAGTTCCAGCGAGGCCGTGCGCATGGTCAATGAGCCCGACCTCTGTCAGATCATCGCCTATTTCTGCGCCGACCCGCGCAGGTTCTCCTGAGCGCACGTGTATCGCGGCAGATTCACAACTATGTGATGCACCGCGTGTGAATGGTTTGCTAATTTTTCTTCGATAGAAATGGGCCAGTCTGGCGCGTTTCATCGATGGCGAATCCTGTAAACCCATTTCAGCAAGAGTCCCCTGAGCCGCAGCGCGAGCATCGGCCACGCGTGCTCAAAGGTGGAACGATCATCACCGGGATCCGAAATTCAGAAATCGGTTGTACGGTGCGCGACCAGCATGCGGGCGGCGCCGAACTGAAAATCCCGCTCGAGTCCCGGGTTCCCGACCAATTCCTTCTTTATGTGCCGCTCGACGGCGTCGCCTATCGCTGCGAAGTCCGCTGGCGCCGCAACGACCGGATCGGCGTACAGTTCGCCGGTACCGAGCCCAAGCCGAAGCGGCACTACGGCTGACTCCCTGCGCATCCGCCTGCCGGGCTTTTTTGAACCCGCCGGACAGTCTTGACGCAGCCCGCGTAGGCGGACCGGTGATCGCAAATACTTGCCGCCGGAAAATGGCCGCCACAGCGGCCCATTCTATCCCCGTTATCCACATGTGTGACACACAAGATGTTGGGGTCACAAAAGCTACGCAAACGAATCCTTGACGGCTCGAAACGAGTCGCCTTTTATAGGCCATGCGCTCCTGTTGAGAGTGCGACCGGAAAGTTCTGAGCCCGGTCTTTTTCCCGGATTATGTGCGTTTTGCCCGCATTTCCGCCTGTTTACGAGGCCGGCGGAAGCGTTGGGATCGTGGGGTGGTGGGGCGACGAAAGGGAGAATTGTCGGACTGGAATAAATTGTCTGTTAACACTATATTTAGGGTTTGCAGGCAGGTTCGACGCTAGATAGTGTGAATTTCCCTCAGGTGAGGGAATCGAAAAATTCAGTTTTGAGGGACCCGCGGGGTCGGTTGGCAGCCTCGGCAAACGCTCGGCAAGGCGTTTTGTCGTGTGCGTGGCCGCGCCCGCGAAGAGGAGATGCCGGCATTGTTCGCAATGCCGGCAAACGGCGGACAGCGCGTTTCGTCTTTTGGGGGCAGAAATCCCCTGATGAAAGCGCTATATATAGACAAAAGGGACCGGACCAATGCGCATCGAGCGTCGTTTCACCAAGCCAGGACATGCAGGCCAAGAAGGGGCCGCTTATGCGGAGATCGAATTCCGCAAGGCGCTTTCCGAGATCAAGAATCCGGATGGCTCGGTGGTGTTCCGCTTGGACAACATCGATGTGCCGGCGCAGTTCTCCCAGGTCGCCGCCGACATCCTGGCCCAGAAATATTTCCGCAAGGCCGGCGTTCCCGCGCGCCTGAAGAAGGTCGAGGAGAACGACGTCCCCTCCTTCCTGTGGCGCTCCGTCGCCGATGAGGTCGAGCTCGCCAAGCTGCCGGAAGCCGAGCGCTACGGTTCCGAGATCGACGCCCGCCAGGTCTTCGACCGGCTGGCCGGCACCTGGACCTATTGGGGCTGGAAGGGCGGCTACTTCAAGGCGTCGGAGGAAGATGCGCGCGCCTTCCGCGACGAGCTTGCCTATATGCTGGCCACCCAGCGCGTCGCGCCGAATTCGCCGCAATGGTTCAACACCGGCCTGCACTGGGCCTACGGCATCGACGGTCCGAGCCAGGGTCACTTCTATGTCGACCCCTTCACCGGCAAGCTGACCAAGTCGAAGTCCTCCTACGAGCATCCGCAGCCGCATGCCTGCTTCATCCAGGGCGTGCAGGACGACCTCGTCAACGAGGGCGGCATCATGGATCTGTGGGTGCGAGAAGCGCGCCTGTTCAAATATGGCTCCGGCACCGGCTCGAACTTCTCGCTGCTGCGCGGCGAAGGCGAAAAGCTGTCCGGCGGCGGCCGCTCGTCCGGCCTGATGAGCTTCCTCAAGATCGGCGACCGTGCGGCGGGCGCCATCAAGTCGGGCGGCACGACGCGCCGCGCGGCGAAAATGGTCATCGTCGACGCCGACCACCCCGACATCGAGGAATTCATCGACTGGAAGGTCAATGAAGAGCAGAAGGTCGCCTCGTTGGTGACCGGCTCCAAGATCGTCAAGAAGCATCTCGAAGCGATCATGAAGGCCTGCGTCAACTGCGAAGGCCATGACGACGACTGCTTCGATCCGGCCGTCAACACGGCGCTGAAGCGCGAAATCAAGGCGGCCAAGAAGTCGGCGGTGCCGGAGAACTACATCTACCGCGTCATCCAGTTCGCCAAGCAGGGCTACACCTCGATGTCGTTCAAGACCTACGACGCCGACTGGGATTCTGACGCCTACCTGACGGTCTCGGGCCAGAACTCCAACAATTCGGTGTCGCTGAAGGACAATTTCCTGCGCGCCGTCGAGACCGACGCCGACTGGCACCTGACCGCCCGCAAGGATGGCAAGGTCTTGAAGACGCTGAAGGCGCGGGACCTGTGGGAAAAGATCGGCTACGCCGCCTGGGCGTCGGCCGATCCGGGCCTGCATTTCAACACGACGATGAACGACTGGCACACCTGCGCTTCGGCGGGTGCGATCCGGGCCTCCAACCCGTGCTCGGAATACATGTTCCTCGACGACACGGCCTGCAATCTCGCCTCGATCAATTTGCTTCCCTACCGCAACGCCGACGGCACGATCGATATCGCTGCCTACGAGCACACCGTGCGGCTGTGGACCATGGTTCTCGAAATCTCGGTGATGATGGCGCAGTTCCCGTCGAAGGAGATCGCCAAGCTTTCCTACGACTACCGCACGCTGGGCCTCGGCTACGCCAATATTGGCGGCCTGCTGATGACCTCGGGCATTCCCTACGATTCCGACGAGGGCCGCGCCATCTGCGCCGCGCTGACCGCCATCATGACCGGCGTCGCCTACTCGACCTCGGCGGAAATGGCGTCCGAACTCGGCGCCTTCCCCGATTATGACCGCAACGCCCAGAACATGCTGCGCGTCATGCGCAATCATCGCCGCGCCGCCTATGGCGACAAGGACGGTTACGAAAAACTCGCCGTCAATCCGGTGCCTCTCGTGGCGTCGGACCTGAAGCAGCAGGATTTGGCCACCCACGCCAGGGCCGCCTGGGACCGCGCCATCGAACTCGGCGAGGAGCACGGCTACCGCAACGCGCAGGCAACCGTGATCGCGCCGACCGGCACGATCGGCCTGGTCATGGATTGCGACACCACCGGCATCGAGCCCGACTTCGCCCTGGTGAAGTTCAAGAAGCTCGCCGGCGGCGGCTATTTCAAGATCATCAACCGCGCCGTGCCGGAAGCGCTGCGCACGCTCGGTTACTCCGAGAGCCAGATCGCCGAGATCGAGGCCTACGCCGTCGGCCACGGCAATCTCAACCAGGCGCCGGCCGTCAACCCCGGCTCGCTCAAGGCCAAGGGCTTCACCGACGACAAGATCGCGGCGCTCAACGCCGCGCTGAAGTCGGCCTTCGACATCAAGTTCGTCTTCAACCAGTGGACGCTCGGCGCCGACTGGGTGAAGGAGACTTTCGGCTTCACCGACGAACAGCTCAACGACTTCTCGTTCGAAATGCTGCCGGCGCTGGGTTTCTCCCGGAAGGACATCGAGGCCGCCAACATCCATGTCTGCGGTGCGATGACGCTGGAAGGCGCGCCCTTCCTCAAGGCCGAACACCTCGCCGTGTTCGATTGTGCCAGCCCCTGCGGCAAGATCGGCAAGCGCTCGCTTTCGATCAACAGCCACATCCAGATGATGGCGGCGGCGCAGCCCTTCATCTCCGGCGCCATCTCCAAGACCATCAACATGCCGAACAACGCGACGGTGGAGGACGCCAAGAGCGCCTACATGTTGTCCTGGAAGCTGGCGCTGAAGGCCAACGCGCTCTACCGCGACGGCTCGAAGCTGTCGCAGCCGCTCAATGCCTCGCTGCTCGCCGATGGCGAGGAGGATGAGGACGATACGGTCGAGCAGCTGATCCAGGCACCGGCGGCGGCGCGCGCGGCGCAGATCACCGAGCGCATCGTCGAGCGCATCATCGAACGCGTGTCGCGCGAGCAGGAGAAGCTGCCCGGCCGCCGCAAGGGTTACACGCAGAAGGCCAAGATCGGTGGCAACACCATCTTCCTGCGCACCGGCGAATATGACGATGGCCGTCTCGGCGAGATCTTCATCGACATGAACAAGGAAGGCGCCACGCTGCGTGGCCTTCTCAACAACTTCGCCATCGCGATCTCGCTCGGCCTGCAATATGGCGTGCCGCTCGACGAATATGTGCACGCCTTCACTTTCACCAAGTTCGAACCGGCCGGCATGGTTATCGGCAACGATGCCATCAAGAGCGCGACGTCGATCCTCGACTACGTGTTCCGTGAGCTCGCCATTTCCTATCTCGGCCGCAACGACCTCGCCCATGTCGACCAGTCGGACTTCTCCAACACCGCACTTGGCCGCGGCATCAGCGAAGGCAAGACCGACGCCGTCTCCAAGGGCCTGACCCGCGGCTCGCCGGTGAAGCTGGTTTCGAGGGCAGGCGAGCCGAAGGGTTTTGCCGGCTCCTCCGGCACCCCTGCCCGTTCGGCGCCGACAGCCTTCTCCGGCTCCAACGTGCTGGCGTTGAAGCCGGCGAGCGACGAGGCGGTCGCCTACAAGCGCGACTATGAGGAGCGGGCCAAGGAGCTGGCGGAAGACATTGCCTTCGAGGAAGCGGCCTCCGACGCCTCGACTGATACCACCGCGGCGCTGTTCACCGATACGGCGGCCCATGAAGCGGCCGAAGCGAAGAAACTCGCCGCCGACCGCCGCGCCAAATCGCTGCTCCAGGGCTACACCGGCAATTCCTGCTCCGAGTGCCAGAATTTTACCATGGTAAGGAATGGGACTTGCGAGAAGTGCGATACGTGCGGCGCCACGAGCGGGTGCAGCTGAGAATCTAAGGCACTTCCTATTCACGGTATCCGAGGCCGGCCCGAGAGGGTCGGCCTCGGTGTTTTGTTCGACCGACCTTACGACCGAACCGATGATGTTACGGTGCTTTTCCCGACGCACTTGTCGATCGGCGGGCGTGATAGTGCGAGTTCTTCGGCACGGCAGTTACCCGTCACTGACGCAACCAGGTCAGGTTGATCAGCCCCATCGCGCTATTCATCGCTGCATCCCGTCAAGGAAAAGGCATCCCAGGCTGAGCCATCGGGGTTGGCGTTGGCGAAGTCGGGCCATTCGCTGAACGTCGCACCGAACTGCGGCAGCAACAGCCCTTTCGGCGCCGGTGTCGCTTCGTGGGAATTCAGCTGCTCGGCGCCGCCTCCGGTCAGGGCGTAGATCTGCCCGTCCCATATCCTGCACAGCCCGCTGCCGTCCTGCAGACCCGCTTCGAGGTCGCCGTCGGTGCAGGTGCGGCGGATGGTGCCGAGCGGAAATGAATTTTTGCCGTTGGTCCAGGTAATGTCGGCCGGCAGGCTTATGTCGGTATGGGGCACGGTCAGCGAGAACACCTGCGTCGTCAGTGCCGCCGGTTCGTTGTCGAGCAGCCGGAATTGCATGACCGCGCCCGAGCGTGGCTCCCTATAGGTGGCGTGGCTCAGGAGGCATTCCCTGGCGCTCGCTGCCTGCATGAGCCCGAGCGAAGCCAGGACGACCAAGGCCAGTTTGCGAATGATCATCGAAATCTCGGGGAAAACGTTGTGAAGCAAGGCCGGCTGCGTGCCGGGCTGCACAGTCGCATCATCCGTGCAAAACCATAAGCGAAATCCGGAACCGCTGCGTTTATCGCACGTCGATCGAAACTTGCGCCACACAAACCCGCAATCTGTATGATCAGACACAGCGGCCCAGGGGGACAAAGATGCAGCGTTTGGCAATCCTCAAGGCGATCTCCGCAACTACGATTGTGCCGGCCGCAGCAGCAGCGCCCTATGTCGGGACGTGGTCCAGGGACAGGTTGAACTGCCATGCGACCGCCGACGTCCAGAGCCAGACTGTCTTCACCGTGGATCAGTCGGCCCTGTCGTTTCCCAACCTCGGCTGCGAGCACGCGAGCTTCCGCAAAACCGCCACAGGTTGGGTGGTTCGCGCCAGCCAGTGTTATGGCGAGGCCCCATCGCTTGACGAGCCATTTTCCCCATCATCCATATCAAAAGAGATGGCGCGACGGTGCGATTGACCTGGCGGGGATTCGATAGCGGACCTCTCGTCCGCTGCTGAAGGCGGCGACGCTCAGACCAGTCCGACCAGCAAGGCCGAGCCGCCGAGAAAGCCTGCCGAACAGACCCACAGCAGCCAGAGCCCGCGCACCCGGCATTCGAGCACCGCCGAGGCGGGATTGGCGGCGTCGTAGTGCACGTCGACCTTGCTGCCCTCGACAGACCGCCGCGCCTGACCGCCGACGAGGCCAGGCAGCGAGGCCGTCTCGCTGGCGCCGAAAGCGACACGATCGGCGCTGTAGCGCTGTCCGGCGACACCATAGCTGTAGACGATGCGGGATTTGAAGACGGTGCGCCAAGGCCGGTAGCCCACGCCTTCGAACCGGCCGCGGGTCTTGATCGCCTGCAGGCCGGACGCATCGATACGGCCGGCCGTGGTCGGCCATTTTGCCGCCTGCCCGGCCATCGATTTCTGGGCAAAGCCCATGCGCAGCACAAAAAGACCCATGAAGAGCAGGAACGCCGCGGCACCGAGGTTCTGCGGCTTGGGCAAATGCGGCCCGATTGCCTCCAGCACGCCACCGACGGAAAACACCAGCACCAGCGCACCAACCACCAGCCCCGCCGAAAGCTGGACCATGAACTTGAAGGCGCCAACCGGCATGGTGCGCTCGATGACGGCCTTGCCCGGACCTGGATGGGTCATAGAACACGGTTACCGCCGTGCCGCGCGGAAACCGCGCAAGGGTTTCCGCGACTTCGAAATTCCCGAGGTTCTCCTGCACGCTGTAATGCGAACTTTGGAATGTCTTGCCGCCCACCTTGTACTCATAGGTGATGGCCGGAAAATTGCGGATTTCGGTCGAAGTGCTGCTCTCCGAGCCAGTGCCCGAGCTCGTCACCTCGCGCGCCTCGACGCGCGACGAGACGATCTTTCCAGGCGTCGGCAACCAGCGGCTGGCCGCCTTGACCTCTCGCCATTTCAGGAAGGTGACGATCGACAGCATGCCAGCGACCGTGCAGGCAAAGCCAACCAATAGAAATTTGAGCTCCAACTCGCCCCCCGACGACCAAGAGTGCAGCAGCCCGCATATAGACAGCACGGCGCCGGAAATGTCTCGTCTATTCGCAAGATCGGAAATGAACGCCGGCAACGCCATCCGCACGACGACGTGATAAAAGGGCTACTTGACGATCGACCCGATCGGATAAAATCCAGGAAGACAACAGCCGGGACGATGCGCATGAGTGACAAAGCAGACGACGAAACCGATATCGTGAACCAGCTCGCCTATGTCAGGGCCGATCCGACCCAGCACGACACGCTGACGCTTCTCGCCATGATCGATGCCGCCATCGCCGAGATCATGAGCCTGAGGACGCGGCTGCGGCTGAGCGAGGAAAAGAACGCCGGAAGCAACCAGTTCCGATAGGCCGGGAATGAGCGCTTGGGCGGTGGAAGGTGTCGCGCCCTAGTCCGAGTCAGCCATCATCTGCCGGCCGCCGCCGCCGGCCCAGGCGCGCCATTGCCACTCATCGCCGTGGAAGACGTTGAGATCGATGCGGCCGGTCACGCCATGCGACAGGCCGGAGCCGGAATACTGCCAGAACAGCCACTTGCGATCGGGATAGACCTTTGAAGGGTGCCGGGCCACAGCGCGCAGCCAGAACGGGTAGTCCGGGAAGGCGCCCTGAAGGTTGTCGCGATAGAAATCCGGCGCCGTGTAGATGATCGGCCGCTGGCCGTAGTGGCGCTCCAGCTTGTCCATGAACACCTGCATCTTCTCCAGCACCTTTTCGCGCGACGGGCGCCGCTGGCAGCTGGAATCGCCGTTCCACTCGACGTCGATCACCGGCGGCAGCGCGCCTTCCACCTTCGGCACGTTGCGGATGAACCAGTCGGCCTGCTCGCCGGCGGTGCGGCACCAGTAGAAGAAGTGATAGGCCCCGCGCTTCAGGCCGGCGGCGTCGGCGCCGCGCCAGTTCCTGGTGAACATCGGGTCGAGATGGTCGCCGCCGTCGGTCGCCTTGATGTAGGCGAAGTTGGCGCCCTGGGCGCGCAGCTTCTCCCAATTCACGTCGCCTTGCCAGCGCGACACGTCGACACCATGCACGGCAAGGTGACGGGGCGACGAGCGGCCGAAATTGATCGGCTTGGCATCGCGGAAGCCGTAGCGCGTGACCGGGCCTGCAAGCATGGGCGGCGCCGCCCGCGACAACAGTTTCGGCGGCGACACCAGGGCAGCCTCCTCGATCGGCGGCTCGACGCTGTCGGGCAGTTCGGGTGCGGGAAACGCCACCGTCTCTTCCTCCGCAAGGCCGAAGGGCCGAGCGGTGTCGTCCTCGGGCGCAACCTCAACCCGATTGCGCGCCGCGTTTGCCTTGGCCACCGGAACGGATGTGATCGGCGCGCTTGGCCGCACCACCGAACTGGTCGTCTCATTGGACGGCTTCTGCATGTCGAGCGCGTCCATGCCCGATGTCGACGAACAGCCGGCAAGGCACAGCGATGCGATCACGAAACTGATGACGCCTGGTAACCGCATCTGGACCTGTACTCAAACACAACAGACCGAAGGCGACGGCCGACGGACAACCAGACGAGTTATGAACGAGAAATTACCAATAAAGTTTGAATCAAGTTTTTTACCATGGCTGTGGCCCCTTTCAGACAGTCGCAGGAGCGGCCCGGCCAAGCCTTGACAGCGCCATGATATGGCTGTTGAGAACGGTATGCGGCGTATGCGCCGGCGTTCCCATGAATCTCGAAAAGGCGCCGGGCCACGCGGCTGGCTCGTCAACGACAAGCTCGACCAACTCAGGAGCCTGCTCGACAGCGGCAGCTGAGGAACACTTTCAAAGGGAGCTTGCGTGCAGTCGTTCATCGACCAGAGCGTTGGTTTCATCGAGAACCATCAGGCCTGGGCGGGCCTCGTGGTCGGATTGCTGGCCTTCGGCGAATCGCTGGTGCTGGTCGGCATCCTGTTGCCCGGCACCACGGTGCTGATCATCGTCGGCGGCCTGGTGGGTGCCGGTATCGTCCAGCCACTGCCGGTCCTCCTCGCCGCGATGATCGGCGCGGCGCTCGGGGACACCATCTCCTTCTTTCTCGGCAAATGGCTCGGGCGCGGCGTCGTCCACAAATGGCCGCTCAACCGCTATCGCCGCGAGATCGCCAGGGCGCGCCTGTTCTTCCATCGCTACGGTTTCGCCGCGGTTTTCGTCGGCCGCTTCTTCGGTCCGGTGCGTGCCACCGTGCCGCTGGTCGCGGGCATGATGGGGATGAACAGGCGCCGCTTCCAGATCGCCAACATCCTGTCGGCGATCATCTGGGCGCCGGTCGTGCTGTCGCCTGGGTGGCTGGTGGCGAAAGGGGCCGACAATCTGCCTGAGCTAGACGCAACCAGCCTGTTCGGCCTGGCGGTGATCGCGGCCATGGCGGCGGCGATCATCGTCGTCGTTATTGTCATCAGACTGCGCGGCAGGCGCGATACCCGGGCTTAGGGCGTTCAGCCGCGCTTCCTGAAGACGCCGATCATCGGCCCCAGGTTCCAGTAGTCGTCGTTGCGGCCGAGGGCCGGAGCGAGCAGGCTCGATATCGTGCCGTCGAGAAAGAGCGCGTTGTCGCAGCCGAGCACGTCGCGAAACAGGCGGGCGAAGGCATGGAACGTCACCGTGCCGTTCGAGATGGCAAAGACGGCAACCCCATCCTTTCGCACTCCGACGCCGTCGCGGCTCTTGCGCGACGTGCCGTCGGACCGGAATTTCGGGTGAAGCTGGCCGTCGATCACCAGCATTGGCCCCGATTGCGTCGCATAGTCGGTGGCTGGCCGCTGCCTGACGAAGTCCCTGGTCGCCCGGACCGCGGCCTTGCCGCCGCCGACGTAGAAGATGCCATTCGGCTGCAGCGAAAAGTTGCCGCTTCCCGAGCCCGTCTTCACACCGGCCATTTCCTGGCCGCGTTCGACATAGAGGCCGACCGGCCTGAGGTCCGGATGATACATGCCGCCATTGATGGCAAACAACATGGTACGGCCGGCCGTGCGCTGGGCGCTGTCGAGATTGTGCAGCGATTGAAAAGGCTTGCCCGCCGGGTCTTTCCAGAACAGTTCGATCGAATACAGTTTCGGATCGACCTCGCAGACGAGAAAGCTCGCGGCCTCGAAGGCGACGTCACGGCAAGGCGGCACCGAAGCGAACCACTGGCCGAATGCCATCATCGTGGCGACCGCGTGGGGCAACGCGCCCTTGACCAAGGTCAGCAACAAGGGCGCAGAATGCAGGAGAGTCAAAAAATCCATGCGCGTTCCGGATTGTCGGTCCCAACGAATTGTCGTGGATAGCACCGCTTGCCGGCACGATGAAGGATTTGCTCGAGGAGAAGCGTGGACTACGGCCCGACGGCTATTTGACGGCGCTGACCAGCTTCTCTTCGCCGGCAAGAATGGAGACCCAGTGCCCGGTGTCGTCACTCGCCTGTCTTTTCAGATAGCGATACGGCGTCTGGTTCCAGACACGAACCTTGTCGACGAGATTGTCGAGGATGAAGTCGCCCTTGTCGGTACGCACCGTCAGCACGGCGTGGCCCTCGCCGTCCGGCTTGCGAACCACCGTCATCAGGAGGTTGGCTATGGCAATGCCCAGGCTGTTGAGCTCACGCCGCTTTTCCAGCGCGTAATCCTCGCAATCGCCGAAGCCATTGTCCGGATAGGCCCACCATTCCTCCTTGCCGTAATTGTCCATGTCGCTCATCGGCTTGACGCGTGCGTTGACCGAAAGGTTCACGGCTCTGATCTCCCGCGACAGCTTGGCGGTCAGTCGTGCCGGCTCGCTGTCGGGTGAACGGATCAAGCACTCGGCGGAATGGATCTTGCAAAAATCATAGTGGCCGATCGGCTGGGAGGTCGAGCCGCCGATAACCATGGAAACGGGAGCCGTGTAGGCGGAACTCGCCGCCGAACAGAAAGCAATCAGGCCAATCGCGAGCCCCAGCCCCTTCGCCTTCCGGCGCCAACCCATCAAGGATGCCATCCGGCCCCGCCCATCTGTTTTGTTAACAGAACGTTAAGGGCGGATGTTGCCGGAAGTCAATGAAGGCGTCCGATCACATCTTCGGGCATGGGTTCATGTCCTCCCGGCGGTTGCAGCCGCGCAACACCGGAAGCGTGCCGATCCGGCCTAGGCAAGCCATCCCGTTGCCACGCCGAGCAGCAAGACAACCCCGAGCACGCCGCGATAGATGACGAAGGGCCAGGCGGAAAAGCGTTCCAGCACGCGCATCAGGCCCCAGATGGCGAAAAAGGCCGATATCGAGGCCACAAGCAGTCCCATGCCGAGAACCGACCATCCATGGGCATCGAGATGCACCTTGTGCAGTTCCCACAATTCCTTGAGGCCGGCGAGCGCGATGGCCGGCAGCCCGAGCAGGAACGAGAAACGGGCCGCCTCCGCCCGCTTGAAGCCAAGCCCCAGTGCCGCCGTCAGGGTCGAGCCGGAACGGGAAACTCCGGGTATCAAGGCGCCGATCTGCGCGATGCCGACCAGCAGTGCATCGGCCAGCGACGCGTCGGCCATGGTGCGCCGGTGGCGGGCAAGGATTTCCGCCAGCCCCAGCAGGACCGCCATGGCGATGCAGGCCCAGCCAATCACACTCAGGCTACGCAACGGCGAATTGCAGGTGTTGAGAACGCCCGAGAGCGCCACCCCGGCGATGACGATGGGGATCGTCGCCAGCACGATCCACAGCGCCAGGCGGAAATGCCGGTCGGCAAAATCGCGGCGCGTGAGGGCGTCGAGCGACCCGAACAGAAGATCCCTCACATCGCCCCAGAAATAGCTGACCACGGCGGCAAGGGCCGCCAGTTGCATGGCGGCAGAGAAGGCGGAACCCGGATCCTGCCAGCCGAGCACGGCCGGCACGATGCGCATATGGGCGGTCGAGGAAATCGGCAGCAGTTCGGTGATGCCTTGCACCAGGCCGAGGAATGCGACCTTGGCAAATCCAAGGCCGACAAAGCCCGTGTCGACGCCTTGCGTGCAGATATCAGCCATGTCGGGTTCCATGCGGGAGAGATCGGACTTGCGAAGGCACGATCGGCGGCGATCGGAGCCGGACAAGCCATACCGTCATGCTGCGGAGAATCAATTTACGGATTTGTAAGCTGGCACCGCCGCGTCAGGCGCGTACGGTTCAAACCGGCCCGAAGGGCCGGCGATGCTCCCATGGGTGAGGTTGACAAGACGATTACGGGCACAGCCACAGTTTCTGGCAGGTCCTGGCAATCACATGCGCGGGCGGCATGACAGGCTCCTCTGCGGACGGCCGGCGAGCCCGCTCAAGCAGCATGCGCACCTGTTCCGGGCGCACACGGTCGCGCTCCATCACAAGCAGGACCATCGGGTCGCTCAAAAGCTCGTCCAGGGTGCTGATGCTGTCGCTCATCCGTCGTCTCCTCGAATGCCGGGCCCGCGACGCTTAGATAGGGTGACAAAGATGGCCCGCCAATGACGCTTTGCCGGCTATCGCGTGTCTCTTTGGGTTATTTTTTGGTCATCCTAGGGCACGTCCTCTCCTGCTGACGGGAAGGAGAAAGCCTAGGCCGGCGGAGCGCCTTCATATTGCGGCAGGCCGTCGTCCAGCATCACCCAAGGCTGCTTCGAGGTGGTCCAGATATGCATCTGGGGCCGGAACAGCGACGGGTCGTCGAGCGAACCGGTCGTGACGCCGATGATGCCGGCCGAAACGCGCCGCGAAAACATCGTCGTGCCGCAGCTCGGGCAAAAACCGCGCTCGAGGTCCGGCGAGGTATTGACCGTGGCCAACGGGCCCTCGACCGTCACATCGTCGATGCGGAACAGAACGCGCGCATTGAAGGCCGCGCCGATCGCCTTCTGGCAGAGCCGGCAATGACAGATGCGCTCGTTGATGGGGCCGGCGTCGGTGCGGTAGCGCACCGCCCTGCACAGGCATCCGCCCTCATATTTTGTCGTCGCCTGGATCCATTGTTGGAGTGAACAGGCGGCAAGGTAGCGGCGAAGCCGATTGGGTCAATTGAAAAGCTTTGATACAAGGTCATCGATTATCGTGATGTGGCAGGACCGTCATGACAGCGGACATCGAAACAATCGGCATTGCGGCTCTGTTCGGACCGCCCTCGCCCGCCCGCGACCGCTGCGACGCCAGGATCATGGCCGCCGCGTCCGGCATCGGCTTCATGGCGGTCCGGGATTTCCCCGGCGACGACTGGCTGACGCCGGACAAGCGCGCGCAAGTGCTGCGCATCTTCGCGCTTCCCGATGCCGGGAGGCAGGAATTGCTGCGCTGGAATTTCGATCACACGAAGAAGAATTTCTACCGCGGCTGGTTTCCGCTGCAGCCGCAAGCCGTTTCCTACAAGGAAGGTATCGACATGGGGCCGGACCTTGCCGACGCGGCGCGACTGTCAGCCTCCGACGATCCCTTGTGCGAGCCGACACCACTGCCGGCCGAAAATGCGCTGCCCGGCTGGCGAACCGCGACAGCCGACTACTATCGCGCGATGGAGACGATCGGCACCATGCTGATGCGGTCGATCGCTCGCGGACTTGGCCTGCCTGAACTGATCTTCGATGCCTATTTCGATGGTGGCATCTCGACGCTGCGCCTGATCCGCTATCCCCTGCGCGACGCCAATGCCGGCGTCGACACCAGCGGGCCGGAGTTTTCGGTGATCCACAAGGGTGAGATGCGCACCATCATCGGCCGCGAACATGCCGATTCAGGCTTCGTCACCTTGCTGGCGCAGGACGGCGTCGAGGGCCTGCAGGCAAAGAACCTCGCCGGCGAATGGATCGACGTGCCTCCAGCCAACGGCACGCTGGCGGTCAATTTCGGCCAGTTGCTGGAACGCTGGACCGGCGGCCGCGTGCGGGCGACACGGCACCGGGTCATCGCGCCGAAAACGGTGCGGTTCTCGATCCCGTTCTTCTACGAGCCGCGCGTCGATGCGGAAATCTCGCCTCTGCCATTGGACGACGCCGAACCGTTCGCGCCGTTTCTCTACGGTGACTATCTCTGGGAGTCGGCGACGAACTTCGTCGAGATGAGCGGTATCAAGCATCTGAGGCAGCCGCGCCGCGTCAAGGCTTCCTGAGCGACACGCAGGCCGTCTCGCTGGAGACGACCTGCGGAGATGGCAGGGTCAGGTTTGCGTCCCAAGGACGAGCCGAGCCAACGCGACCCGAAATCGCCGGTGAAAAATTCTGGACACTGTGAGTGCTGCAGAGGAGGCGCGCGTCAGTGACGTTTGGCGTGCACCAGATAGGCGTCGATCTCCGACTCGCCGAGCCACTTGGCTGCCTCCAGACGATGCAGTCCTTCGACAAGTATGTGCCGCTTGCCGTCGTGGCGGACCTGGATCGGCGTCTTCATACCGTTTTCCAGTATATCCTCGGCCAGATGCCGGACGGTCTCGGGATGCAGCGTCTTCTTGCGCGCGGTGGGCACATAGATGTCGTCGACCTTGACCTTTTGCACCCTGAGCATGCCTGTCCCCGTGGCGGAGCCGCCGCCATCTTTCCTGAGATAGTCGGTTTGCCGAGCGCGGCCAAGAGTGCGGCTAACGAATGCTGGCATGATCGTTTCCATTTGACGCCTGGCCGGCGGATCGCCGAAATGGCGCCTCCGATGGTCCAGGGCTTCATGATCAATCCGCCGACCGAATTTCCCGATTTCGGGCTGACGCCCGAGCAACGCCGCCATGCCGTGCGCGGCCACTATTACGAATGGCCAGGCATGGATGGCGAACGCGGCGAGATCTGGTGTTACAGCGACCGGTTTTCGTACCGTGCCGGCGAGACGGTTACGCTGCATGTCAGTTCGACCGCTCCGTCCTTCGGCATCACGATCGTTCGGGACGGCGGCACCGAGACGAAAATGTTCGAGAAGTCGGGCATCGCATCGTGCTGGCAGGACAGTCCGGATCAATGCTCGGCCGAAGGTTGCGGCTGGCAAGCCTCCTTCGAATTTTGCGTCGGAAGCGACTGGTCGTCCGGCGCCTATCGCGTGACCCTGACCGCAGACGGGCGCGACGGCAAGCCGATCCAAAGTCACCACATTTTTATCGTTTCTCCCCAGCCCGGCAAGAAACCCGGCCGCGTGCTGCAGGTGGCGGCGACGGGCACATGGCTTGCCTACAACACCTGGGGAGGCTCCAACCACTATCAGGGCATCACCGGGCCCGACCGCAACCAGTACTCGCCCATCGTGTCGACGCAGCGCCCCTGGTGCCGCGGCTTCGTCGTGCTGCCCGGGGATGCGCCGCGCGTGCCATTGGAGGTCGCGGTGCCGCCGAAGACCGTGCCGCGGTATCCGCACATGGAGTGGGCGCTCGCCACCGGTCATTCGAAGAAATACGCCTCGTCAGGTTGGGCCAGCTACGACAGCCATTTTTTTCGCTTCGCCGAACGATCCGGCTACGGCGTCGATCTCGCCAGCCAGAACGAACTGCATTTTTCGCCCGAGATTCTCGACGGATATGACTGCGCGGTCTTCGTCGGCCATGACGAATACTGGACCTGGGAGATGCGCGACGCGGTCGACTTCTACGTCGAACGCGGCGGTTACGCGGCGCGTTTTGCCGGCAATTTCATGTGGCAGACGCGGCTGGAGGACGAGGGCCGCCGACAGGTCTGCTACAAATACCGCGCCCGGGCCGAGGATCCCGCCTATCGCGGCGGCGACGTGACGCGCGCCACCAATTCCTGGGAAGCGCCCGAAATCGGCCGGCCGGGTTCAGCCACCTTCGGGCTCAACGCCACACGTGGTGTCTATGCCGGCTGGGGCGGCTGCGCGCCACGTGGCGTACGCGGTTTTCCGGTCTATCGGCCGGAACATTGGGCCTTCGCCGGTACCGGCATCTATTACGGCGACCTGCTCGGCGCCGACAGCCATGTCTATGGCTATGAGGTGGACGGGCTCGACTTCGAGATACGCGGCGGCCTGCCCTACCCGACCGCGACCAGCGGCGCGCCCGATGGCTTGCAGGTGCTCGCCGTCGGTATGGCAAGCCAGGTCGAGGAAAGCGCCGACATCCCGGTCGAGGACCAGTTCCTCACCGACGAGGATGGCCGCTTCACCGCCGAAACTTTGTTCGGCGAGGCGAGCGACGCCAATCTCGAAAAGGTCAAACGCGGCAATGGAATGATCGTCAATTTTCCGCGCGGCAAGGGCGAAGTGTTCCACGCCGGAAGCTGCGAATGGGTCGCCGGCCTGCTAAGACAAGACCCGATGGTCGAACGGGTTACCCAGAATGTCCTCGATCGCTTTCTTGGAAAGTCCTGACATGTCGAAAGTCCAGCCTGCCATTCAAGACACCGATGCCCGGCGCCAATCGCATCTGTTCTACCTCTCCAGCCTGCGCCGGCCGCTGATCGACCGCGCCGAAGGCATCTACATGTGGACGCAGGATGGCCGCCGTTTCATCGACGGATCGAGCGGCCCGATGGTCGCCAATATCGGCCATTCCAACCGCAATGTGCTCGACGCCATGAAGCGGCAGATGGACCGCGCCACCTTCGCCTATCGGCTGCATTTCGAGAACGAGCCGGCGGAAGAATTGGCGCGCGAACTTGCCGGCAAGCTGCCGGAAGGCATGGACCGCATCTTCTTCGTCTCCGGCGGTTCGGAAGCGACGGAATCCTGCATCAAGCTGGCGCGGCAATGGGCCGTGGCCACCGGCCAACCCAGTCGCTGGAAAGTGATCACCCGCTTCCCTTCCTATCATGGCGGTACGCTGGGGTCGCTTTCGATCACCGGCGACGATGCGCTGGCCGAGACTTTTACGCCGATGATGCGGGTGATGCCGACCGTGCCGGCACCGACCGCCTGGCGCGCACGCGACAATCTCTCGATGGAGCAGCGCGGTGTGCGTTATGCCGACATGCTGGAGGAGAAGATCCTCGCCGAAGGTCCAGAGAGCGTCGTCGCCTTCATCATGGAGCCGATCGGCGGCGCGGCGACCGCTGCGCTTGTCGCGCCGGACAGCTACTATGCGCGCATCCGCGAGATCTGCGATCGCTACGGCATCCTGCTGATCCATGACGAAGTGATGAGCGGTGCCGGCCGCACGGGCAAATTCCTCGGCGGCGACCACTGGAACTGCAAGCCCGATATCGTCGCACTATCGAAGGGGCTGGGTTCGGGCTATGCGCCGCTCGGCGCGCTGGCGGCGCCGATGCGGCTGGTCGAACCGCTGCTCGCCACCGGCGGCTTCCAGCACGGCCACACCTATGCCGGCAACCCTCTTGCCTGCGCCGCCGGGCTTGCCGTGCTGGGTGAAATGGACCGGCTCGACCTGATCGCCAACGCCGCCGCCATGGGCGACGTGCTGATGGACGGATTGAAGGGCCTGGCGAAGCGCTTTCCGTTCATTGCCGATGTGCGCGGCAAGGGGCTGCTTACCGGCGCCGAAATGGTCGCCGATCCCGATACGCTGAAACCGATCGACCAGAGCAAGAAAGCGACGCAGCGTCTGCTCGACCTCGCCTATGAGCGCGGGCTGATCATCTATGGCCGCAGGGTCAAGGGCGGCGTCGACGGCGACAATTTCATGGTGGCGCCGCCGATGATCGTCACCAGCGAACAGATCGGCGAGATCATCTCCATCATTGGCGACTCGCTTGAGATTCTTGCCTCGGAGCTAGATCTGCCGGTCGAAGGCCGGGGGTAGAGCAGATGGCGCCGCGTAAAGTCATCATCACCTGCGCCGTCACCGGTTCGGTGCACACGCCGTCGATGTCGCCCTATCTGCCGGTGACGCCGGACCAGATAGCCGCGGACGCCATCGCGGCGGCCGAGGCCGGCGCCTCGATCCTGCATCTGCATGCCCGAGACCCCAGGGACGGGCGGCCGACCGCCGATCCCGATGTGTTCATGCAGTTCCTGCCGCGCATCAAGCAGGCGACGTCGGCTGTCATCAACATCACCACCGGCGGCTCCTCGCTGATGACACTGGACCAGCGGTTGGCGGCGCCGCTTCGGGTCCAGCCCGAAATGTGCTCTCTCAACATGGGCTCGATGAATTTCGCGCTGTTCCCGATGCTCGACAAGCCAAAGGAATGGCAACACGAATGGGAACCGAAGCTGCTCGAAGCCACGCGCGACACCATCTTCAAGAACACGTTCGCCGACATGGAGGGCCTGCTCGAGCGGCTTGGCAAAGGCTGCGGCACCCGCTTCGAATTCGAGTGCTACGATGTCGGCCACCTCTATTCCCTGGCGCATTTCCGCGACCGGGGACTGGTTTCGGGGCCGCTGTTCATCCAGTTCGTGCTGGGCATACTGGGCGGCATCGGCGCCGACCCGGACAATCTCGTCCACATGAAGCGCATCGCCGACAAATTGTTCGGCGACAGCTACCAGTTCTCGGTGCTGGCCGCGGGCCGCAACCAGATGCCGCTGATATCGATCGCCGCCGCGATGGGCGGCAATGTCCGTGTCGGGCTGGAAGACAGCCTCTATGACGGCCGCCAATTGGCGAAATCCAACGCCGATCAGGTGCGCCGCATCCGTGGCATTCTCGACGGGCTGTCGCTGGAGGTTGCCACACCGGCGGAAGCGCGCGACATGCTGGCGCTCAAAGGCGGTGACAGGGTGGCGTTTTGACGTGATGATGGCGCCCGGTCCTACCCCCCTCTGTCCTGCCTTGGCGCCGTGCCTATGATGAGTGCGGTCCTCCTCCGCCCCGGCACCATCGACGATGTCGAAAACATCCACGCGGCGATCCTGAAGCTCGGTACCCATATCGGCGCGCCCGAGGAAATCGTCTCGACGGCAGACGACCTCAGAACCTGGGGCTTCGGCGAAAAGCCCGCCTTCTCGACCCTGATCGCCGAAGTCGGTGGCGAATTCGCCGGGCTTTGCCTGCATTTCCCGATCTTCTCGACCTGGATGGGTCGGCCTGGCGTCTATGTGCAGGACCTCTATGTCGAGGACCGGTTCCGTGGCCGCAAGATCGGCGAACGCCTGCTGCGGCGCGTGGCGGCCGAGTGCCGTAGGGACGGCGGCGTGTATCTCAGGCTGTCCGTCGACACCGACAATGAGGGCGCCAAGACCTTTTACGAGAGGTTGGGCATTGCCTGGTCAAGTTACGAGCAGACGCAGAAAATCATCGGCGAGGCCTTTTTCGCCTTCGCCGACGCGTCGGAAAATGGGGAGCAGGAATGAAGGCCTTCTATGCGCAGGAGCAGAAGCGGCACGACCCCAAGGCCTTTCTTTCCAGCGGTGCGGCGCAGCCCAACCCTGAAAAACCGGAACGCGTCGAAAGATTGCTAGCCGGCGCAAAATCCGCCGGTTGCACGATCGAACGACCACGCGATCACGGCCTCGGCCCGGTCTCGGCGGTGCACACACCCGAATATCTCGACTTCCTCGAACATATTTTCGAACGCTGGCAGCGCATCGAAGGGGCGTCGGCCGAGGTCATCCCCAACATCCACCCGATCGCCCGCAACGGCTCCTATCCGGCCTCCGCTGTCGGCCAGGTCGGCTACCACATGGCCGATACGGCTTGTCCAATCTCGGGCGAGACCTGGCAGAGCGCGCTGTGGAGCGCCTGGAGCGCGGTCGAGGCGGCGGAAACGGTGATGGCCGGCGCTTCCGGCGCCTATGCGCTGTGCCGACCACCTGGCCATCACGCCTTTGCAGATGTCGCCGGCGGCTTCTGCTTCATCAACAATTCGGCCGTCGCGGCACAGGTGCTGCGCAGACAGGCTGCCCGCGTGGCGATCCTCGATGTCGACCTGCATCACGGCAATGGCACGCAAGGCATTTTCTATGCGCGACCTGACGTGCTGACCGTTTCGCTTCATGCCGATCCCGTGCGCTTCTACCCGTTCTTCTGGGGCCATGCCGATGAGCGCGGTGAAGGTCCGGGACTTGGCTACAATTTCAACCTGCCGCTACCGCGCAAATCCGCGGATGCGGCGTTCCTGGAAGCGCTCGGCGTGGCGTTCCAGCGTATCCGCGCCTTCTCCCCCGATGCGCTGGTCGTGGCGCTCGGCCTCGACGCGTTCGAGGGCGATCCGTTCGGCGGGCTTTCGGTGACGACGCCAGGTTTCTCGCGCATCGGCGAGGCCATCGCCGGGCCCGGCCTGCCGACGGTCATCGTCCAGGAAGGCGGCTATCTCTGCGACGCGCTCGGCGACAATCTCACCGCCTTCCTCACCGGTTTTGGCGGCAAGGCGCGGTGACAAACTCGCGTCAGGAGCGTTGCTGCCTGAGCATGGCAATCACCCGGTGCACGCTCTCCAGCGTTTCGTCGATTTCGGACGCCGTATTGTAGTGCGCGATGCCGATGCGCACGACGCCCTGCTCGGCGGGAATGCCGAGTTGGTGGACGATCTCCCAGGCATAGTTGTGGCCCGACCACAGGAAAATGTTTTCGGCGTTCATCTGCCGCACGATCGTTTCAGGCACTATGCCGTCCACGGTGAAGGAAACAGTCGGCACACGATCGCCGAGCCGTTTCGGATCGGTGATGCCGTGGATGGTCAACCCGGAAATATCGGACAGACCATCGATCAATCTTTGCGCCAGCGGGTTTTCATAGGCGATGGAGACTTCGAACGCCTTGGCAATCCTGCGCCTTCTCGACCCACCCTCGCCGGCCGAGGCGCCGAGGTCGGCAAAATAGTCGACCGCGGCGGTGAGCCCGGCCATCAGTTCGATCTGCGGTGTGCCGAGTTCCAAGCGCTCCGGCAAGCCATCGGACGAGCAGCGGCATTTATAGGCTTTCAGACCTTCGATGACCTCGCGCCGGCCCCACAATATGCCCATATGCGGACCGAAGAATTTGTAGGCCGAGCAGATCAGGAAATCGCAGCCGAGATCCTGCACGTCGATCAGGCCATGCGGCGCGAATTGCACGGCATCGACATAAACCAGCGCGCCGGCGTTTTTTGCAAGTTGGGTCAAAGACTTGACCCGATTGATCGAGCCGGTGAGATTGCTGGCGTAGTTCAACGCCACCAGCCGTGTCTTGCCGGACAGCAGACCTGCCAGCGTCGCCTCCTCGACCTGCCAGCTCTTCTCGTCGAACGGCAGCCAGTGCACGACGAGGCCAAGGTCCTCGGCCAGTTGCAGCCAGGGCGACACATTGCCCTCATGGTCCATGCGGGTGAGGATGATCTCGTCGCCTGGCTTCATCGTGCGCCCGAGCGTTCGCGACATGTGATAGGTCAGCGTCGTCATGTTGGCGCCGATAATGATCTCCTGGGGGCTTGCGGCACCGAGGAAATCGGCCATCGCCAGATGCGCCTCGTCAACGATCTGCTGCGCCGCGATCGTCGTTTCAAAATAGCCGCCAAGATTGGCATTGGTCGTGAGCAGGCAGCGCGACACCGCGTCGGCCACAGCCTGCGGCACCTGCGTGCCGGCAGGATTGTCGAGATAAATACGCCGCCGGCCCTTGCCGGTCAGCGAGAGAGCGGGGAATTTTCCACGCACGGCCTCGATCGGGAAATCCAACATCGTCTCCACCCCTTTGCTGTTGTTCGACAATTCCGCAGCCGGCCAGGTCACGGACAGGGATTGCCGACCCGTTGGTGAATGGCGTCCACCGCCTTCTGCATCTCTTCGGTCCAGACGACATCCACCGAGGACAGCGCCATTTCCAGCTGCGAAATGGTTGTCGCGCCGATGATGTTGGAGGTCACGAAGGGGCGGCTCGAGACATAGGCATTGGCAAACAGCGCCGGCTCCAGGCCGAAAGAGCGCGCCAGTTCATTGTATTCGAGCTGCGCTTCGGCGGCATTGGGCGTCTCATAACGCTGACCGCGATTGAACAGTTGCGAGCGCGAGCCCTGCGGGCGGGCGCCGTGATCGTATTTGCCGGTCAGATAACCCTGCGCCAGTGGCGAATAGGCGAGCAGCGACACCCCTTCGCGCTCGCAAACCTCGGCGAGGTTCACCTCGAAGGTGCGGTTGACCAAGTTGTAGGCGTTCTGGATCGAGGCGACGCGCGGACCGATCTCCTTGTCGGCCTCCGCCAGGAAGCGCATCACGCCCCAAGAACTCTCGTTCGAAAGACCGAAATGGCGGACTTTCCCTGCCTTCACCAGTTCCTCGAACACTGCGAGCGTCTCGGCGATCGGCGTTTCGCCGGCTGGTGCGCCGACAGCATCGGCACGCCGCGCCACCGCGCCGACACGCGTCGGGTTGGCGCCCCAGGGAATGTCACGCTCCGGCCAGTGGATTTGATAAAGGTCGAGATAGTCCGTGCCGAGCTTGGCCAGCGACTTGTCGATGGCATCAAAGATATCGGCCCGCACCAATTGCGAGGGTCGGTCGCCGCGAAACCAGGCATTGGCCGTGCGACCGACGACCTTTGAGGCAAGGATCACCTTGTCGCGATTGCCCTTGGACTTCATCCAGCTGCCGATGATCTTCTCGGTCCGCCCTTGCGTCTCGGCCTTGGGCGGGATCGGATAGAGTTCGGCGGTGTCGATGAAATTGACGCCACGCGAGAAGGCCAGGTCCATTTGGGCATGGCCCTCGGCCTCGGTGTTCTGCTGGCCCCAGGTCATCGAACCAAGGCAAATCTGGGTAACAAGAAGATCGGTCCGACCGAGACGGCGTTTGTGCATGGAATTCTGCTCCGGAGGGAGGTATGCGCGGCTGCGCGGGGAGGAATTCGCATCTTATAGGAAAAGCGAAGGCGCTCTCCAAGCCTCGCCGGGCCGACTTTTGCATGAGCGGAGACGGTTAGCGGCGTGCGACGGCCACGGCGCGGCGCTTGGCCTCGTCGATCAGCATATTGGCCACCTGCATGCGGATCATGGCGCGCTGGCGCAGATGCGGGGCAACGCGGTCGGGATGGTTGGCGAAGGCAAAGCTGCGGCGCATGCGACCGAAATCGGCAACGCCCTTGGGTTGATTCAGTCCCAGTTCGACCGCGATCGATTCAGGATCGATCGGCGGCAATGTTTCCTCCGGCTTCGGCTCTTCGCCAGCCAGGGCCAGCCTGGCCTGTTCGAGCAAGGCGGCGAATTCGCCGGCTAGATCGGCACCGGCCTCGCGATATTCCGCGGCGGATACCTTGATGCGGCCGGAATGGAGTTCATCGGCGACCGAGAGATAATCGAACGGGATGGATGGGCGCGCGCCGGTCTCCG
The DNA here is from genome assembly GCF_020164715.1 of Mesorhizobium sp. ESP7-2. Lineage (NCBI taxonomy): Bacteria > Pseudomonadati > Pseudomonadota > Alphaproteobacteria > Hyphomicrobiales > Phyllobacteriaceae > Mesorhizobium > Mesorhizobium sp. ESP7-2. The sequence continues at coordinate 49,753 of NZ_JAIUGQ010000037.1, forward strand.
CGCCCTCGATGCCGTCGCTCTTGTCGGAGGCGACGAAGAGGTCGTCGAGCAACGAAGCGAAATCACGCTTGGCGCTGGTAGCGATGTCAGCCTCCCGCTTGCCTGACTGTCTGGACTACAGAGTAGAACCGGCTCGTTAAAAATACATGCCACCGATGTGAACGAATTTAGCCGTTGCCAGGATTCCGATCGGGGATCAATGTTCCTCAAACGAAGAGCCGGACTGCACCTTTTGCAGTCCGGGATGTGCCAGCTTCGAAGCCTAACGATTGGCGCGGCGCAAGAGTTTCACCGGGCCGCCAGAAAAATTTGAAAAATCATCCCGACATGGCAGGCATGCAAATGCTGCACTGCACAATCTTCACGATTCACCTATACTGTCTGGCGTGGAGGACCAACCAGGAGCCTGAACCATGGGTTTCTTCACGGAAATGTTCGCCCGGCCGCGCCCGCAGGAACATCAGAGATATCGCGCGGCGCTCGCACTGCTTTATTCGATGAGCAATGCCGAGCGCGCCGACATCGGCATCAAGCCTGCCGATTTCCCGCGCATCGCCCGCGAAATGTCCATCCGCTAGGCAGGTTGCGAGATGTCCCGGATCGATACGGGACATCTCGAACGTCACTCCTCAACGCGATCCCAGGAATGTCGCCTTTCCCAGCGGCACACCATTGTGGCGAAGGATGTCGTAGGCGGTGGTGAGATGGAAATAGAAGTTGGGCATGGCGAAATGCAGCAGATATTGCATGCCGCTCAAAGTGGTTTCCCGGCCCCCCAGCTTCAACTCGACCATCCTGTCATCCGATCCGTCGATATCGGCGGCCGAAAAAGTCGCCAGATAGGCGACCGTCTTGGCGATCCTCGCTTCGAGATCGGCAAAGCTTGCTTCATTGTCCTCATATTTCGGCACTTCGCGGCCGGCCAGCCGTGACGGCGCGCCCTTGGCGTGGTCGGTTGCGATCTGCACCTGCCTGGCAAGGGCGAACATGTCGGGCGCGAGCCGCGCCGTCAAAAACACCTGCGGGTCGATCTTGCGGTCAAGCGCATTCTGTTCGGCTGCCGCAAGCACACTGGAAAGTGCTTTCAGCCTGGCTGAAAACACGGGCACGGATGCCTCATACATCGATATCGTCACGTCAGATCTCCTGTCCGGTCTGAGCGCCGGTGGGAGGGAGGTAGCGCCTCTGCGCACGATTCTTCAAGCGCCGCAGACACGGTGTCACCACGTCGCCGCAATCGCCATGGTAGAATCTTCGTTATCGAGTGGAGATTCCCCATGAGACGCGCCCTTCTGGCAGCGACTGCCCTTCTCTCCCTTGCCACGACAGGCCAAACGGCATTGGCCGCCAGCGATACGCCCGAAGCGCCTTACGTCGATGATCGGTCGAGCGCTGATGCGGTCGTCCGCTCTCTCTACAGCGCCATCAACCGCCATGAATTCGCCCGCGCTTGGGGCTACTATGGAGATACAAAGCCGGCAAAGGATTTCGATACGTTCGTCAAAGGCTATGACGGCACCGACACGGTGGAGGTCAAGACCGGTCCGATCTCGGACGAGGGCGCGGCGGGCAGCATCTATTACAACGTCCCGGTCGCCATCCAGGCAACCGACAAGAAGGGCGAAGCGAAGGTTTTCGCCGGCTGCTACACGCTGCGCCAGGTCAATGCCCAAATCCAGGCGCCGCCCTTCCAGCCGATCTTTATCGACAAGGGGGCGCTGAAGCCCTCCACCGCGGATTTCGACGAAGCGCTGCCGCCAAGCTGCGGCGACGGTCCGCCGCCACCGAAGAAGGATGCCGCACTGGAACAGGCCAAGAAGGCCTTGCTGGCGACCTATGCCGACCAGTGTGACAAAAATCTTCTAGCCAACGAGCCGGAAACTTTCTCGATCAAATACAGGGACAAGGACGCGGCCGCCGGCGATCCCGACCGGGAAACGCGGCTTTTTCATTTCGCCTGCTCTACCGCGGCCTATAATGAAAACTCCGTCTACTACATGAGCGATGATGTATCTGGTGTCAGGCAGTTGCAGTTCACCGAGCCTGAGATGGATATCCGCTACGTCAACAACGACAGCGAGGGCAAGGTCGAGTCCATGCACATTGTCGGCTTCCGGACGACAGGCTGGGCGACCAATTCCGACTATGACAAGGATGCCCACACGATCACCACCTTCAACAAATGGCGCGGCGCCGGCGATGCCTCGTCATCGGGCACCTATCTGTTCCGCAACGGCGATTTCTCGCTGGTCCAGTATGATGTCGATGCGTCCTATGACGGCGAGCAGAACCCTGAGACAGTCGTCGACTACAACACCGCGCCCTGAAAATACCCCGGGCTTGCAGTCAGCGTCGTTCAGGGCGCCTTCGACAGCATCCAGTTGAGCGTTCCGCGCCAATCTGCCATGCGGATTGGCGTGCCATGGGTGCCGGTTTCGAAGCGGACAAAACGGGTTGGATAGGTTTTGGACTTGGCGAGGATGGAGCGGAAGAAGGCCTCCTGGTTGGCAACGGGAAAGACCACGTCATGGCTGCCCTGGCCGAAGAAGACCGGCACCCGGCGTTTGAAGGCGGGGCTGGCGAAAAAGCTCTGGTCCCATAGCGAACCCAACAGCAGCAAGCCGTTGATGCGGGCGCCAGTATCCTTGCGTGCGGCAAGCTTCCAGCACAGCGCACCGCCCATCGAGCCGCAAGCGATGAAGATTTTCGCGCCCGGGGACTGTTCGGCATAGTGCTCGATCAGGGCCGCGATCAGTGCTGCGCCCTTGTCGCCGAAATCAGGAAAATCAGGTGTGATATAGAGCCCGCCATTGCCGGCCATCAGGTTCTTGAGGCGGTTGAAATTGCCACCGAAGGTGAAGTCGTCGACGCCTTGCTTGCGGCTGCCGCCCTGCCCGTGCAGATAGAGCACGATGACGGCGGCGCCTTGCGTCTTGCCGACGGCGACATGCCTGACATCGCCGGCGTCCGTCTTCAACATCAGATCCTGCTGCACCTTGCGCACGCCGGTGTCGGTGTACTGGCGGTGCACGCGCTTTTCCGGCACCTCGTCGCGCTGGTTGATGTCGCGCATTTCACGGTAGTCGAGGACGGTGTAGGCGCCGTCGCTGTCGGACGAGAGCGTCGCCGGATAGGCGAAGAGATCGTCCTTGAAGGGTTTGAGCGTGAGAACATCAGCGTAGGCCGCGATCGGAAACAAGAAGGATATTGCAAGCAGAAATGCAGGGACAGCGCGAGGCGCCCCCCTCTGGCCTGCCGGCCATCTCCCCCTCGAGGGGGGAGATTGGCAGCTTCCGCGTCGCGATATTTGCTCCGGCGTTAGCGATTGGCGAAAGCCATCGTGACATCCGATCTCCCCCCTTGAGGGGGAGATGTCCGGCAGGACAGAGGGGGGTAAGCAGCGGCGAAGTAAGAAAGAGAAGGCCATGCCATCAGGCATGCGAAATTCAACCTCTATTTGTCAATCCTGCAGCACGCCGCCGGCGCCTTCGAGCGCCTCTCGGGTGTCGACATCGACGGACGCGCCCTCGCCGATCTCGACATCGATGACATCGAGCCCCTCGGCCTCGACCAGATGGCGTGCGCCGGTATCGCCTTCGAGATGGGCGACGGCCGCGAACAGCGAGCGCGGCAGGAGCACCGGATTGCCGCGTTTGCCTTCATGCGAGGCGCGAACCACCGAATTGCCTCCGGCCGCGAGGAACGCATCGATCAGCCGGTCGAGGTCGCCAGGCGCCACGCCGGGCATGTCTCCAAGAACGATCATTGCACCGGCGACGTCTTGCGGCAGATAGGCAATTCCGGCCTTCAGGGACGTGGACAGGCCATCGGCAAAGTCGGGATTGTCGGCGAAGGTGACGTCGAGGCCAGACAAGGCCGCGCGCACCCGCTCGCGCTGATGGCCGGTGACGACGATCGTGCCCGAAGCCTTCGAGGCGAGCGCGCGTTCGGTGGTGCGGCGCACCAGCGGTTGGCCGTCGAACAGCGCCATCAGCTTGTTCGGTCCGCCCATGCGGCTCGACCGGCCCGCCGCCAGAAGCACGATCCCGACCTTGAGCCGGTTTTTGGCCGGCAGCGGCTCGCGCGGCTGCGGCCGCGTCGGTATCTCCATCAGCAGGCCGCCGACGCCCATGCCGGCGATGTCGCGCGCGGTGACATCGAGGCCGGCAATCAACCGGTCGAGCACCCAGTCGAAGCCGTTCTCCTTGGGGCTGCGAGCGCAGCCAGGCGCGCCGATGACGCGCTTGCCGCCGAGCGTGCCGAGCACCAGCAGATTGCCGGGATCGACAGGCATGCCCGCGCGGATGACTGTACCGCCCGCCCTCTCGATGGCCGCCGGAACGACATCGGCGAAATCGCTCATGGCGGAAGCCCCGAAGATCACCACCATGTCGTTGTCACGCGCCAGCGCGATGGCCGCCTCGGCGACAGGGCCAATCTCATGCGGCGTGCGGCGCTCCGCCGTCAGCCTGCCGCCCGAGCGCGCCAGCCTGGCTTCGGTGACGCGCAACGTCTTGTCGAGCACACCAGGTTTGGTGCCCGGCAGTACCGTCTGGATGACACCGACACGCAACGGCCGATAGGCGTTGACGGCAAAGATTTCTCCGCCGGCACAGATTTTCATCACGGCGTCGACCAGCGTGGAAGAGACCGCGAAGGGAATGACCTTCACCGTCGCGACCATCTGGCCCTTCTCGACCGGCGCGTGCCGGGCCAGTGTGGCGATGGTGATGGCGGGATCGACGGCATTGATGGCGTCGATGACAGCGGCATTGACCGTGAAGATACCAGCCGCCCTGGCGTGGAGATTGACCCGACCGGTGGCGGCAGGCTTCGCCTCGATGCCCCCAAAGGTCATGCTCTGCGCAATTCTTTGCGCCGCGGCATCCTCACCGAGATCGTCCGGAGCCAGCACGGCCGCGACGACTTGCGAGATACCGGCCCTTTTGAGTATGGAGACATCTTCGGCGCTCAGCCTGTGCGCCTTGCGAAACCGCTTTTCGCCGGCGGTGGTGGCATGCGCCAGCACCGCCCCCTCGGCCGCCTCGATCGGGATCGGACCGAATTTCACGCCACCGCGCCTTTCGCATCCAGGCCGCGCGAGCGGAAGGCAAGGATGGTCTGCGCGAGAATGGCGACGGCGATCTCGGCGGGGCTTGCCGCCCCGATGTCCAGCCCGATCGGCGCGTGGATACGCGCGATCTGGTCGGCACTCGCGCCCAGCGCCAGCAGACGCTCGACGCGCTTTGCATGCGTCTTTCGGCTGCCGAGCGCCCCGATATAGAAACAGTTGGCGTCGAGTGCCGCCTTCAGCGCGAAATCATCGATCTTCGGGTCATGAGTGACGGCGGCGAGCGCGGTGTAACTGTCGAGCGGCTGGCGCTGCAGCACGTCCTGCGGCCAGTCGGCATGCAAGGCGACGTCGGGAAACCGGTCCGGTGTGGCGAAGGCAGTGCGCGGATCGATGATCTCCAGCGGATAGCCGGCGATCCGGGCCATCGGCGCGAGCGCCTGACTGATATGCACGGCGCCGATCACTACCAGGCGCGGCTGCGGCAGATGCGCATTGAGAAAGAAGGTCCGTCCTTCCGCCTCGACGGAGCCGGAATTGCCGGATCGAAATGCCCTAGCGATCGCCGCTCCGAGATCACCGGCGACCTGATCGCCCTCCCGCACGATACGACCGCGACCATCACCGAGATCGGTGACGAGGATCGCCGCGCGGCGGGCGCGTCGTTCGGCATTGAGCGTTTTCAGCGCATAGGGATCCATCCGAGGTCAGCCCAATCGCTCGACATAAACCTTGATGCGGCCGCCACAGGACAGGCCCACCTGCCAGGCCATCTCGTCGGCAACTCCGAACTCGAGCATTCTGGCCTTGCCGGAGCCGATGACGTCGACCGCCTCGGTCACGACGGCACCCTCGACGCAGCCACCCGAAACGGAACCATGGAAATTGCCATCGGCATCGATGACAAGGTGGCTGCCGACGGGGCGTGGCGCCGAACCCCAGGTCTCGACCACGGTCGCGATAGCGACATCCTTGCCGTCCTTCATCCAGGCTTCCGCGATGATCAGCGGGTCGCGGGCCTCATCGAGATAAATGCTGTCGCTCATCGTTGCTTCTTTCAGGATCTGTTTTTCCAGGGTTCGGGAAACATATGGCTATGCGGCGTGCCTCGCGCCAGCACCCATCCACCGCCGCGGATCGACCGAAAGCGCCGATTTCTTGTCCAGCGAGGCGCAGAGATCGGCGAGCGCGTCGAGATTGTGCACCGAGCGGAATTCGTCGACATGCGGCAGCATCGCCTTGACGCCCCGGGCGCGCGCCTGAAAACCATCGAAGCGCAACAACGGATTCAGCCAGATCAGCCGCCGGCAGGATTTGTGCAGCCGCTCCATCTCTTCCGACAAGCCCACGACATCGTCGCGCTCCAGTCCGTCGGTGATCAGAAGCACCACCGCGCCCTGTCCCAGCACGCGTCGCGACCATACAAGGTTGAACTCGGCCAGCGTATTGCCGATGCGCGTGCCGCCCGACCAGTCCTTGACCGCCGCCGAGCAATCGGCAAGGGCGGCATCGGGATCGCGGTGGCGCATCTGCCGGGTCAAATTGGTCAACCGCGTGCCGAAGACGAAGGTGTGCACGCGCCGGCGCTTTTCCGTCAGCGCGTGCAGGAAATGCAGGAAGATGCGCGTGTACTGGCTCATCGAACCGGAAATGTCTGCCAGTACCACCAGCGGCGGGTGTGTTTCGCGGACCGAGCGGAATTTCGGCAGGATCAATTCACCGCCGGTGCGCGCCGCCGAGCGCATCATGGCACGTGGATCGATGCGGCGGCCGTGTGCATCGACCTTGAACCGCCTCGTCCGCACCATGTCGAAAGGCAATCGCAGCTCGGCGATAGCCTTCTTGGCATCGGCCATCTCGGCAGCGTTCATCTGCGCGAAATCCTTGCCCCGCAACACCTCGTTGCCGGAGAAAGTGAAGCGGGCATCGACCTCGATCTCCGGGATTTCCTGAGGCGTCTGGTTCTTCTGATGACCCTCGAACATCGCCTGGCTGACGCGGTTTTCGGCCGCGCGCGGCTTCTGCTTCTGCCTGACGTCAGGCGCCACCGGCGAAAACATCGCCAGCAGCTTTTCGATCAGTTCGCGCGATTTCCAGAACAGCCTGAAGGCTTCGTCGAAGGTCGGGTGATCCTCGTGCCTGGACACCAGAACGGCGTGCAGCGTCCAGTAGAAATCATCGCGTGAGCCGATGCCGGCGACGAGCACCGCCTCGATCGCGTCCTTGACCGAGGCCGGCCCGACCCGCATACCGGCCTTGCGCAAGGTGCGGGCAAAATAGACGATGTTGTCGGCGATCCGGCCGTCCTCGGTCGCCTCTCTGGGATCGGGACGCGGCGTCTTCATTACCGTTACTCCGCCGCCGCGAGCTCGGCCTTGACCTCGTCGAGGATGCGCCGGCCCTCACCCGCACCGATGCGGGCAATGTCGTCCTGGTATTTCAGCAGCACGCCGATCGTGTCGGACACGGTCTCCGGATCCAGCGCCACCTTGTCGAGTTCGGTCAGTGCACCGGCCCAGTCGATGGTCTCGGCGACGCCCGGCATCTTGAACAGCTCGAGCTGGCGCAGCTTCTGGATGAAGGACACCACTTCGGCCGAAAGCCGCTGGTTGGCCCGAGGCACCTTGCGGCGCACGATCTCCAGCTCGCGTTCCGCATTGGGATAGTCGACCCAGTGATAGAGGCAGCGCCGCTTCAGCGCGTCGTGGATCTCACGGGTGCGGTTGGTGGTGATGATGACGATTGGCGGCTCTTCCGCCTTGATCGTGCCGAGTTCAGGCACCGTCACCTGGAAGTCGGAGAGGATTTCGAGCAGGAAAGCTTCGAACGCCTCGTCGGTGCGGTCGAGCTCGTCGATGAGGAAGACCGGGGCCGCGCCCGTCTTGCCTGTCAGCGCATCGAGCACCGGCCTGCGGATCAGGTATTTTTCGGAGAACACATTGCGTTCCATGGCGGAGCGCTCGACCTTGCCGGCAGCCTCCTCCATGCGGATTTCGATCATCTGTGCGGCGTAATTCCATTCATAGACCGCCGAGGAGATGTCGAGCCCCTCATAGCACTGCAGGCGGATGAGTCGGCGGCCAAGCGCCTCTGCCAACACCTTGGCGATCTCGGTCTTGCCGACGCCGGCCTCGCCCTCGAGGAAAAGCGGCCGTTTCATGCGCAGCGACAGGAAAAGCACCGTTGCCAGCGACCGGTCCGCGACATAGTCCGCGCCGGTCAGCAGATCGAGAGTCTCGTCGATCGTCCGCGGCACGGCGCGCGGTTTCAAGTCGCTCATTCTTTCTCCGTGGGTGCGACCGCCCCACTTTCCAGGACGTGGTAGCCGCGCGCGTGATAGATCAGCGGCCGCAAATTATCGCCCATGCGCAGGCCTGTCACCTTGCCAAAAAGCACACGATGGGTGGCTAGGTCCTTGGTGTCGATCAGCTCGCAGTCGAATACGGCGAGTGCGCCCTTCAGCGTCGGCGCGCCGGTGGAAATCACGTCCCATTCGCCGAGCGCGAAGCGCTCTTCGACCGGCAACCCAGTCATGCCGGAGAACCCAATCGACAGGGGCTCCTGGTGCGAAGCCAGCGTGTTCAGGGCAAATTTGCCGTTCTTTACGAACGGCTCGTTCTTGGGGTTTTCACGGTTGAGGCAGACCAGGATGGTCGGCGGCGTGTCCGACACGGAACAAGCCGCTATCACCGTCGCGCCACGCTTGCCGGCGGGTCCATCGGTGGTCACCACATGGACGTGACCGGCAAAATGGCTCATCGCGTCGCGATAGGCCTGCGGTCCAATATCATTCTTCTTCAGCACCGGAAGTTTTCCATGGCCATTGTTCGCCTGACATATATGGCCAGACATCACATGCCACAAGCGAAGTGCTTGGCCCATATCCCGAATTCGCGTGTTGCACCAAGGCCGGACAGCCTTTAGGTCTTGGCGGGAATTGGTGCTGCGCGCGTGTCGCGGGCTTGGAGGAACGGTTCGGCAGGATGCGATCCGGGGCAACGATATCCATCGCGCTGGCTTGGCTGTTGCTGACCGGCGCCGCCGGCGCCCAGACGCTCACGATCGGCGTCGCCGCGCCCCTGTCGGGACCATCGGCCATCCTCGGCAAGCAGATCGAGGCCGGCGCCGGGCTAGCGGCAGACGCGAACGGCATCCAGCTCAAGACCGTGGATGACGCCTGTACCGGCGACGGCGGCGCTGAGGCGGCCAGGGAGTTCGTGGCAGCCAAGGTCAACGTCGTGATCGGCTTCCTCTGCACGCAGGCGATCGAAGCGGCGATGCCTGTCCTGAAGGACGCCAGCATTCCGGTCATCACCGTCGGCGTGCGAACCGAAAGCCTGACCGACCGCCGCGCCAAGACGGGCTGGCCGGTCTATCGCCTCGGGCCGCGTGGCGATGACGAGCGCAACGCTGTCGCCTCTAACCTCACCCGGCTGTGGCGTGACGAATTGTTCGCCATCATCGATGACGGCACCATCTATGGCCGCGAAATCGCCGAGACATTTCGCGCAGCGGCGGAGCAGGCAGCGCTGAAACCGGTCTTCGTCGACACGTTCCGGCCGCAACTCGACAACCAGATCGGCCTGGTCGGGCGGCTGAAAAAGGCCGGCGCTACGCATGTCTTTGTCGGAGGCGACGGCGACGACATCGCCATCATGGGGCGCGATGCCACCCAACTCCAGACGGGCATCGTTCTTGCCGGCGGTGAAAACCTGCGCACGCCGCCCGGCGACATTCCTTATGCAACGGGCACGCTGATGATCGCGCCGCCCGAATGGGCCGATGTCGCCGACCCAAAAGTGCTGGAAAGCTTCTCCGCGCAAAAAATCGTGCCGGATGGCTACGCCTTGCCGGCCTATGCGGCGGTCGAGATCGCCAAGGCAGCGGCGGTGGACACCGCAAGCTCCGGTAAGCCGCTGACCGACGCACTCACCGGGCATGATTTCACCACGGCGATCGGGCCGGTCCGATTCGACGCCAAGGGCGACCTCAGCCAGAGCCCCTACCGTGTCTTCCGCTTCGACGGCACCCGCTTCGTGCCCTTGGAAAACAACTGATGTTCCGTACAGGCCCGCGCAACCTCATATCAGACGTTGCCGGCCTGCGCGTCGGCAATGCTTCCGATGCCAGGCTGAAATCCGGCGTGACGACTGTCCTTTGCGACGAGCCGGCGGTGGCGGGTGTGCAAATCCTTGGGGGCGCGCCAGGCACACGCGAGACGGATCTGCTGGAACCGCACAATGCTATCGAGACAATCCATGCCGTCGTGCTGTCGGGCGGTTCGGCTTTCGGCCTCGATGCTGCGTCCGGCGTGCAGGCCGCGCTGCGCGAACGCGGCATCGGCTTCGAGGTCAGCGGCTTCCGGGTGCCGATCGTGCCGGCGGCAATCCTGTTCGACCTGCGCAATGGCGGCGACAAGGACTGGGGCCGTTATCCACCCTATCGCGACCTCGGCTACGAGTCGGTACAAGCTGCGGCCGTCGATTTCCAACTTGGCACGGCCGGCGCCGGTACCGGTGCGCTGACTTCGGGCCTGAAGGGCGGCCTGGGGTCCGCCTCGACACTGCTCGACAATGGCGTCACCATCGGTGCGCTGGCCGCCGTCAACCCGACCGGCTCGGTGACCGTCGGCCGCACCCGCCATTTCTGGGCGGCACCCTTCGAAATCGGCGATGAATTCGGCGGGCTCGGTTATCCCTCGCCCATGCCCGAAGACGCGAAGCGGATCTTGCTGAAATACCGCGACAAGAATCACGGGCGGCAGATGGAAACGGGCGGCAACACGACCATCGCCGTCGTCGCCACGGACGCGATCCTCACCAAGGCCGCGGCGAAACGCCTGGCGATTTCGGCGCATGACGGCTTCGTGCGCGCGATCTGGCCGACCCATACGCCGGCCGATGGCGACCTGGTATTCGCGTTGGCCACCGGCAGGAGCGGGATCGAACTCAGCGCCGACGCGGCAGTCGACCTCTATGCCGCGGCCGGCGCCACCATGGCGCGCGCCATCAGCCGTGGCGTGTTTGCCGCGACGCCAGCCGGCAACGATCTGTTTCCCGTCTGGTCGTCGCGACTGGGCTAAAGCCTTCGTTCAAACCGGATTGGATTTTTCTTCCTCGAACGTCACCGCGACATCGGAATTCGCGGACAGCCACACCTTCTTGCCGTCGACCTCGGCAACCAGGGCCAGGGAAATATAGTGGTGATGGCCTTTGTGAGCGCCCTCGCCGCTGTCGGCCTTGGTCAGCTTGATGCGCTGGCCGTCGACCTTGTCGACGGTGCCGATATGCACGCCATCGGCGCCGACGACTTCCATGTGCTCACGAATTTTGCTGGTGTCGGTCATGTCAGGTTCTCCATTGGGGTGGTTGCCATTGGGACTGCCGACAATAACAAATGGCGAGCGGATTGGATGCATCGGCTTTGGTCCGCACGACGTTTTGATTTGGTGGTCAACCGCGTTCAATCTCCTCTCCGGTCCATGCACTCGCCTTCACTCGCCTATGCAATCCGGCTCTATTTCCGCTTGGCCAACCTCTGGTTTGCGCGGCATCAGCGTTGAGCATTTTACCCGCCTCTGTTAGGACGCGACCAACGCAACGCGAAGCTGGAAATCGATCGATATGATCCCTCGCTACTCCCGGCCGGAAATGGTCGCCATCTGGTCGCCCGAAACCCGGTTTCGCATCTGGTTCGAAATCGAGGCCCATGCCTGCGACGCGCTGGCCGAACTGGGCGTCATCCCCAAGGAAGCGGCCAAAACCATCTGGGAAAAGGGAAGCGCGGCGGAATTCGACGTCGAGAAGATCGACGCGATCGAGCGCGTCACCAAGCATGACGTCATCGCCTTCCTCACCCATCTTGCCGAATTCGTCGGACCCGACGCGCGCTTCATCCATCAGGGCATGACGTCCTCGGACGTGCTCGACACATGCTTTGCCGTGCAGCTCACCCGCGCCAGCGACATTCTGCTCGCCGACATCGATGCGTTGCTGGCCGCGCTCAAGCGCCGCGCCTTCGAGCACAAGGACACCGTCACCATCGGCCGCAGCCACGGCATCCATGCCGAGCCGACCACCTTCGGTATCAAGCTGGCGCAGGCCTATGCCGAATTCTCGCGCTGCCGCGAGCGGCTGGTGCACGCGCGGGAGGATATCGCGACCTGCGCAATCTCCGGGGCGGTCGGCACGTTCGCCAACATCGAGCCCTACGTCGAGGAGCATGTGGCTCAAAAGCTGGGACTGAAGCCGGAACCGGTATCGACGCAAGTGATCCCGCGCGATCGCCACGCCATGTTCTTCGCCACGCTCGGCGTCATCGCCTCCTCGATCGAGCGCCTGGCGATCGAGGTCCGGCACCTGCAGCGCACCGAAGTGCTGGAAGCGGAAGAGTATTTTTCGCCGGGCCAGAAAGGCTCGTCGGCGATGCCGCACAAGCGCAACCCGGTGCTGACCGAAAACCTCACCGGCCTTGCCCGCATGGTGCGTTCCATGGCGCTGCCGGCGATGGAGAACGTGGCGCTCTGGCATGAGCGCGACATCTCGCACTCCTCGGTCGAGCGCATGATCGGCCCGGACGCCACCGTGACGCTCGATTTCGCGCTGTCACGCCTGACCAGCGTCGTCGACAAGCTGGTCGTCTATCCCGAGAACATGTTGAACAACATGAACAAATTCCGCGGCCTGGTGCATTCCCAGCGCGTGATGCTGGCGCTGACGCAGGCCGGCCTGTCGCGCGAGGACTCCTACCGGCTGGTGCAGCGCAACGCCATGAAAGTATGGGAACAAGGCGCTGATTTCCTTGAGGAACTTCTGGCTGACAAGGAAGTGACCGCAGCGCTGCCGGAGGCGCAAATCCGCGAGAAATTCGACCTTGGTTATCACACCAAGCACGTCGACACGATCTTCAAGCGGGTGTTCGGAGCGGCGTGAGCTTTGCTTCTCCGCGTTTACGGGGAGAAGGTGCCGGCAGGCGGATGAGGGGCAGCGCCAACTTCGGCGGTTAAAGCTACTCATCGCATTGTGTCAGAAACGACAACCTTGCAACCTCGGCGCCGCCCCTCATTGCCCTGCCGACATTTCTCCCCGTATAGCGACGGGGAGAAAGAAGCTGTGTTGACGCCCAATCAAGCCTTCCCAGGCACGGTCCTGATCACCGTGCCCCAGGGGTCCTCACGGGTCGTTGCGCTGCTCACATTGTCCGAACGCATCTCGACCCAGGCAAGGCCGGAGCGGGACGGGTCGCGGCGGCCGGCGCCGGCGCTCTGCCAGGCATTGGCGCCGATGTGGTGATGGTAATGGCCTGACGACAGGAACACCGCCTGGCCGCCATATTTGGCCACCGTGTCGAACCCGAACTCCTGGTTCCACCAGGCTTCCGCCTCTTCCGGCCTGCCGACGCGCAGATGGACGTGGCCGACAATGCTGTTTTCCGGCGCGCCTTGCCAGCCCGCGTCGCCGGCCGGCACTTCGGCAACGACAGAAGGAATGTTCATCCGCTCGGTCGCCATGGCGATCTTGTCGCCGTTCCATTTCCAGTCCTGCGGGCGGCGGTCGGCATAGATCTCGATGCCGTTGCCCTCGGGATCGGTCAGGTACAGCGCTTCGCTGACCAGATGGTCCGAAGCCCCCTCGATGGCGATCTTGTCTGCGATGGCGTGGTTGATCCAGCGGCCGAGATCGGCGCGGCTGGGCAGGAGGAATGCCGTGTGGAAGAGGCCGGCGCTGCGCGGATCGTCCGGCTTGGCGGACACGTCCGGTTCAAGCACCAGCAGCGGACGGTCGGCTGCGCCCAGGGTGATCGCGCCATCGGCACGGCTCAGTTCCTGCAGGCCGACAACCCGTCGGTAATAGGCCGCGAGGCTTTCGGCATCACGCGCCTTCAGCCCGACCCGGGCGACGCTCACCGGCGTGGTAGCGGCAAATGGCAGTTCGCTCATCATTGTCTCCGTTGCGGCAACGTTTCGCGAAGTTCCCAAAGCCAGGAGCCCGGCGCCGCCGATCATTGTACGTCGTGTCAGCGCCAAAATCCCGGTCCTCCACGGCTGTTTCTTTCCCAACAGACATCGTCGATCGCCATCGTTCACACAAGAGAGCGAAAAGCGAACATGGTGTTCACCATTGCGAGCGTAGGGCGCGTCCATCAACGGTTGCATCAGACAATCGCGCTCGCTATCTCAGCGCCATGAAAGTCAAAGACGCAGATATTCTGATCATCCCCGGATACACCAATTCCGGACCCGAGCATTGGCAGACTCGCTGGCAATCGAAGCTGTCGACGGCGCGACGCGTGGAACAGGCGGAGTGGTCGAAGCCGGTGCGCGAGGACTGGACGGCGAGCGTGGCCAAGGCGGTCAACGAGGCGCAGAGAGCTGTCGTTCTCGTCGCCCATTCACTGGGAGTGGCCGCGGCCGTACAAGCCATTCCGCAATTTCAAAAGCCGGTCGCCGGCGCCTTCTTCGTAGCGCCGCCCGACGTCGCCAACCCCACGATCAAACCGAGGCATCTGATGACCTTCGGCCCTTATCCGCGCGAGCCGCTGCCGTTTCCGTCCATCGTGATCGCCAGCCGCAACGATCCCTTTTGCCCCTTCGATGTAGCCGAGGACATCGCCGGCGCCTGGGGCTCGCTGTTCATCGACGCCGGCGAGACCGGTCATCTCAGCGAGGATTCAGGTTTTGGCCCCTGGCCCGAGGGATCGATGACCTTCGCCAAGTTCCTGACGGACCTGAAGGCTTAGAGCGGTTCAGCGCTTGATAGAATCGCCGACCCGCTCTAACTCTTTGTTTTCACGCAATTCCCTAGGGAAAGCGCTACGCGCTTTTCCCGGGAAAACCATTACACACTTTTCCTGGAATTGCTCTGGCGTCAGGCGCCAATCGAATCCTTGATGCCCTTGAGCAAGGTCTTTGCTCCCAGCGAAATCAGCGCATGCTCGGACCCCGTGGCGAGCAGGCGGTAGCCCATCGACACGACGCGGCCGGCGATAGCCGGTTCGACGACGTAGATCGCGGCATGCTTGCCGGCCTTGCGGGTGCGCTCGGCAACCGAGGCCACCGTCTCCATCATGCTTTCCAGCGTGGAATTGACCGTGGCGCCGTTGGTCCAGGCGATCGAGAAATCGGATGGCCCGAGGAAAATGCCATCGATGCCCGGCGTATCGAGGATGCCGTCGAGCGCATCGAGCGCGGCGCGCGTCTCGACCATCGCAAACGCCATGGTGCGCTGATTGGTGTCACGCAGCCATTCGGCATAGTCCCCCTTGCCATGGCGGGGGAAGGCATAGGTCGGGCCCCACGAGCGCTCGCCGAGCGGGGGATATTTCATGGCGGCGGCGAACAGCTTTGCATCGGCCACCGAGTTGACCATCGGCGCAATGACCGCTTCGGCGCCGAAATCGAGGGCACGGCTGGCCATGTCGAAACGGCCAACGGGAATGCGCACCAGCGCCGGCTTGCCCACAGCCAGTACCGGTGCCAGGCCGCGCAGGACGCTGTCCTCGTGATGGCCGCCATGCTGCATGTCGAGTGTGACGGCATCGAAGTCCTGCCTGGCGAGGATCTCCACGGTCAGGGCATCCGGCACGCCCGACCAGGCGGTGACCAGCGTTTCATCGGCGGCAAGACGGGACTTCAGGGACATCTAATCTCTTCCTTGTTAACGCCGGCAGTTTCAGCCGGAAACCGCCGCAAAGGCAAAGAAAAACCGCCCGGATCGGCCGGGCGGTCGATTGGTCCAGTAAGAGGCCGGATCAGGTGTTCCTGATCTGCTCGATCGCCTGCGCCATCAGTTCGTCCATGGTGCGGCGGATCTGGTGATCGGACTGGTCGACGCCCGCAGCGTCGAAATCCTTGCGGATCTTGCGGAACACGTCATGGTCCCCGGCTTCCTCGATGTCGGAAACAACGACTTCCCTGGCGTAGGCGTCGGCGTCAGGGCCGGATTTTCCGAGCTTTTCGGCGGCCCACAAACCAAGCGCCTTGTTGCGCCGCGCCGAGGCCTTGAACCGAAGCTCTTCGTCGAGTGCAAATTTGCGCTCGAAGCCCTCTTCGCGGTCTTTCATGCTGCTCATGGCGTCCCTCCGGGTCAAATCCGATTCGTTGGCGGGTGAATATGTGTGTTGCCGAAGCACAAACCAAAAGGTCGCGGGCCGGTCAATATGCTTCGTCATATGCTGCGCTGCGGCATTTCAGTCCCGAAAGCGGTTGATTGGAAGGATTTGCCGATTGAGCAAACGGTGTGATTGGGATAGACCCGGCATTGAACGTCACCGTCGCCGCATTAATTCAGGCGGACGGGCAGGTAGTGGTCGCTTGCCGCCTGCCCGCAAATCCAGAGAAAAATTCAAATGAAAAATCGCCGCCGCATTTATGAAGGCAAGGCCAAGATCCTCTATGAAGGACCCGAGCCGGGCACGCTGATCCAGTTCTTCAAGGACGACGCAACCGCGTTCAACAAGAAGAAGCACGAGGTCATCGACGGCAAGGGCGTACTCAACAACCGCATTTCCGAATACATATTCAACCATTTGAACCGCATGGGCATTCCGACCCACTTCATCCGCCGGCTCAACATGCGCGAGCAGTTGATCAAGGAAGTCGAGATCATCCCGCTCGAAGTGGTGGTGCGCAATGTCGCCGCCGGTTCGCTGTCCAAGCGCCTCGGCATCGAGGAAGGCACCGTCCTGCCGCGCTCGATCATCGAATTCTACTACAAGGCCGACGCGCTCGACGATCCGATGGTTTCGGAAGAGCACATCACGGCGTTCGGCTGGGCAAGCCCTCAGGAGATCGACGACGTCATGGCGCTCGCCATCCGCGTCAACGATTTCCTCTCCGGCTTGTTCATGGGCGTCGGAATCCAGCTCGTCGACTTCAAGATCGAGTGCGGCCGCCTGTTCGAGGGCGACATGATGCGCATCGTCGTGGCCGACGAGATTTCGCCGGACTCCTGCCGCCTGTGGGACGTGGCGACGCAGGACAAGCTCGACAAGGACCGTTTCCGCCGCGACATGGGTGGCCTCGTCGAGGCCTATCAGGAAGTCGCCCGCCGCCTCGGCATCATGAACGAGAACGAGCCGCCGCGTCCCACCGGTCCGGTGCTGGTCGCCTCGACCGACGGCCTCAAAGGCAAGCCGCACTGACAGCGGCTTGCAACCCGATATTCAGAACAGGAGCACGTCCAGCGTGATCAAGGCCCGCATTACCGTCACCCTCAAGAACGGCGTTCTCGACCCGCAAGGCAAGGCAATCGAACACGCGCTGTCGGGACTGGGCTTCGAAGGCGTCGGAGCGGTGCGGCAGGGCAAGGTGTTCGACGTCGAACTGGCGGAAAGCGACAAGGCCAAGGCCGAAGCCGATCTGAAAGCCATGTGCGACAAGCTGCTGGCAAATACGGTGATTGAGAATTATAGTGTGACGCTTACCTGAGGTTGTACCAGAGGGACTGGTGGCCGAGATCGATAGAAGTTTGATCTCTGAAGTCCTCAAGTCGATTCAGTCGCGCTGGGACAGGATGGATTGACGCTTGGAGAGGTTAAATCCGAGCTTGGCTCCATCCGAGGTCCTCTGATAGCATTGAGAGTGACGTGAAGAACATCTATGGTGTGCTCGCTCGTCAGAATGATCGGGTTGAACGTATCGAACGGGCGACTAGAGAGCACCTAAAACGACGGCCAACTTGTAAACAGCGTGCGTTCCTATGATTAGCAAACCTGCCGCAGCTATCATATAAAATGCCCACGTTGGCTTCTTTGCCGACTGATATACGTCGCTGTACTTAGCACTACTTTGGCAGATTTTTAGTTCTGGGAGCGTTTTGAGGATTCCCAAGAGCGGTTTTGCGTGATTCATGAGA
>NZ_JAIUGQ010000038.1:0-65786 GCF_020164715.1 Mesorhizobium sp. ESP7-2
CGGCGTGTGGGCATCCTCGGTGACCGCGCCCACAAGAGTGGCTGCGCCAATCACCGGCGCGTCGTTGGTGCCGGTGATGGTGATGACCACGTCGCGGGTGATGACGCCGCCGTGCTGGTCGTTGAGGGTAACCGTATAGGTCTCGTGCACGGTCTGGCCGGCGGCGAGCTGGTTGAGCGCCGAATCGGCGGCGGTGAAGGTCCAGGTGATCAGGCCGCCGGCGCCGCTGCCGGTGGTGTCGGCGGTCTTGACCGCGGTGAGCGAGCCGAGCTGGCCGGTGTAGTCGGTGCCCTTGAAAACCGCCGAAACCAGATGCACGTCGGTGAGGTCGACGTCGCCAAAGGCGATCGTGCCGGCGGCGGTCTCGGTCGGCGTGTGGGCATCCTCGGTGACCGCGCCCACAAGAGTGGCTGCGCCAATCACCGGCGCGTCGTTGGTGCCGGTGAACTGAATGGACGCGGTAGCCCAGCTCAGAGTGCCATTACCGAGCTGAATGGCATAAGTCACCTTGTCGGTGAGAATCTGCCCCACCGCAAGCGCCTGAATTTGCGCGTCGATATCTGACCTATTGTAATGGATTGTACCATCGGAGCTGATCCAGATACGGGCGCCCAGGAGGCTTGTGTCGGCGGTCGCCATGGGCACGGCGAGCGCTGCACTATCACTGGTATATGTTGCATCACGGATGAGCAGGTCCGTCGGAGCAGGTGTTCTTGTTGTTGTCGACGCACTAACTGCGTTGTCGATCGAGTAGAGCTGCTTCGCCGCTCCTCCTAGATCATTCGCCATTACATTCAGGACAAGGACGCCATTTCCATCTTCAGGGAAGGTAAAGACGTCATCCTGAGCCTGTGGTGTATTTGAGAACGAGGCGGTGGTTCCACCGGCGCCCGAGATCTGAGTAGCCATTTTTCCCCACCCTTGTTGTTTACGACAGACCGCCCCCACGTCTGTCGACCGTATTGACCAGCCGCTTCTTGCCGAAAATCGTTGCGCCCGACTTGCAGAATCAGGCAGACGTCAGTGCTGCAGCACATCCAAGGGCCTCAACCCGAGCGTCCTGCGACGGCAAGCGACACGGCGCAGCCGTTCGGACGGGTTATGGCCCTGCGGAGATGGCTGCGGCGATGCGAATCGCCGCGCTGCCTGTTCCCAAGCCCCAATAGCGTCGTTCAACCCGCTGTTGCCTATCCGCAACAATTTTATTCGACGCTTATATTAGGAGATTATTAACTTACTTGGACAAGGCGTCAACATCCAACATGAGCGAACGGTTAACGGTGGGAACACAAGCGTGAGTTCGCCGCTTTTGAAGATTGGCATCGGCCTCACTTCCAGCAGGCAATCCGAAGGGAACAGGTGTTCCCCGGCTACTTCCGCCTTGAGGACGGGAAGTTCGAATCGCTGAAGCGCCATCTTGGCGTTCAATAGGGGCAAATGATCGGCCCTCGCGAAGTCGAGGGCTTGCGCAGAATTTGCTGCGAAGTCGAAGGCGTAGCTGCGTGGCTTGTCCATGACCATGCTGAAGGGTGCGCGCACATACGCGATTCTGGCCGGTAAGGCCCCAGATCCTCGATACAGCGCCGCAATGCGGTTCAAGCGAACCGGATGTAAGCCGCCAAACTCGCCGAGAACGTTCCGTTAGCAGACGATTTCTACAACAGCGCTGTATTGACGGTAGCCCTCTCCCGCTACCACCATTCCCCCCGCTCCTTTGACGCCGTGGGGGAAGGCACCCTCGCCCAAGAGTGCCGTTAACCGCCCAGCGATTTCGACTTCGACGCCGCCGATCCTCGCTGAATCTCGAAACACCGTGACGGTTTCGACCAAGTCACGCATTGCCTCTGCACATTCGGAATCGCCAGAAGCAATGCCCTTAGCAAGCCCGGTCTGAAGTTGGTTTAGTTGTTCCTCGTAGCGAGCGAGCACCGCAGGGTGCAGCGCGATTACTCCCGTAGCGGCGGGCACCCGATCAAGCTCGGCCATGATGCACTTACGCTCTTCATTCAGCGTTGTTGATTGCGGTCCCAGCACGGCTGGGTCGCCATGGCCCTTGGCAATGGCGTTGACCAGGCGCTCGATCTCCCGAGTTAGTTCTTCAAGCCGTCGCTCCAAACGCGTGCGCCTGGCGTCGGTATCGGCTGCCAAGCGCTTCCGTTCTTCATGGTAGGTCTGGACGTACTGGGCAATCACTTTAGGGTGACGCAACTCGGTCCTAAGCCCGTTCAGAACTGCAGTTTCGACCGTATCCAAATAAAAGGTCTTGGGATCGGCGCATGTTCCGCTTTCTGTCGCGGCGGAACAGCGGATGCGAATGCGCTTGGACTTGTCCACGCCTTTTGACGACATTCCCGCACCACAGGCACCGCACCTCAGGAGCCCCGTCAACATGTGCCGTGGTCGGCGCTGATGACTTGGATGAGTGGTTGCACGCGCCTTCTTACGTGCTTGTGCTGCGTCGAATACGTCGGACGAAACAATTGCGAGGTCGGGTACTGCGACTACTCGCCATTCACCCTTGGGATTTGGGCGCGAGACACGTTTCCCCGTGTCAGGATCCTTGATCATTCTGACCCTGTTCCAGATCATGCGGCCAGCATAAAGCTCATTGTGAAGCACCCCCGTCCCTCTTTGCACATTTCCATTGATAGTGGAGGCATTCCAAGCGCGGCCACGAGGCGGTGGGATGTGGTCGCAATTGAGTTTGTAGGCGATGTCACGCGGGGTCTGTCCACCGACATACTCTCTGAAGATACGACGCACGATCTCCGCTTCGTCCTCGGCGATCAGCCGCTTTCCAGGATCGCCGAGCACATAGGAGTAGCCATAGGTTAATCCACCGGCATGAAGCCCCTTATTGACTCGACCGGCCTGGCCCCGACGGACTTTGTGAGCGATGTCCTCCCGGTAGAGTTGGCCAACAAGACCGCGTAGGCCGACCAAGACCGTGTTCACGACGCCTTCGTGGACGGCACGAATTTCGATACCTAGAAATGAAAGCCGTTTGTGAATACCCGCAAGGTCTTCCATGTCGCGCGAGAGCCGATCAAGTGCCTCTACGACGAGCACGTCGAATTCGTGCTCACGCGCTTTGTCCATGAGGTGAAGTAAACCGTCACGGCCCAGGACGGAGCCACCGGAGCGTGCTCTATCGTCAAAAGTTGCGACAACGTTCAACCCCTCACGCTCTGCGTATGCACGGCATAAAGCTAGCTGATCGTCTATCGATCGCTCATTCTGGAGGTCGGTTGAGAAGCGTGCGTAGATCGCGGTCCGATTCATGGTAAGTTTTCTCGGCCTGTTCACGTGCATGGTCTTCCCGGGCCGCTTGGCGAGCGAGAGCGCTTGCAAGGCGCAGAATCGCCCGGTCGGGTGCCACCATTGCAGGAACAGCTTGCGACGGCGCAAAAATGGCGGGGAGCAGAATACCCCGAACGATTGCGATCGGCAGGATGGCTGGCGGCCATCAAGTATGCCAAGAAAATGTAGCTCCTCCATGTGGTCAACGATGGAAACTTCATTGGTTACCTGGTCGGCCAAGAGGTAGCCTCCGGATGACAATGGTCCAGCTCCCAGAAGAAAGAGTGTACGAACGCAGCCCCTGCTAAATGCATGGAAGTTTGGTTCGTTCCTCGCGCTGAGGACAACTCTTCGGAGGTTCTGCTCAGGCGGCGAATCTGTCATCGACAGAGTGTGCGCCCCGCGCCATTCTTCTGCGGGAAGGCCGTGGGCCGGCAGTTGACGCCCGGAGTGCTTCAAGCATCCAGCAACGATCGAGGACCTGCCATGACCAAATCCGCCCGTCTCTCAGCACGCCAATCGGAGCACAAAAGGCGAACATGGTCCGTTTTCGAGGTCAATAGCGCTAGCTCCGTTCCGCGGCTCCGGTGAGCATTATCAATGGCTGGGATGGGGCCGAAGTCGGCTAGGCAGCTTTCAAGAACTGGGCCTGCCAAAGCAGACATTTAGGTCGGCCGGTGTCTGGACTGACCCGCTGCAGACAGTGGGTCAAAATCGGCACAAAGATTTCCAATTCGTGATGTGAGCCCTCTCTTCCGAACTAACTAACCTCCCTTGGCCGAGTTGGACTGGTTGGACGACCGTGGGCCGACTACCTCGCACCAGTCCGTCGAGTCTCCCGATCGCCCGTGACGCGCCGCAACTTCGATGCGTTGCCGCCTGCCATTTCAACCCTTAAACTGGCGTAGGTTCTAGTCCGCCCTTTCGGGTGTGCTTGCAAAGGACGTCGGCGTGAAAAAGGTTGGCTGAAGGCGCGATAGCTAAACATCAGGGGGCAAGCCATTGGGGCGCAAGCAAGCGGATGCGACGGTGCGGGACCTGCAGTTCGCCAGAAATCTTGACTGGAACCTGCTCAAATTCTTCCATGAGATAGCTATTGCCCACAGCGTCACCAAAGCGGCGCAGGAGCTCAACCGCAAGCAGCCGGCGTTGAGCCTCGCTCTACGGCGGCTAGAGGAGCGGCTGGGTGTGAAGCTATGCCATCGCGGCCCGGGCGGCTTCGAGCTGACCGAAGAGGGGCGCATTCTGTCCGAGAGCTGTCGGGAATTTACCGGCGCGATCCGCGAAATCCCCGCCCGCTTGTCCGACATCAAGGCCGAAATTCGCGGTCACCTGCGGGTCATGCTGGTCAGTAATCTCGTTGCCCCGCCGCTCGACCACGCGATCGCTGCGTTCCATGCCAAATATCCCGCCGTCGAACTCATCGTCGAGGTTGCAGCTTGGACCGAGGTGGTCAATTCACTGATCCAGCACAGGATCGATGTCGGCATTTCGCCGTCGCGGGTCAAACGCGCCGAGCTTGCCTATCTGCATCTGTTCACCGAGGTGCACCGGCCCTATTGCGGTCGCCCGCACCGGCTTTTCGGCAAGCGCGTTGCCGATCCGGCCGATCTGGCGAGCGAAACCTTCGTGCTCACCGGCGCTGACGAGGGTGACGAACTCACCCAGTTCCGGTTGGAGCACGGCCTTGGCCGCAACATCGCCGGCATGTCGGACCATCTGGAGGAGGCCAAGCGGCTCGCGGTGCTCGGCATCGGCCTCTGCTTCCTTCCGGAGGGCTACGCCCAGCCCGATGTCGATGCCGGGCGGCTATGGCCGCTGCTTACGGGTGCCGACGTGCCGCGCAACAACATGTTCGTGGTCACCGATCCGCAAAGCCCATCCCACACGGCGCGAGAGCTGTTTCTCGCCGAGATGGTCGACCAGACACGGCTGGCGTGAAGATGCATTGATTTGATTAATGCATCACGTTCGTTCTTTGGGCGTTGTTGCCGAAGAACGGGCGTTCCAAGGTCAAGCATGGCGACATTGCATCGGTCTCGTTGATGCTGCCGTTAAGGCAAGGCGCGAGCAGCGTGTCGACCAGGGGAACAACCTCGCAAAGGGGATATTTAGATGACCTTGCAAACTCCGACATCGCCACGGCAATCGTTGCCGAACGACGCTGAGCCAGCAGTTGCTGACGGCGTCGAGACCATCCTGTCCGTCACGGAGGCGGACATTGCCGACTATACCGAATCTGTCGTGCCGCAGGAAAAGCGGCGCTCGAACTTCCGCATGTTGGCTCAGTTCCTGTCGATGCAGGCGGTGTTCGGCACCGTGCTCGTCGGCTACGGCGCCCGGTTCCAAGGTCTTACCCTTTCCGAACTGACGGTGGCGATGCTGATAGCGGCCGCCGTGATGAGCCTCTACTGCATCGGCTCCGCCAATGCCGGCGCCGTCACCGGCCAGACCCATTCGGTCATGGCGCGCAGCATCTTCGGCACCATCGGTAGCGGCCTGGTCTCGCTGCTCTTGATTGTCAACGGCATGGCCTTTTACCTGTTCACAGTGAAGTTCATCATCGACATCGCCGGCGGGCTGATGACGGTGCCGGCGGTCGGCGCCATCACCGCGCTCCTGGCCATCGTCATGATCATCAACACCTATTTCGGTTTCGAGGGCGTGCAACGCTTCGCCCAGTTCGTTGCCGTGCCGGTGATCCTGGTGTGGGGAATCTTCGCCACCATCCTGGCCTTCACCACCGTATCCAGCAGCGTGCTGGCGGCGGTGCCGCATGTCGATTCGAAAACCGGGATGATCATGGTCATTGGCAGCATGGTCGGTTTATCGACCTGGGGCAACGAGCCGGACTTCTTCCGCTATGCGAAGGCAGGCCGCGCCGCGTGGTGGAATATCCCGACCATTGTCATTTCGTACCTGGTCGGTGCGCTCTTGTTCCCAGTCATGGGGTATATGATCGCCGCCTTGTCCAACCAGCCGGATTTCGGCCCGAGCATCAGCTATTTCGTCAACTTCACCATGTTCGGCAGCGCGCTGCTCGGCATCATCGTCATCGTCATCAACCAATGGGCGGTGCAGGATGGCAACCTCTATATCGCTGTCAATGGCGCGCAGAACGTCCTTTCTGGTATCCGCGGCTGGAAGCGCCAGTACACGGTCGTTGGCCTTGGCCTGATCGCCTCGGTGCTGACCTTCTACCTGCCTAACCTGCAGGACACGTTCAACCTGACAACCAGCATCGGCTCGACGACCGTGCCTGTGGCCAGCACGATCATGGCCATCGACCTGTTCCTGCTGCCATGGCTGTTCGGCATCAAGCGGCCGATGTTCCGCGTCGCCAACTGGAGCGAGCTTGGCATCGCCAACTGGCCGGGCGTCATCGCGCTCGCTGCCGGAACGCTGGTCGGCGTCTACACAGCGGGCCTGATCCCGATGCTCAACAGCGACTATGTCGGCTTCCCGGCGCTGCAGTCCTGGCTGACCGGCGCGGTCGTCTATCTGATCGGCGTGACACTCGTCCACAAGCGCGCGAACGTGAAGGCGCTGCTCGGCTTCGCCAGCATCTGAGTAGGCGTGACTATCCGGAGGCCGCGACTGGCCTCTGGACAACGGTCCTAAAGCCCCACATTCCAAAGTTCGTCGCGGTAGGCCGCGCGGGGAGGAATTGCCATGACATCCCTCGATCTCATCATCCGGGCACCGCGTGCCGTCCTCCCTGATGGCGAGCGCGCCGTCTCGGTCGGCGTTGCCGGCGGGAGGATCGTCAGCATCGGAGCGCTCGACGCCCCCGCCAACGCCAAGGAAACGGCCAGGCTCGATCTCGACACCGTGCTCTTGCCTGGGCTCGTCGACAGCCACGTCCATATCTGCGAGCCTGGCAACACCAAATGGGAAGGCTTTTTGACAGCGACCCGCGCGGCAGCAGCCGGCGGCATCACCACCCTGATCGACATGCCGCTGGACAGCGTTCCGACGACGGTGACACTCGACGCACTCGCCGCCAAGCGCGCCGCCGCCGAAGGCCAGTGCCATGTCGACGTCGGGTTCTGGGGCGGCGCCATCCCGTCGAATCTTGCCGATCTGCCGAAGCTGCATGCCGAGGGTGTGTTCGGCTTCAAGTCCTTCCTCTGCGACACCGGCACCGGGGATTTTCCCGGCATCACGCCTCAACATATGCGAAAGGTGATGGATGTGGTGGCCGGGCTCGGCTCGCTCTTTATCGTCCACGCCGAGAGCGCAGAGGCGATGGCCTCCATGCCCGATCTTCATACGCGCCGCTATGTCGACTATCTCGCCTCGCGCCCAAAGGGCATCGAGAACCTGGCGATCGCCGAGGTCATCGAGGCAGCGCGCGCCAGCGGCGCCCGCGCGCACATTTTGCACCTGTCCAGCGCCGACGCGCTGCCTATGCTTGCCTCGGCCATCGCAGACGGCGTTAAGCTCAGCGTCGAGACCTGCCCGCACTACCTCACGCTTTCGGCCGAGGCGATCGGCGACGGCGAGACCGCCGCCAAGGTTGGCCCGCCGGTCCGCGAAGCGGCTAACCGCGAGAAGCTCTGGGCCGGAGTTGCCGAGGGCACGCTCAGCATGATCGTCTCGGATCATTCTCCTTGCACGCCCGCGATGAAGGAGCCGGTGTCAGGTGATTTTGGCACCGCCTGGGGCGGCATCTCCTCGCTGCAGCTCGGCCTGTCGCTGGTCTGGAGCGAGGCGCACCAGCGCGGCCTTTCGCTGGTCGAGGTTGTGCGCTGGATGGCCGAGCGCCCCGCTGCCCTTGCCGGGCTTTCGCACAAGGGCCGCATCGCGCCCGGCTGCGACGCCGATTTCGCCGTGTTCTCACCCGATGCCGAGTTCGTCGTGGATGCGGCGAGCCTGCATCATCGCCATCCTATCACGCCCTATGCCGGCAGGCCGCTGAGAGGCGTCGTGCAGGAGACTTTCCTGCGCGGCCACCGCATCGATCTGTTTGGCCGGCCGCGCGGCGCGCTGATCGCAAAGGACGCATCAGCTGCCCAGCCCCAAGAATTGAGAAGGAGCGCCTGAAATGAAGATCCTCGTCGTCAACGTCAACACCAGCCAGTCCATGTCCGATGTCATCGACGTCGCCGCCAAGGCCGCCGCCTCCGCCGGCACCGATATCATCACGCTGACACCGTTCTTCGGCCCCGAGGCCGTGGACTGCAATTTCGAGAGCTATATTTCGGCGGTCGCCGTCATGGACCGTGTGCTTGCCTATGATGAGCCGTTTGACGCGGTGGTCATGGCCGGCTTCGGCGAGCATGGCCGCGATGGGCTGCAGGAGCTTATCGACGAGCCGGTGTTCGAGATCTGCGAAGCGTCCGCCCATATAGCGATGATGATCGGCCGCAGCTATTCGGTCGTCACCACCTTGCAGCGCTCGGTGCCGCCGATCGAGGACAGGCTACGGCTCTCCGGCCTTGCCGACCGCTGCGCCTCGGTGCGGGCCAATGGCATGAGCACGCTTGAAGTCGACCAGAATCCGGCGGCCGCCATGCGCGCGATCGTCGACGAGGCGCGTAAGGCCGTGGAAGTGGACCATGCCGAAGTGATCTGCCTCGGCTGCGCCGGCATGGCCGGCCTGGAGGAGATGATCACCACCGAACTTGGCGTGCCTGTCATTGACGGTGTCGCCGCCGCCGTTCGGCTAGCCGAGGCAGTCGTTGGCCTCGGGCTGAAGACCAGCAAGGTCTCAACCTACGCCCGGCCGGACCCCAAGCAGATTTCCGGCTGGCCGCTGTCCGAGGCGCTGCGGCTCAAGGCGCGGCCGGTCGGTCTGGCGCTGCGCGCGGGAGGCCGGCGATGAACGTGATCGACAAGACCCCGGGCGAGGCTCAAGACGCCTATGCGATGCCAGAGCTGCGGGAAGATTTCGCGGCAGAGGTCGATCTCGCATCGCGATGGCTGGGCGGCAGCGTGCTTGCCGCCAGCGATGAATCCTTCGGTGAGAAGGAAAGCCTGTTGACGCCAACGCCGTCGGCCTTCGTGCCCGGCAATTACGGTCCGCGCGGCGAGATTGTCGATGGCTGGGAGACCAAGCGACGGCGAGGGCCTGGCCATGACTGGGCGTTGATCCGGCTGGGCGCGGCAGGCACCATCAGCGCCATCGATGTCGACACCTCCTTCTTCACCGGCAACTTCCCGACCACGTGCCGGATCGAGGCCTGCGGTGTCGAAGGCTATCCAGGCCCGAAGGCGTTGCAGGCCCTCGACACCGAATGGATCGAGATTGTGCCGCGCGCGCCGCTCAAGGGCGATACACACAACCGCTTCGAGGTGTCCGACCGCCGCCGCTTCACCCATGTCCGTTTGTCCGCCTTCCCGGACGGCGGCATTGCCAGGCTGCGCGTCCATGGACATGTCGTGCCGGACCCGCGCCTGTTCGATCGCCTGACCATCGACCTCGCCAGCCAGGATCATGGCGGCCAGGTGGTGACGAGCAGCGACGGCTTCTATACGTCCGCCGCGATGCTCAACCGACCGGACAAGGCGCGCAACATGGGCGATGGCTGGGAGACCCGTCGCCGCCGTGACGACGGCAACGACCACGCTGTCATCCGCCTCGCTCTGCCCGGCAAGATAAGGCTGGTCGAGATCGATACCGCGCATTTCAAGTACAACGCCTCGGCCGAAGCCGGGCTGTCCGGCGCCATTGGCGAGGCGATGCCAAGTGCCGACCACTGGACACCGCTGCTGTCGCGGCGGCCGCTTCAGCCTGATACGCGCCATGTCTTCGGGTTGCCCACCAACAACACGATCGTCTCGCATGTCAGGCTCGACGCCTATCCCGACGGCGGCATTTCGCGCGTCAGGCTGTGGGGCGAGGTCTGTCCGGCGGCGCGCCGTGTCGCCGGTTACCGCTGGTTCAACGCGCTGCCGCCGGGCCAGGCGAGGCATGTGGTGCTGGAGCAAGGCGTGTCGGCCAATCTCGCGGCCTGTCTGACGGCGTCTCGGCCACTGACCGTTGAATCGATCGGCGGGTTTGCCGATGGCGCGACGTCCGATGCGGCCGCTCTGGCGGCGCTGAACGGATTGCTGACCGGAGGTGCCACGTGACTGGCCCCTCATCCGCGATCCTGGGGAACGAGGCAGTGACCGGCAAGAAAACGCTTGTTGAGTTCCGCAAGTTGATTTTCGCAGCGATGGAATTTCGCTTCGGATCGTTCAGAACCTTTAGGCAGCGCTGATGCTTGGCAGGAAAAGTGCCTTCCTTCAATTTTGTCATTGGCCAAAAGCCGGCTCTAGCAAAAGCAAGAGGGTCGCGCGGATAGAGGCTGCAATTGGCGTAAGCGCGGTTTCCAGCGCGGTCGCCGGCAATGTCTGCTCAACGGCTGACATCAGGCACCTTTCATACAGGCAGATTTAGCGCCGTCTGCTGCCTTTCGGGTGTTGGCGCGAGAATAAGTGAAGCTGCCATTCTGGCAAACCGCTGCATCCAGCAGAGTGATATCGCTAAGGCGTTGCACGCGCATCGAAGCCCGCCAAGGCTTCTAGCGCCTCGGCAAGACCCACGACGCCAATCGTTGATTCTGCCTGTCAAGGTCCGGATTTCTCCGCCCACGTGGCTGGCACGTACACCACTTTATCTTGGAGCCTAGATCGTCGCCGGTGAACTATCCGCAAGGCTTTGATCTGGTTTCCTAATCGGTGAGGAATGCGGGAATAGCGTTGCAACATTTGCGGTGTCTGGTGGCCGTTTTCTTGCAATTCGATTTGACGATCCCCTTGTGCGCCGATGCGTGATTCACTCGTTTTGGCGGGCGAATCGAGGGGACGGCGAATGTCCAGGCCACGCGAGAAGCGCGAGACGGGAGAGCAGGACCTGTTCCGCTCCAGGCTCGATCAGATCATCAACATGAAGCACGAGTTGGTGCGGCTGGCGCAGGCGATCGACTGGCCGGTGCTGGAGGAGCGTTTCGGCGCGGTCTATTCGGACGGTCCTGGCATGCCGCCCTTGCCGACGCGACTGATGGCGGGCCTTGCGATCCTGAAGCACACTTTCGACTTGTCGGACGAGGAGCTGTGCGCCCGCTGGGTGGAGAACCCCTACTTCCAGTATCTGTGCGGTGAAGAGTTCTTCCGCCACGAGCTCTCCTTCGAGCGCTCATCGATGACGCGCTGGCGCCAGCGCATGGGCGAGGAGCCGATCACGGCGCTCCTGCAAGAAAGCC
Source organism: Mesorhizobium sp. ESP7-2 (assembly GCF_020164715.1). NCBI lineage: Bacteria > Pseudomonadati > Pseudomonadota > Alphaproteobacteria > Hyphomicrobiales > Phyllobacteriaceae > Mesorhizobium > Mesorhizobium sp. ESP7-2. The sequence goes on from NZ_JAIUGQ010000038.1 coordinate 11,493, forward strand.
TGGCGGTGGCGGTCAAGAGCGGAGCGATGAAGCCGGCCGATACGCGCCGGGTGATCGTCGACACGACCGTGCAGCCGAAGAACGTGATGTTCCCCACCGACGCCAAGCTCGTCAATCGGGCGCGCGAGCGGCTGGTGCGGCTGGCCAAGAAGGCGGGGCTCGATTTGCGCCAGAGCTACGTGCGGGTCGGCAAGCTGGCGCTGATCAAGCACCAGCGCTACGCGCACGCCAAGCAGTTCAAACGGGCCAACAAGGCGCTGCGCAAGCTCAAGACCTATCTCGGCCGCACCATTCGCGACATCTCCCGCCGGATCACCGGCCAAACGGACCTCGAGGCGAGCTTCAAGTGGCCGCTCTACCAGGCCTCGGCGGTTCTGGAGCAACGTCAGCGCCAGCGCGGCCGCAAAATCTACAGCCTGCACGCCCATGAGGTCGAGTGCATCGGCAAGGGCAAGGCGCATGCCCCTTACGAGTTCGGCGTCAAGGTCTCGATCGCCACGACGCTCGAACGCTCGAAGGGCGGCCAGTTCGCCCTGCACGCTAAGGCACTGCCCGGCAATCCCTATGACGGCCATACGCTCGCGACCGTTATCCCCGACATGGAAAAGACCATCGGCAACGAAATCGGCCGCATCCTCGCCGACGCCGGATATCGCGGCCACAACGCACCTGAAAGCCACAAGCTCAGGGTCTTCACCGCCGGCCAGAAGCGCCGCGTCACACCTGCCATCAAGCGTCAGATGCGCAGGCGATCGGCAGTCGAACCCGTCATCGGCCACATCAAGGCCGAGCACCGCATGGGCCGCAACTACCTCGCCGGCGAACAGGGCGACGCCATCAACGCCATCCTCGCCGCCGCCGGCTACAACTTCTCGCTCCTGATCAAATGGTTCAGGCTGCTTTTGCGGCTTCTCATCACAGCACTCCAAAGCCGCCCCAGATTCAGCGCAGCCTGACCCACTTCATTGTTCACGGACGACTAGATCAATACGCCCGGGGGCCGCCCAGCGCAGTAAAAATTCGCTGCTATGAGGCTATATTCGCTCGACGAAAGGGTTAAGCGACTTGTGATAGTCGCCGCATCGAAGCTGTAGCTTTCTTCGTACGGAGCTATCATAGCAAAGTGAAGGGCACCACTCCTATCCTGGACAATCCGGCGACTCTATGAGGCGTGCGCTGCTCTGGTTCGTTTTGTAGACTTAAGCGCACCCCGGAAAGCTGCCGGCGACCTGGAACACAAAGCCGGCCAATATAAGGAATGCCGATACGTTGAGCGACTTTCGCTCAACAGAAAGTCCGAGGATAGATACCTCCTCGCCTGCCTTGAGGCTTCTTAGAGCGTCTGACCGGAGGCGACTGTGGTATCGTTCGGCATCCCGACTGAGGCGCAATTTCTCTTGGGATAACGTCCGTTGGACCTGCGCCGGGTTGCTTATTCGCAGATGTGCGAGTGAGGAATGAACCTCAAGGTCCATCTTAACCAAGGCCTCGGCCCTCTTTCGGTCTATGGCCTCTGCCTCGCTAGACGCCTTCTCCGCTTCCTGTCTGTGTTTTTCAGCGCGCTCCGTTAACTCGAGCTTCTTTTCGGCTGAAAGCCAAAGGGTGAAGAAACCGGCGATATCGAGGAGAAGGCCCAGCAGATTGAACCAATTGGAGCCGAACCCCACCAGGGTACATAGGAGGTGAAAATCGTCAACCTGTGACATGATTTAGGATACCAGCACTCTTGATCAGCCGTACTTGCGACCTAGCAATGGCCTCGAAGCTCTACGCGATCCAAGAGGTCGTGGTCCCCCTAAACGGCACCTCCAAATCGATGCCCACAATCTGGTCCGGTCCAAGTTCATTTACCGGTTGGTTTCCAAGCACTCTCCCGCTCACTTGGCCATGTAGGTGAAGTTCCCCGTGATTCACTACATTTCTTGAGACTTGGCCATGGACAATGGCGATGCCTCCTTGTTCAACTATCAACCCGCCAGATAATTGGCCCCAACATGTTAATTCGCCGCCCCTTTTGACGTATGTGGTGCCGGTGACTTGACCCTCCTGCCGGAATTCAGAGTCAACCACTAAATCTCCAATGTGCTGCATTACGTCGTCTCCTTTTCGATTGCGTCGCGTAGAGCTATCCCGCTGGTTCTACGGAGGCTCTTGTCGGGAAAGTTGCGGGCCTATTCGATCGCCACAAGAAAAGGTTCGCTTTTGCCAATTAAGACATTGCCGCGTTTCCGAACAACAAACGCTTCAGCCACATGGACCCCCCGATACTCAAGCTTCTCCCACCGTTCACCGCGCGTGCTCGAGCTGTAGAAGTCCCCGCGCAGTTGATTGCGGGCTTTGGCGACCCGGTCTGTATTGGTGATCCGCCACTGAACATCGTATTCTTCCCCAATCAACGGCAGCCCATTGGAGGTTGTTGCACGGAACTTGATCCAATGGTTCTCCGGGAGGAGATCCAGATTCTCGACGCTCTTTAGTCGATTGAAACCCTGAGACCCATATAGCTCGGCCTTGATTGTCACGGACATCGACGGACTGTCAGCGACTTGCCAAATCGGTCTGACCATATGAGGTAAGCGCCGGATGCTTTTGGGGACGACTATTGGACCATATCGCTGCAGAAGCGCTATCATGTCGCCGGTTGTATCTGAGAGCAATCCAAACACTTGGCGTGCGGTGGCCACCGCAGATTTCGCCACCTCCACGGCCTCCTCAAGAACAATATCCTTCGCAAACTCCTCGCCGAAGACCCGGCGCCATTTGCCTATACTCTCGTCACGATCCTCTTCCTCGTATGCGTCGTCGATCCAGCCGCGATAGCGATGAACAACATTGCGAAGATTGCGATACTGTTCATCTGAAAGATCCTCAGCGAAGTCCTCACCAAACAAGCAGGGATTATTCACGAACGGCTTGGCTTCCCGTGCTTGTAACCAATCGTCAAACCTACCAAACAGGGTCTTGAGTGCCGTAGGAACGTCGCCAACGCCTGCCGTGAATTGGTCTGCGATAGAAATTCGATCCCCCAGCAAAGTGGTGAGCAAGATCGACGGGCAAGTGAACGTTGTCTTGATGTCACGTAGATACTTGACCAGTCTTGTGACTTTTCGAAAGCTATTGCCGCCGGACCAAGCGTTCCGTTCAATCAGCCAGGCAGTGTATAGCTCCGGCTCGGAACGTTCGAAGGCGTTTGCGTCCCTGTTGCAAACTTCAATGCTGCCACTGAACAATCGGCCAACCACGCAAACCGCGACATCGATCTTCTTGTCGTTGGCATAGGTGATCGTGACGCAGTGCGACCATCGCCTCACCTTGTCGGTATAGACTGCGTTTTCCCTAAAAACGCGATACAGTTCGTTGATATAATCCTTAGGCTCCCAGCCTTCCACCGGCGCCACTAAGACCAGCAAATCCGCGTCAAATTCGCCGTAGTCGACCGGCTTGATGATCGTTTTGTGAGCCCAAGATCCCTGACCGGCCCATCGGATGATTTTCGGCTCCCAGTCGCTGGCCCTGACAAAGCTCTTGATAGCTTCGACGCTGGTCTCAAGGCTGTCGACTCGCGTCGAATTGAGATTTACCTCATCTTTGAGGAAATCCTTAAAAAGGTCGACGTGCTTCATTGATGGTTACTCGGGAACCTTTGGGCTTAGTTGCTGGATGTTTTTTAGGTACTCTGCCCAGAGCTTATTCAAGCCTTTCTCGGCAACTTCGTACGCATATGGCACGCTCTCAGGCGCTGTCTCGACGGCAACGTTGTATTCTCCCAGCAGAAGCAACACGTCAGTGAGGCGAAATCCATCGCGCCTTGCCAGTTGCAGACCATTGCGAACTGCCTCAATGTCCCTGGCTGCAGCTCTATGGCTCAAACAAGCGCCTAGAACGTCAGACGATAGGGCAAACACCAGCACAGCAAGGAATATTCGCAATATCGTCATCGTCGTTGCATGACCGATGAAGGGCAAAGCCGCAAATGCGACGATGGCAAATGCAATCGCAAAGAAAAGCAGAACGGCGAGCATTACAAATGAGCTAATCCTTTGCAGATTGGCGCTGTAGAATGCTGACTCTTCAATCATCTCGCCGAGGCGAGACGGCCCGACGGGAAAAGAGGTTGCGTAGTAATCCGATTTTTCATGGTTTGCTGCAGTGCCCTCTGTAACGGTCATTGCGCGCCTAAACGCCAATGTGGCGTCAGGCGACAACGTTCCCCCAAGGCCTCCTATGAGAAGTGCGGCTCGTCGCGCTGCCTGTGCAGCAGATCTGGCCCGCTGATAAATTGCGAATGCGATCCACCAAAGAATTAGGAGCAAGAACCCGGCAATAGCCAGCACATAGACCCAAAAATCGTCCGTAACCACCACAGAAGCAGCGGCGGGCACCGCTATCAAGAGCTGAAGAACAAACAGAAAAACCCTTCGTTTCGCTGCTTTTTTGAACTCTGCGCGCTGGTACCCTGTCAATGTTTCCGAACTGATAGACAAGGCTGGCCCTCTCCTAAACGGATTATTAGAACATGAGTCGCCAGGCAAAAGCAAAGTGGGCTTTGCGCGCTATGCTAAGCCGACGAGCTTTAGATCTTCAGCAGCTTCGGCCGCCCAAGCTGTGATATCGACCAGGCGTCGCATCACCGGCTTGACCGGATCCGCGCCAATGTCGATCGTCGGGACGTGCTTTCAGTAGAGACTGGGCTCGGGCGCAGTCACTATCCCGCCTCGCCTCCATCTTGAGGCGGTTGAACGCTCGAGGCGCAGATCGACGAGACGCTGAAATTGCGGCGGCCCGTCTCAGACTACCGCTTGTCATTCTCGGGCAACCCGCGCTACCTCAGAATACTGTTGTGACGCTGTAGGCGGCCGCGCGCGAGATGCCAGAACTTACTGAGCAACAAATCAAGGATGGTATTGCCATCATTCGGCCATTACGCTTGATACCAATGTGCTCGACCGGTACGGCTGCAGCCTCGGATTTCCCGTGCTCCGCAAACTCGATCAGTTTCGCGACACTGATATCCATTTCGTCCTTTCCGACATTGTCCGCAACGAAATCGCCAATCATATTACGGCCGAAGCCGAACATCGGTGTGGCCGACATCTGGCGCAAAGCCGTCGCCGGTAATGGAACGCGTTCCCGTACTCACCCGCCAACGGCGTTCTCAGCTCCAAACTATGAGGCTCTTATGACTCACCGTTCCCAAAAGGCGGATGAGAATACAGAACCGCAACCAAGCTGCAGCCCCTGCTCAAACCCTTTGTGCCCTCTAACGAATAGTCCTCTCGACACCGGCAATCGCATCCGACCTTGTGTCCGAAGTCAGCTCGTGCTGACGGCGCCACCCTGCCGCGACCTGCTTCTCAACATGAAACTGGGCACCAACGGGTACAATACGATATGTGCGATTGCGGTCGCGCAGTGTCAGAATGCCGTCGTCAACCCGCCAGTCGAAAACACGCCGCCTGATGTTGTTGAGGGTCGCAAGGAAGTCAGCTGCCGTCGGATAGCGACTGTCCTTGTCTAGATGGCATGCCTTTCGGATGACCCGCTTCAACGTGTCGGGGACATAGTCTTGTAGACCATCGAGTTTCAGGACCTTACCTCTGCGGATGCGGGCCTCAATCACTGAGTTATAGAAGGCTTGCCTGTCGAACTCGTCCAAGGTCGCTCCATCAGCGATCTGCTGTGGCGTCAGCCAGTTCTCAACCTCATAGGGGAGCGCACCTCCCAGCAGCTGATAGAGGACCATCCCGAGTTGGTAGATATCTCCTAGTGCTTGGAGAGGCTGTTGGCGAAATCCGCTTCGCCGATCTGTACCACCGATCCAAAGTCGCCGATCACCCTGCTGCCGTTGTCGGTCACGAACAAATTGGACGGCTTGAGATCGCAGTGAACGTAACCCTCACCGTGCAAATAGCTCACCCCCGCGCCGAACTGAAGAAGTGCGTCGATTGCCTCGACGGGCCCAAAAGCTCGCGTAGCTAATTCGTCATCCAGGTCGCCCGCAGAACAGTAACGCGTTATGAAAAATGCATCGTCCTCGTCTATCGCCTCGGCGTGATCGACCTTAAGGACGTGGGCTGACTCCAGCCGAGCCAGCATTGCTGGCTCGATATGGACGCCATCACCCCAATAATAGAATTTGACGACGACCATCCGGTCGAGAAGCCTGTGGTGGCCGATCAGGACCTGACCGTTTGCTCCCTTCTCGATGCTGTCGCTGAAGGCGATGCTCTCGCCCAACCGAGCCGCCGTCGGCTGCAAGTTGGCCGGCAAGGCCGCGATCTCGTACGGCACTAAATCGCTCCGAGCTTCTTCAGCTGGAAAGCGCCGGAGCGATAAGCGTCTACCAGATAATTCTGCAGACCATTTGGTAGTCCCGCGACGTTAGTCTTTGCGAATTTCGAGAGTGCGACCGGATTTGCAAAATAGGTAGGAATATCAGGCACCAGCTGCACCAGTGCCTCAACCTTGAAGGAAGGCCCCCCGGCGCCGAGGTGACCGCCCGATGCACGCTGCTTTATACAAAAGCCTTCGACCTGGTTCTCGTGAGCGAACGCCCCTATCGCTTTGAGAAAGACCCTCAAGGAGTCGCCAGACTTCTCGTCCTCCAGCGTGATCTTCCTGGTATGACACGGATGATATGTAACTCCGCCCGCGTCATCCGACGACACAACCGCAAGATTGGCCGTACTTCCAGAAATCTGAACACCACAGATCCGCATATTCCCCCCAACGCGAAACAATTGCATTTGCCGACCAAAGCAACGTCGGTAGCAGGGTATAGCTACGCGACTTGCCGGCAATTTGCCATGGGCAGACAAGAGGCGCGATAAAACCGTGGAACCACCGGCGGCGAAGGTTTCGCCGTAGGGCCGATCGAGAGCGCGGGATGATGCGGAACACGGGCGGATGGGGGCGGCTAACGTCCGCAACTGGCGCGAGGCGGTCGTTAGCACCTCGATACCGGACTGACCGCTACCCACCCCGTCCACGACGTTGCCGAGCATCGGACTCGTTCCGGAAAGCGGACGGTCCTCGCTACGTTATCGAAACCACCCACGCCGGACAGGAAATCAACGCATCTCGCGCGTCGAAGCGGCCATCCGCGCAGGTCGAATGACCGCCCAAGGTCAGATTTCGGTCCGCTCTGCCAGGAGCAGCGCGTCCTCAACGTCGATGCCGAGATATCGGACAGTGTTCTCGATCTTGGAGTGACCCAGCAGGATCTGGATGGCGCGGATATTACCCGTCGCCTTGTAGATCATTGATGCCTTCGTGCGCCGGAGCGAGTGAGTGCCATATTCCTCTGGACGCAGTCCGATAGCGGTTGAGTGCAAAAGACATTGCTTCCGCAGAGAGGCAGCGATACCGGGCTCCACATCCAAAGCTCAGAATCTGAGGACCTTCCAAGTACCCAGAAGCCGTCATACCTTCGATCCGAGCATTGAGGCCAGCGAAGATCATCGCTCGTCTGTCCTTCTGACCTGAGCGTCGAGCAAGCCCATGGCGGACCGACGTGCGGCGACCCACCGTCGAGACAGCCGTCATGGGTCAATAACTTTGTTATTCGGAGAGCATCACCCCCTCCGCCTTGGCAGCCAGCCTGAAGCATCTTCTGGCCTCCTGAGGTGTCGCCAAGTCAGCCAGAGCGGCCATGCAAACTCTCATCGCACGGTCCCAGTGTGGGCCACGCTTGGACCACTTCAGAAGTTCTGCGGCTGCAGCCTCAACGTTGTTGACATTGAACCGGACGCCGGGCTCGGTGGTCCTTACGGGAACCGCTGGGGAGAACCAATGGAGCGACATGCAGTTAATACATTAGCTGCAGTGCACATAGTCAAGAGTGTCCATTCACCAAGGAAATCTTTAAATGACGTTTTTCCTATGCTAACCTCGCGCCATGTTTCCTGGGGTTGGGAGCAAGCAAAATGCCGGACAATACTGGGAATGGTGGGAGCCCATTTGAGCTCGCCCTGATCGCGGTGTTTGTACTGGTCGGAATCACCGTAGTCATTGGCGTCGGGTTGTATTGAATGGAGCGGGTTACTCCTGGCGGAACTCGAACGTGGTCCGAACCAATTTTGAATAGCGTCCACGACCACCTACAGGTTGGTAAGCAGCTTGCCCTCTTCCACGGAAGCCTCACGGAAGGCGTCTCGGACAACCTCTGGTCTGACTTTGTTATCAAGCGCGTCGAGGCAGAGGTCCGCCGCTTCTGCGACTTAGGGCCACGTTTAGAACGACATGGGGTGCCCCTCACTCGTGAAGGTCGAAGACCAAGAACACCTGATCCATCGCTGCGATACTGACAATCAACTCAACCAGATCACAGTCCTTCTGGGTTAGCTGAGGACCGACCCTATGAACAGCTTCGAGGGTTTCCTTAACGGAGACCACACTGCCCACGGCGACGTCCTTCAACACTACAGAAATGATGTCGCCGGCGACGGGATGTCTGAGTACCCATGATCGCCTCCTACCCAGAGCTTCCCGACTTAATGCAGGCTTGGCGGAACCAGCCGGTGGCGCGTTCACATCTTTGCGAGCTAGATTTCTCGCAACCCCAGTCGTGAAGGTGGAGGCGTCGAGACCATGAGCGCCGCACCACTGTGTTCGCGGCCCGTTTCGCGCAGGTCACGTGTCCCGTAAGGCCTTGTCGTCGCTTGCATAAAGCCACTCATCCACTCTCGTTTGCCCGCTTGGATTGGCGGCACACCGCGACCGGCCTATCTCGCGATATGAAGCAGCTTTCAGCGCCTAAGTGTTTCAATTTATTACGAGAATTTAATGTGCCCTGGAATTGAACGGGGAAATTCGGGTGCCTATGCTCCGGCTGGATCGCACCTCGGGCTGTCGCCTCGGCACGGTCCGTCGGTGCGGTCGGCGAAGACGGTAGCCCGGGAATGCGGTCGAAGGACAGGTGAGAGAAGTGGACGACGAAGTCGTCAGCCGGCGCAAGCTCCGCGGCAAGGCGGCGCCCCCCAGCGGCCCCGTGACCCCCGCCGAGCCCCTAACGGGGGTCCAGCCAGTGGTCATGCGCCGTTCGCGGCGAGGCTGGATCGTTGCGCTGCTCCTCGTCCTGGCGGCGGTAAGCGGCGCGTTCTGGCTGCATCCCATTCAGGTCCACCAGCAGGGCAGCCAGCGTGGCGGCGGCCGTTTCCGCGGCGGCGGCGATCTCGCGCAGCCGGTTGCCGTGGCGCCCGTGGCGCAGGCGGATATCCCGATCGTTCTCGAGGCGCTGGGCACGGTCACGTCACTGTCGACCGTCACTGTGCGGTCGCAGGTCAGCGGCCAGATCACCGCAATTGGCTTCTCCGAGGGCCAGATGGTGAAGAAGGGCGATTTCCTCGCCCAGATCGACGACCGCACGTTGAACGCTTCGCTGCACCAATTGCAGGGGCAATTGCAGCACGACCAGGCGCTGCTTGCCGACGCCAAGCTCGACCTCGACCGTGACCTGAAGCTTACCTCCAACGCGGTCACTCAGCAGGCGGTCGACCTGCAGCGCGCGACGGTGCAGTCCGACGAGGGCACGGTGATGTCCGACCAGGCGCAGATCGAGGGTATGCAGGTCAACATCGCCAACAGCCATATCACGGCGCCCACCGACGGCCGCATCGGCCTGCGCCTCGTCGACCAGGGCAACTATGTCACGCCGGGCGACAGCACCGGCATTGCGGTGATCGCTCGGATGCAGCCGATCTCGGTGCTGTTCTCGCTACCCGAGGACAGCTTGGCGCAAGTGCTGGAGCAGACGCCTGGCAATCCCGCGCTCAAGGCCAGCTTGTTCGACCGCAACGACACCAAGCAGGTCGCCGAAGGCACCCTGCAGACGATCGACAACCAGATCGATCCGACTACTGGCACAGTGAAGCTGCGCGCGGTTTTCCCTAATGCCGACGGCGCACTCTATCCCAACCAGTTCGTCAACGTGCATCTGCTTGTGCGCACGCTCACCGGGGTCAGCATTCTGCCCAACGCCGCCATCCAGCACGGCGCGCCGGGCACCTTCGTCTACCAGCTCAACGACGACAGCACCGTCTCGGTGAAGACCGTTTCGCTCGGCCCGGGCAACGCCACCGTCACGCAGCTTCTGTCCGGCCTGGAGCCTGACGCCAAGGTCGTGGTCGACGGCGTCGACCGGCTCAAGGACGGCGCCAAGGTCACCGTGCCCGACAACGGCGCGGCGCCGATCTCCGGCGCCGCTTCTCCAGCGCCGCCGCAAGCAGCGGGCGCGGGCAGCGCGGCCGCCGGTGCGCCGGCCGCCAATCCCGCCAACCCGCCCGCGACATCGAGCGGCCAAGGCGCCGGTTCGATAGGCCACGACTCGGCGGGCGAGGGCACGGCTGCATCGGGCGATGCTTCCGGCCACAAGCACCACCGCCACAATCGTCGCGACGGCGGCGGTGGTGCCGGCAATGGCGGCGATTCCGGCGAAAGCCGATGAACACGCCGAGCGGCCTCGTCTCCGGCTGGCCGAATCCGTCGCGGCCGTTCACCCTGCGGCCCGTGGCGACGACGCTGATCATGGCCACCATCCTGATCGTCGGCATGATCGCCTATCTGTTCCTGCCGCTCTCGGCTTTGCCCGAGGTCGATTATCCGACGATCCAGGTGCAGACCTTCTACCCGGGCGCCAGCCCGGAGGTGATGACCACTTCGGTGACCGCGCCGCTCGAGCGCCAGTTCGGCCAGATGCCGGGCCTGGAGCAGATGTCGTCTGGCTCCTCCGCCGGCGCCTCGGTCATCACGCTGCGCTTCAGCCTCGACCTCAGCCTCGACATCGCCGAACAGGAAGTGCAGGCGGCGATCAACGCGTCGGGCAATCTTCTGCCCGCCGACCTGCCGGCGCCTCCGATCTACGCCAAGGTCAATCCGGCCGACGCGCCGATCCTGACGCTGGCGATCACCTCCAAGACGCTGCCGCTGACGCAAGTCGAGAACTTTGCCGAGACGCGGCTGGCGCAGAAGATCTCGCAGCTTCCCGGCGTCGGCCTGGTTTCGATCAGCGGCGGCGAGCGCCCGGCCGTGCGCGTGCAGATCAAGCTCAAGGCGCTGGCCGCCATGGGCCTGAACATCGACGATCTGCGCACCACCATCGGCACGCTCAACGTCAACACGCCGAAGGGCAGCTTCGACGGGCCGGCGCGCTCCTACACCATCAACGCCAACGATCAGGTCGCCGATCCGAAGACCTATGCCGACATGGTGATCGCCTATCGCAACGGCGCGCCGGTGCGGTTGGGCGAGGTGGCCGACATCGTCGAAGGGCCGGAGAATTCCAGGCTGGGCGCCTGGGAAAACCGCACGCCGGCGATCATCCTCAACATCCAGCGCCAGCCGGGCGCCAATGTCATCCGTGTCGTCGACGGCGTGAAGGCGCTGCTGCCGCAACTGCGCGCCGGCCTGCCGGCGGCGCTGACAGTCGAACCGCTGACCGATCGCACCACCACGATCCGCGCTTCGGTTCACGACGTCGAGTTCGAACTGGGGCTGGCGGCGCTTCTGGTCGTGCTCGTCACCTTCCTGTTCCTGCGCAATGTCCCGGCGACGATCATCCCGAGCCTATCGGTGCCGCTGTCCCTCGTCGGCACCTTCGCAGTCATGTATCTGTGGGGTTTCAGCCTCGACAATCTGTCGCTGATGGCGCTGACGATCGCTTCCGGATTCGTCATCGACGACGCCATCGTCATGATCGAGAACATCTCGCGCTTCATCGAGCATGGCGACGATCCGGTGACCGCCGCGCTCGAAGGTTCGGCCCAGATCGGCTTCACCATCATCTCGCTCACCGTTTCGTTGATCGCGGTGCTGATCCCGCTTTTGTTGATGGGCGACGTGGTCGGCCGCCTGTTCCACGAATTCGCCATCACTTTAGCCATCGCCATCGTCATCTCTGCCGTCGTCTCGCTGACCTTGGTGCCGATGCTGTGCGCCAGGCTGTTGAAGCCGCCGGCGGAGCGCAGGCAAGGCGCGCTGGTGCGCTGGAGCGAAGGCGCCTTCGATGCGGTCGCGAACGGCTACGGTGCCGCCCTCCGCTGGGTGCTCGACCGCCAGGCGCTGACATTGCTGGTGGCGGTTCTGACGCTGGCGCTTACCGTCTACCTCTACATCGCCATCCCGAAAGGCTTCTTCCCGGTGCAGGATACCGGCGCGATCTCGGCCATCACGCAAGCCGCGGGCTCGGCCTCCTATGCCGACATGGCCGCGCATCAGCAGGCTCTGGCCGACACAATCCTCAAGGATCCCGATATCGCCAGCCTGTCATCCTTTATCGGCGTCGACGGCCAGAACATGACCGCCAACAGCGGCCACATGCTGATCAATTTGAAGCCGCGCGACGAGCGCCAGGCGGACGCCAGCGCCATCATCAGGCGGCTGACGCAAGAGACGGCCGGCGTCACGGGAATAGCGCTGCATATGCAGCCCGTGCAGGACCTGACGGTCGATTCCACGATCAGTGCCTCGCAATACCAGTATGTGCTGCAGGATTCCGATCCGGTCGAACTCGCCGCATGGACGACCAAGCTCACCGACAGGCTCTCGGCGCTGCCGGAGCTTGCCGATATCGCGAGCGACAACCAGCAAAGCGGGCTTGCCGTCGACGTCACCATCGATCGCGCCACGGCGGCGCGCTTCGGCATAACGCCGGCAACGGTCGACAACGCGCTTTATGACGCCTTCGGCCAGCGCATCATCTCGACCATCTTCACCCAGTCGAACGAGTACCGCGTCATTCTCGAAGCCGATCCGTCGGTCGGCCAGACGCCAGCCTCGCTGGGCTCGATCTATTTGCCGTCCTCCGGCTCCGGCCAGGTGCCGCTCTCGGCGCTCGCCAGCATCAAGGTGCGACAGGCGCCGCTTCTGGTGAACCACCTCGCGCAGTTTCCGGCCGCGACGATCTCGTTCAACCTCGCGCCCGGCGTCTCGCTCGGGGATGCCACCGCGGCGATCACCGCCGCCGAGCGTGACATGCAGCCGCCCGCCGGCCTGACGACCGGGTTCCAGGGTGCCGCACTCGCGCTGCAGAGCTCGCTGTCCAACGAACTGCTGCTGGTGCTCGCGGCCGTCGCCACCGTCTATGTCGTGCTCGGCGTGCTCTATGAGAGCTTCATCCACCCGCTGACCATCCTGTCGACGCTCCCCTCGGCCACCGTCGGCGCGCTGGTCGCGCTAATGCTTGCCGGCCATGACCTCGATGTCATCGGCATCATCGGCATCGTGCTGCTCGTCGGCATCGTCAAGAAGAACGCCATCATGATGATCGACTTCGCCTTGCAGGCCGAGCGGCTGCAGGGGCTCGATCCTCGCGAGGCAATCTACGAGGCGTGCCTGCTGAGACTCCGCCCGATCCTGATGACGACGTTTGCCGCACTGTTCGGCGCTCTGCCGCTTCTGGTCGGTGGCCTGGCCGGCTCGGAGCTGCACCAGCCGCTCGGCATCACCATCGTCGGCGGGCTGATCGTCAGCCAGGTGCTGACGCTGTTCACCACACCGGTCATCTACCTCGCCTTCGACCGGCTGACGCGCCGCGGCTCCGGTGTCACCGAAGTCTCCGCCGGCGAGTCCGCGCCGTGAACCTCTCGGCGCCGTTCATCGCGCGGCCGGTCGCCACCACGCTGTTGGCGATCGGCCTGGCCGCGGCCGGCCTGATCGCCTATTTCAATTTGCCCGTAGCGCCTTTGCCCAAGGTCGACTTCCCCACTATCTCGGTGCAGGCCTCGATGGCGGGCGCGAGCCCGGACACGATGGCGACCGATGTCGCGGCACCCCTGGAACGCCATCTCGGCCAGATCGCCGGCGTCTCCGAGATGACCTCGCGCTCGGGCACCGGCTCGACCAATATCGTGCTGCAGTTCGACCTCGACCGCGACATCAACGGCGCGGCGCGCGACGTCCAGGCCGCCATCAACGCGGCGCGCGCCGACCTGCCGTCGGACCTGCGCAGCAACCCGACCTATCGCAAATACAATCCCGCCGACTCGCCGGTGATGATCCTGGCGCTGATCTCGCGCACGCTCACCCCCGGCCAGCTTTACGATGCCGCCGCGACCGTGCTGCAGCAGCGCCTGTCCCAGGTCGAGGGCATCGGCAATGTCGACCTTGGCGGCTCCTCGCTGCCGGCCGTGCGCGTCGAGCTCAATCCCGGGGCGCTGTTCCACTACGGCATCGGCCTGGAGGACGTGCGCGCCGCACTTGCCTCCGCCAATGCACGCAGCCCGAAGGGCTTCGAGGAAGACGGCGCGCTGCGCTACCAGCTCTACACCAACGACCAGGCGAGCCATGCCGCCGATTTTCGCGACCTCGTCATCGCCTGGCGCAACAATGCCGCGGTCAGGCTTCGCGACATCGCCGATGTCGAGGATTCCGTCGAGGACGTGCGCAATCTCGGCCTCGCCAATGGCGAGCCGGCGGTGCTTCTGGTGCTCTACCGCGAGCCCAATGCCAACATCATAGAGACCGTCGACCGGGTACGCGCGCTGTTGCCTACGCTGCAAGCCTCGGTGCCGGCGGATGCGCGGTTGAGCATCGCGACAGACGGCTCGACCACCATCCGTGGTTCGCTGCACGACACCGAGCTGACGCTGGTGTTGGCGGTGCTGCTCGTCATCCTCGTGGTGTTCTCATTCCTGCGCGACTGGCGGGCGGCATTGATCCCGAGCGTCGCGCTGGTCCTCTCGATCCTCGGCACGTTCGGGGCGATGTACCTGCTCGGCTTCACGCTCGACAATCTGTCGCTGATGGCGCTGACCATCGCCACCGGCTTCGTCGTCGACGATGCCATCGTGGTGCTGGAAAACATCACGCGCCATATCGAGGACGGCATGCCGCGCGGCAAGGCGGCGCTGACCGGCGCCAAGGAAGTCGGCTTCACGGTGCTGTCGATGAGCGCCTCGCTGGTGGCCGTCTTCCTGCCGATCCTGTTGATGGGCGGCATACTCGGCCGCCTGTTCCAGGAATTCGCCCTGACGCTGTCGCTGTCGATCGCCATTTCGCTGGTGCTGTCGCTGACGGTGACGCCGATGATGTGCGCGCATTTTCTGCGCCCGGCCGCGAGCCCGTCGGCCAGGCGCTCTATCCTGGCGCGCTTCGGCGAAGGCGTCTTCGAGCGCGTCCGCGCCTTCTATGGCCGCTCGCTCGCCTGGTCGCTCGACAATTCGGAAATCATGCTGGTGGTGCTTTTCGCGGCCATCGTCTTCAATGTCTATCTCTATACGGTGGTGCCGAAGGGCTTCTTTCCGCAGCAGGACACCGGCGAGCTGATGGGTGGGCTGCGCGCCGATCAGGCCATTTCCTTCCAGCTGATGCGGCAGAAATTCGAACAGCTGGAAGCGATTCTCAAGAACGATCCGGCGGTCGAGAATGTGGTCGGCTATATAGGCGGTCGGCAGACCAATTCCGGCTTCGTCCAAGTCGCGCTGAAGCCGAAGGGCGAACGGGCGCCGCTGCAAGTGGTGCTGACGCGGTTGCGCGCGCAGCTCGGGCAATTGCCCGGCGCGCGGCTCTTCCTCAATCCGCGCCAGGAGATCAGGGTCGGCGGCCGCCAGAGCCTCGCAACCTATCAATACACGCTGCAGGCCGACACGACCGCCGACCTGGACGAATGGACGCCGAAGCTGGTCGATCTCCTGAAGAAGGCGCCCGAGCTCACCGACGTCAATTCCGACCGCGACGAGGCCGGGCTCGAGACCAACATCACGGTCGACCGCGAGAGCGCTGCGCGCCTCGGCCTGACCCCGGCCAGCAT
Source organism: Mesorhizobium sp. ESP7-2 (assembly GCF_020164715.1). NCBI lineage: Bacteria > Pseudomonadati > Pseudomonadota > Alphaproteobacteria > Hyphomicrobiales > Phyllobacteriaceae > Mesorhizobium > Mesorhizobium sp. ESP7-2. The sequence goes on from NZ_JAIUGQ010000038.1 coordinate 27,238, forward strand.
CGACGCCACGCTCTACGATGCTTTCGGCCAGCGCCAGGTGTCGACCATCTTCAACGCCCGCAACCAGTACCATGTCGTCATGGAAGTGGCGCCGCGCTATTTGCAGGATCCGAGCGCGCTGAACGGCATCTATGTCAGCACCTCGGGTGCTGCGGCCAGCGGCGCGCAGCAGACCAACGCGCTGGCCGGCAGCCTGACGGGCTCGCTGCGGAACCAGGCGACCAACGCCATCGCCGTCACCGGCCACGGCAGCGCGTCGAGCGGGGCGGCCGTCAGCACCTCGGCCGAAAAGATGGTGCCTTTGGCCGCCTTCAGCACCTACGGCCCTGCGACGATGCCGCTTTCGGTTAACCACCAGGGCCATTTCGTCGCCACGACGATCTCCTTCAACGTTGCCGGCGGCGCCACGCTTGGCGACGCTTCGGCCGCGATCGACCGCGCCATGGCCGAGCTGAAGATGCCGGTGTCGATCCACGGCTCACTGGCCGGCACGGCGCTCGCCTACCGCGCCAATTTGATGAACGAGCTTTTGCTGATCGCCGCGGCGCTCGCCACGATCTATGTGGTACTCGGCATCCTCTACGAGAGCTATGTGCATCCGATCACCATCCTGTCGACGCTACCCTCGGCGGGCATCGGCGCGCTGCTCGCGCTCATCACCACCGGCATGGAGTTCGACGTGATCTCGCTGATCGGCATCATTCTCTTGATCGGTATCGTCAAAAAGAACGCCATCATGATGATCGACATGGCCTTGCAGGCCGAACGCCAGGAAGCGCTCTCGTCCCGCGCGGCCATACACAAGGCCAGCCTGCAGCGTTTCCGGCCGATCATGATGACAACCTTCGCCGCCCTGCTCGGCGCCTTGCCGCTGGCGCTCGAAACCGGCACCGGCGCGGAACTCCGCCAGCCGCTCGGCGTCGCGATAGTCGGCGGGCTCGTCGTCTCTCAGCTTTTGACGCTCTATACCACGCCGGTCGTTTACCTCTATCTCGACCGGCTAAGCGCCCGAATGCCATCGCTGCGGGTCGCGCCAGCGGAATGAGCTGTCACGGGGAAAGGAAAAGTTAGCGGGACAGTTTCACCTGTAGTCGCAGCCCTGAAGTTTTGGAGCGTCGCCCCGCCATCCGCTCGGCTATCGTGCCCAACGCGTCGAGCACGATTCCTGCGAATCGGTGAAATGTCCGGATCGAGATGTTCACGCTCTGCAATCGTCGGCTGTGCCAGCCATATCATCAAAACCGAGCACCGCGGATGGTAGGCGACATTCTTAGATATCGGTCAAGAACGTTCTTCAGCAATCGAATTCAGTGATAGCACTGTATTGGAGGTATCCCTCTCCCGCTACCAAATCTGATTAACTGCCTGAAAAATATGAGCGATGATCGTTCTGATGGCAGCGTCTCGGACCCGGATTTCGCAATAAAATCAATGCGGACCCTTATCAGATTGGGCCTGCATCATTCATATGGGCGACACCGCCGACGATCCCGTCGCCGACCTCGCCTTCGCCATGGAAACTCACGACGTGGACCATTTTAGACGGCGCATAAAATGTCCCTCGGCTTGAAAGCGCGCTGCTCGCGACTGCGATCTACTTCACCGGACCGTAGAAAACGGGCACGCGGGTGGCGTGCCGTCCCGGATGTGGACGAAAGGCAATCCCGAGAATGGATTTCCTCATGGCGGCCCGGCAGATCCGCCGTGAACCCCCATTTTTCATAGAAGGGCACATGTCTTCCAGACAGTAGAGCTGTCGCGGTGCTTGACGTTGACGAGTGCCGGATCGTTCAACGCTGGCACCCAATCCTCTGCCGCGCGAGGTGGATTTGACGATGATCGAAGACCATCGCCTTGCGGACGCATCGCGAAGAACCAGCACCAGACGCGTCATGAAACCACGTCAGATCGATTTGAGTACGGTCGATTTCTGGCTAGAGGAGGTTTCATGCCTCATTAGAAAACGCTCTATGGAACGGATAATCGCGATCAGCAGCAGATTGATCACCAGGTAGAGCACTCCGGCAATGGCGAAAATCTCGAAGATCGCAAAGGTCTGGCTCATCAGCCGCTTGGCGTAGCCGGTGATTTCGAGCACCGTGATCGTCGAGGCAAGGCTGGTGCCCTTGACGACCAAGATAAGCTCGTTGCCATAGGCCGGAAGCGCCTGGCGGATGGCGAGCGGGAACTCGATACGCCGGAAACGCAGCATTCGCGACATGCCGCACGCCTGAGCCGCCTCGACGAGACCGACCGGAACGGACATCAATCCGCCACGCAGAATTTCGGATGTATAGGCAGCCGTGTTCAGCGCAAGCGCCAGGACGGCGCAGCGCGATCCGTCGCTGATCACCCACCACAGAGCCGCGTTGTCCTTTATCAGGGAAAGCTGGCCAAGCCCGTAGTAGAACAGGAAAATCTGCACCAGCAGCGGAGTCCCGCGAAAGACGGTACTGTAATATTTCGCGAAGCCCGACAGGAGCCAGTTCGACGACAGCCGCATGAGCGCCAATCCGAGACCGAGATTGAAGCCGATCAGCACCGAAACGAAAGTCAGCGTGGCTGTGACCCATAGGCCCCTAAGCAGAACGGGAACTGCAAGCTGGATGAGGTCTATCATACTGCTTTTCTCGTCCGTAGCCTGAGCAGGCGTTCGATCCCGTCGAAGCCGGCCTGGCTTACAAGCGTGATGGCGAGATAAACCACCGCCGCAATAAGGTAGAAGATGAACGGGTGGCGGGTGGAGTTGGCGCCGATGAAGGAAATGCGCATCAACTCTTGAAGGCCGACCACGGAAACCAACGCGGTGTCCTTGATCGTCGTCTGCCAGACATTGTTGATGCCGGGAACCGCGATGCGCAGCATCTGCGGGGCGATGATGCGGCGAAAGATCCGGGCGCCCGACAGGCCTAGCGCGCGAGCGGCCTCGATATGCCCGTCCGGGATCGCGCCCAGAGCCCCGCGTACGACCTCGGTTGAATAGGCGCCGGAGATCGCGCCGATGGCGATGACCGCGATGACGAATGCATAGCCGCTCTCCGCGACGCCGGCATAGCCGAACGCAGTCACGACCTTGGTCACGAATTCAACCGAGCTGAAAAACAGCAGGTAGATAATGAGCAGTTCGGGCACGCCGCGCACCAGCGAGGTATAGGCATCAACGAGCAGCGAAAGCGGAAATATCCGGGCCCATTTGATCAGCCCGCAGACAATGCCGATCACCAGACCGGCTGCCATGCTGACTGAACCCACAAGGATTGTGATCGACGCGCCACGCAGGATGGCGGTCACCCAACCCGCTTCCCAAACCTGCCAGAGACCGAATTCCATCTGAGTTGCCCTAGTCTGTCGTGCCAATGAGACGCATGCGCCCGGCTGTCCGGGCGCATGCGAGAATTTCAAGGCGCTATTTGCAGGGCCGGGAAATGTCCGTCTTGAACCATTTCTGGCTCGCCTTGCCGACCGAGCCGTCGGCGATCAGTTCGCACAGCGCCTTGTCGATCTTTGCCTTGAGTTCGGTGTTGTCCTGCGCGATGCCGACGCCGATGCCTTCGCCAAGCGTCGGGTCGAACGTGCTCTTGATCTCGACGCCGACCAGCTGGAAGTTCTTGCCATCCGGCTTGTCCAGAAAATCCTGCAAGGCGGACTGATCGGCGAAAGCCGTGTCGATGCGGCCGCTCGCCAGGTCGATCTGCATCTGGTCGAGCGTGTCGTAGGTTTTCAGGTCGGCATTCGGCGCACGCTTCTCGAGGAAATGCGCGTGGGTCGTGCCGGCCTGCACGCCGACCTTCTTGCCGTCGAGCGATTTCAGCAGCGTGTCGACATCGGTGATGGCGGCCAGATCAGAGCCTTTGGCGGCGACGAACATGTTAGCCAGTTCGGCATAGCCGACGCTGAAATTGATCTCCTTCTTGCGGTCGGCGGTGATCGACATGCCCGAGATGATGACGTCGAAGCGCTTGGCCTTCAGCGCCGGGATCAAACCGTCGAACGCCTGCACGACGAAATGGCACGTCACCGCGAGTTTGGTGCACAGCAAGGCGCCGACATCGGCGTCGAAACCGGTGACGTTGCCATTGGCGTCGGACATGCTCCATGGCGGGTAGGCGCCTTCCGTGCCGATGGACAGTTCGCCTTCGGCGGCCAATGCGCTGCCCATGCTTACCGCCAGACATGCGAGCAGCGTCAAGACTTTCAGTTTCATGTCAGTTCCCCTGGTTGTTGATCTTCACTACCGTTGTCCGGCACGAACCGGACGCTTCGAGGACGCGGGCTTGCCTCATAGTGTCCGTGCCAGGAATTGGCGCAGACGCTCCGAGCGCGGGCTGCCAAACAGCTCCGCGGGCGCACCCTCTTCCTCCACCTTTCCCTGGTGGAGAAACAGGACCTTGTGGGAGACCTCGCGCGCGAACTGCATCTCATGCGTCACGAGGATCATGGTGTTGCCTTCTTCCGCCAATTGACGGATCACCCGCAGCACCTCGCCGACCAGCTCGGGATCGAGCGCTGATGTCGGCTCGTCGAAGAGGATGACCTTTGGCCGCATCGCCAGTGTGCGGGCAATCGCCGCCCGTTGCTGCTGGCCGCCGGACAACTGGCCGGGATAATGGGCGTGCTTGTCGGCGAGCCCGACCTTCTTCAGCAGCGCGTGCGCGTGTTCGATGGCCTTCTCGCGCGGTTCTTTCAGCACATGCCGGGGCGCCTCGACGATGTTCTCCACCACCGTCATGTGCGGCCACAGATTGAAGTTCTGGAACACCATGCCGACGCGGGCGCGGATCCGCTCGACCTGCGCCATGTCGGCCGGCCCAAGACGGCCGTTGGACAGGGGCTTCATCTTGATGAGTTCGCCGTCGATGGCGACCTTGCCGCCGTCCGGCTGTTCCAGAAGGTTGATGCAGCGCAGGAACGTGCTCTTGCCCGAGCCTGACGAGCCGATCATGGAAATGACTTCGCCGGCGTGAGCGGTGAGATTGACGCCCTTCAGCACCAGAAGCGAGCCGAAGCTCTTGTGAAGCTCGTCGATCTGCACGGCCGGCGTCGTGGTCTTCGCTTCGTCAGCGGGCACCGGATCGGCCACAACGGCGCGAGCCGTTGGCGGTACCCGTTCGCTCCCGGTGGTCTCGTCCAACGCCACGGTCCGCAGGTCTGTCAGTGCACGGTCGAAATAACGCAGACTGCTCGACAGGCAGGTGCGCTGCCAATCCGGATCGTCCGGAATGAAGGCCGAGCGCAGCGTGTCCCGGATCCGCGTGCCGAGCGGCGAATCGAGCTTACCGAACAAATGCAGCCAGTTGTCGGCCTGCACCGCTTCCATGACCGCCGGGCCGTCCAGCGTGCCGCATTCGACGACAAGCGGCAGCACGCGCGCGTTCGGCATTGCCTTGCGGACGGCGTCGGAGACATAGCCGGTCGCCGTCGCGGCGATGCCGGTGCCTGTCTTGGCGCCCAGGCCGGTCAGCACGGTCGACAGCGCCGGCCCGAAAATGGATTTGCCCCAGGCAAGACCCTCATGCTCGGAACTCGCCACCGAAAGCAGCGCCGGATAGCCGTAGGGCCCTGCCCCCGTATGCAGATCAAAGACGATGACTTGACGCGCCTCGCGGGCAAAGGTCTTCAGGATTTCGTTCAGCGTCCTGTTCGACCAGACCGGGCCGCCGCCACCATAGAACATCCCGTCGGCGAACTCATATTGGCCGGCCTCGACGATCGCCGCCAGCCCGGCATGTCCAAGCCTCCTGCGCGCTATGGCCAGCTTCTCGTCGGCCGCTACGCGGTCCGGCCCCTCCCATTCGCGGTATGCCACGGCGTCGTGCAGGCCGGCATAGCCGTTGTTGACCGGCATACTCGAAGACCAGTCTATGAAGTTGCGGTTGAGGTCGACATTGTCTTCGTTGACACGCCGCGACCACGCCGTGCCCCACGGATTGATGAGGTGAATGGCTAGGATTGCCGTGTCATCGGGCAAGCGCCGCCGGTTCTTCTGGCCGAGCCAGGCGGTCTGGCAGGTCGAGCCGAACGGTCCCTCGACACCATGCGTGCCAGAAATGAGCACGATCAGCTTGCGCGCATCGCGACGGCCAAGCAGTGCCACATCCGTCGCCAGCGTCCCGCCATCAGGCCCGTTCAGCGGATGAATATATTCAGACAGTTCCGCGCCCGCCCGCTCGGCCGCTCGGCGAAATTCTTGGCGCAAGGCGCCGAAATCAGAGGCATAGGCCGCGGCCGGCTCGTCATGGAGCATCGTCGATCCCACTGGACGGCTGGCGGTCAATCCGTTCATTCCCTGTGGTTCCGGCATGGGGTTACTCATCGGTGAGGTCGCTCACGTTCTTGAAGGGCAATCGGCGCTCGCTGCCGGAATGAGACGGCCTGGAGGACCGGACGAACCAGGCGTCGCAGGGAAGCACCTTATCGGGGTTCATGACCGACTGATCGTCCAGCACTCGTTTCACCCGCTCCATCACGGCGAGCTTCGTCGGGTCCGCAGTCGCCAGCAGCGAATGGATGCGTTTCGACCCAACACCGTGCTCGGCGGAAAAGGAACCGCCAATTTCCCGCAGCTGTTGATACAGGACGCCCTCGACAGCCTCTGCCATGTCAAGGCCAAGCGGGCCGTTTCGGTTCAAGATGATGTGCAGATTCCCGTCGGCCAGATGTCCGAAGACATAGGGCGCGAGATCCGGTTCGATCGCAGCGAGCCCAGGCAGAATCCTGTCGAGGTAGGCCGGAATTTCCGACAGAGGCACCGACACGTCGAACGAAGGCGCATGGGGATGGGCACGGTAGAGCACGCTGGTATCCTCGCGCAGCCGCCACAAATCGTCCTCTTGCCGACGCGAGCCGGCGATGATGCCGGTCGCGTCGGGATAGCGCTCCATTAGTTCCGAATAAATCCGCTCGAAATCCTCGCGAAGCGCCTCTTCACGCGCGCCCCCAAGCGACAGCAGCAAGTACAGCGGCTGGTCGAGCGGCACGCCTGGTTCGGACCATTCATGCGCGGCGGCGGCCAGGTTGAAATACGAGGTCCACATCGCCTCCGCCGCGCGCAGATGCCCATCATCCGATTCAAGCGCGAGGCGAATGGTCCGCAGAGCGGCCTCGACCGATGGCAGCCCGAAAAGCGCGGTGGTGGTGGCTCGCGGCGACGGGTCGAGCTTGACGACCACGCGGGTGACGATGCCGAGCGTGCCCTCGGCACCGATGAAGAGATGTTTCAGATCATAGCCGGCGGTATTCTTCACCACCCGGGTCAGATCGGAATAGACCGATCCGTCGGCCAGCACGGCCTCGAGGCCAAGCACGCGGTGGCGCATGACGCCGTTGCGAAAAGCCATCACGCCGCCGGCATTGGTGGACACCATGCCGCCGATTGTCGCCGAGCCGCGCGCGGCGAGATCGATGCCCGGCTCCAGCCGGTGTTCGCGCGCCGCCGCTTGCAGCGCTTCGAGAGTAACGCCGGCGCCGACGACGGCCACGCGTTCGACAGGATCAAGCCGCTCGACGCGGTTCATGCGCATCATCGAAAGGACGATCTCGCCTGGCCGCGAAACGCTGCCGCCGACCAGGCCGGTCTTTCCACCTTGCGGCACGATCGGGATCTCGCTCTGGTGGCAGATGCGCACCACCGCCGCAACTTCACCGGTCGATAAAGGCGCAACGACGATGCCGGCGCCACAATCCGCACCATTCGAGCCAAGGTCGATCGCCACGGCATCCTCCCCGGTACGCACATTCGCCGCACCGACGACATCGCGGATCGCGTCGACAACCGACAGCGGCACCGCCTGGTCGGTCGAGTTCGTTTGCCTTGGAGACGCGAGGCCGCTCATCTCGCCACCAATTCCTGGAGGGCTGCGATCAGCCGGTCGTTGTCAGCCGGTAGCCCGATGGTGGCGCGCAAATAGTGCTCGTAGCCGGCTTCGCGCCACGCCTTGACGATGATCCCCTGCTTCAGGAGACCGGCGGCAAGGCTCGAACTATCGCCCTTGCAGTCGAAGAACAGGAAGTTTGTCTGCGACGGCGCAACCCGGAAACCTAGGTCGGCAAGCGCGGCGGCTGTGCGCGAGCGCTCGGCCCTGACGCGGCCCGCCGAGGCCTTCATCCAGCTTTGGTCGGCGAGTGCGGCTATGGCTGCGGTCTGCGCCGCCGCATTGACGTTGAACGGCGTCTTGGCAGCGGCGATCACTCGCGCCAGTTCGGGGCTCGAACAGACGGCATAGCCAACGCGCAACCCCGCCAGCCCATAGGCCTTCGAAAACGTTCGCAGCACCACATGATCGATGCCGCTATCGCGCAGGACCTCGATGCCGTCCGGCGCACCGGCATCGGCAAACTCGAAATAGGCCTCGTCGAGGACAAGAAGCGTGCCTGGCTGCACAGCGCCGATCAGCCGTTGCAGGCTGGAATGGTCCAGACCCTGCCCGACCGGATTCCATGGCGAGGATATGAAAACGATCCGCGGGCCGGCAGCGATCGCCGTTTCCAGCGCGGCAAGGTCGAAGCCCATTTCGGGTGTCATCGCAATCTTGACGACATCGGCCCCTACCGCCAACGGCTCTATCTCATGCAGGCCGAAGCTCGGCACCGTCGTGACCACCGAGGCCCCCGGCACCAGGACGGCGCGCGAGATAGCGGCGATCATCTCCTCGGAGCCGTTGCCGGCAACGATCAGGTCGGGATCAAGCGCCAGTCTTTCGCCGAGCACTCCCCGCAGCGCCGTGCAGGCCGGATCGGCGTAGCGCCAAGGTTCGAAGGACGAGGAGGCCAATGCGGCCATGACGGCGGGAGAGCAGCCGTCCGGGTTCTCATTGCTGGCCAGCCGGGCAATTTCGTGGCGGCCACTCAGCGCCCGCGCCATCGCGATGTTCATGCCGGCATTGTAGGGCGGCAACGCGGCGATATGCGGATTGAGCGGCAGGCTCGACGCTGGTTTGACCGACTGTTCCAAATCTCGACTTCCGTTCTTCCGCCCAAGCGGCACCACGATCCTGTCAAATATCCAGGACGACTGATCCGCTGGGCCTGGAGCAACACAGCAGCACTTCGCCTGCTCGCAGCTCGTCCAGCGGTTCTTCGAAATAGACGACGTCACCCGAAACCAGGCGCGACTTGCATGTGCCGCAGATACCGGACCGGCAGCTGAACTCCGGTTCCAGACCCTGATCCTCGGCAAAGTCGAGCAGCGATGCGGCGGAGCCATCCCAGATGGCCTTGAGTCCCGATTTTCGGAACTCCACGGTTGTCGTCTCGCCTGTCGGCGCGATCCTTGCCGGCTGCGCAAGAACCGCAGGGGGTCGCACGGCATCAGGCTCAAGCACCGTCGCCGGGCCGAAGAATTCGTGGGCGATGCGGTGCTTCGGCACGCCAAGCTCGCGCAGCATGGCGTAGATCGCCTGCATGAATGGCGGCGGACCACAGAGGTAGAAATCGTAATCGTCTATCGGCAACAGGCGCTGCAGCACGGTCCGCGAAATCATACCTTCGCTGTGGAAGTGTTGCTCGGCCTTGTCGCGTGCGGACGGGGATCGGTAGCAGTAGTGCGCGGCCAGGCCTGGCCGTGTCGCGACAAGGCCGTTCACCTCGTCGCGCAAGGCGTGCACATCGCCATTCTCGCAAGCGTGAACGAAGAGGGCACGACGGTCCGGCATCGAAGCCAGCGCATGCAGCATCGACACCATCGGCGTCAGCCCGACGCCGCCGCTGAGCAGCACGACCGCACGGCTGCTCGCATTGTCGAGCACGAAGTCGCCGCGCGGCCCTTCAGCCTGGAGTATGTGGCCGACGTCGATCCGGTCATGCAGATAGCAAGAGCTTATCCCGTCAGGCAGGCCAGGCGTTGCTGCTGCTTCCCGTTTCACGCTGATCCGGTAGCGACCCTTGCTGGCTGGAGAACAGGAGACGCTGTAGTTGCGCAGCACATATCCATTTTCACCCGCCGCCTGCGGCACGGGTATCTTGAACACCAGGAACTGGCCCGGCTCGAAATCGCGCCAATCCCATGGATTGACCGGCTCCATGTGGAACGACGTGATGATGGCGCTTTCGCGCACCTTCGCAACCACCCTCAGGTCGCGAAATCCGCTTCTTGCGATGGTGTCGCGAGCGGTGAATACGTTCATTCGGCGGCCGCCAATTGCTGGCTTTCGCTGGCGATCAGCTTGGCCAGGTTGCGGCGAAAACGCAGCGGCCCGACATCGATCTTGAGATCAAGATTGGGCGTGCGCTTCTTGGCCATACCCTTGTGCACCGCGTTGAGCACGGTGCGGTCCTCGTCGAAAGCGCCGCGCACGGAGGTGGCGAACTGGCGCGACACCTCCAGATCGTCGGGAGCGAAATTGCGCATCTGGAACCAGTAATATTTCGTCTGGTTCTCATCGACCGGCGTCATGAAGTTGTAGCTGTCCATGAGGAACACGTCCTCGTGCAGCGGCTTGCCCTCGCCCCCGGTGCGGGCCGGCACGAAAATCGCTTTGATGATCGCGTTGGAGGGGTAACGCACTTCGTAGTGCTGCTTGCGGTCGCAATTGCCGGAGAATTTGAGGAAGGGCGCATAGAAGGGCGCCGGCGCGGCATCGATCACCCAGCGCCATACGGTCACGCCGTCCTCGCCGACGGTGGTTTCGAGCGCCGCATCTTCCATGGCCTGGACACCGCCGAAGGAAGATTGATGGACCCACGACACATGTGATGGATCGAGCAGGTTGTCGGTCATGTAGAGATAGTTGCAATCCAGCGCCATCGACTCGCCGCGATTGACACCCCATGCCGGATCGCCCCAGTGGTCGACCGCGAAAATCCGCGCGGGATCGGCCTTTGCCGCCTCGCCCATCCAGACCCAGAGCAGCCCGTAGCGCTCCGCGATCGGATAGGACCGGACGCATGCGACATGCGGTATCTTTTCCGCGCCCGGCACTCGCGTGCAGGTTCCCGTGCTGTCAAAGGTCAGACCGTGGTAGCCGCATTCGACCGTGTCGCCCTTGATGCGGCCCATGGACAGCGGCAGCTTGCGATGCGGACACGCATCCTCAAGCGCCGCCACCACACCATCGGTGCGCCGGTAGAGAACAATGTCCTCGCCAAGGATCCGGGTCGGCACCAGCCGGTCGGCGACCTCATGGTCCCATGCCGCAACGTACCAGCAGTTTCGAAGAAACATGGCGTCCTCCCCAGCTTGTGAACGCCCAAACGAATATCTTGCGGGCATGGGATGACATAGGGCTTGCATCTGCGTTCTATTTTAGAAAAACTAAATCAAGCTGACTCCAGGATCGTCGCCCCGGTGAAGAAACCGCCCCCCCTGCGTGCGATACAGGCCTTCGAGGCCTTCGGCAGGCGTGGCAGTATGACGGCCGCCGCGACCGAGCTCGGCGTCTCTGTCGGCGCGGTCAGCCAGCAGATCCGCAAGGCGGAAGGTGCCCTGGAGGCCAGGCTATTGGAACGGCGCGGCAGGAGCGTCGCCCTTACAGCTCTGGGGCGTGTCTATCACGCGGCGGTTTCCCTCGGGTTCGATCAAATTCGCGAAGCCCAAGACGTCATCGAACGGGCGCGATCGGCAGACACGCTGACAATCTCCTGCCTGCCATCGCTGGCCAGCAAATGGATTGGTCCGCAGCTCCTGGATTGGCAGATCGGTCACCCCGGCGCCACCGTGCGGCTGGTGGGCGCCGAGACAGAACCCCGGCTGGGCGCCGAACAGGTCGACTTCCGCATTTCCTACGGCGCCAAATATCGTGATTTCGAGCACTACACCGAGCTGTTCACCGATTGGGTGGTGCCGGCATGCTCGCCCTCGCTGCTGGCCAAACATCCGGTCCGCAAGCCCGCCGACATTCTCGATCTGCCGCTTCTCAGCATCGAATGGGCCCGCGACCATCGCTCACCGCCGTCATGGGCGGAATGGGCGGCAAGTATCGGCGCAGTCTACCGCAGGACATCGGGCGAAGTCGCCTTTTCCCTGTCGAGCGCGGCGATCGATGCCGCGGCCAACGGCAGGGGCTTCGTGCTGGCGCAACTGTCGATGGCTGCCGACGACATCGCCTCGGGCAGGCTCGTCGCCCCGTTCGACAAGCGCATCAGGCTGCCGGAGGCCTATTTCCTCGCCTGGGACCGCGCGATGCTGGAGAAGCCATTTGGTCCGGAGCTACGAGCCTGGATTGTTTCGATTTCCAAGCGACTGGGTGCAACCTTGGCAGGATAGCTGATCTGGAAGCCATGTTCTGGAAGAGTTGAGTCAAAACGAGCGGGCCAAGCAAAGACGCGCATGAATCACGTGACGGCGCAATCAAGGACCAAACCGGCCACTGCTCAGTCAACTTTGATGTTCATGGTGATTTTCGAGGTACCTGAGCGTTCGGCGCTTTTGCCTGTAACGACGAAAACAAAGGTGTCGGCACCCTTGTAACCGCTTTGGGATTGATAAGTGAAGCTTGATCGGCTCATGGCGGCAGCGACGCCGTGTTGAGGAGCGGAAATGATTTTGAGGCTTGAGTTGCTGCTGGTGCCATGGGCGTAGACGGGGAATGCGCATTTTTGGCCGCTATGGGCCATTGCACTGCCGGTACTGTCTTGCCCGAAATAGAAACGCAATCGCCACGGACACGGGTCCGCATTCGCAAGAGGTACAATGCTGAGATTTAGAAGGCTAGCCAAGGGCAGGAGAACAGCAAATTTGTTAGACCTCATGGGAATAGCACTTTCCGGCTGATGTTGAGGGATTACTGCAGAACGTACTGTCAGTATTTTCGCAGGCTCGCGTTTATCGGATGACTGGACCTGGTGTTTGGCATTTGCACGGTGTTGGAGACGCTTGCGCCGCGCGCCATCATCTCTCCTTGAACGCCTCGCTGGAAATTTTAGCCAAAGGCGAGACCAAGTAATCGATGATGCGGCGCTTGCCGGTGCGAATTTCGGCAACCACGCTCATACCGGAGGCGAGCGGGATGTCGGCGCCATCGACGGCAATGCTGTTCTGATCGAGTGCTATGGTGATGGGGAACACAAAGTTTGGGGCCGCTCCGGGCGACACGCTGCCGGAAGCTGTGGCCTCATTGGCGGCCGCGACTGCGTCGGCCAACTGGCGCTTGGCTTCCTGTTCTTCAACGGCTCCCGCTGCGATCCGGACAATATGACCGCGCACGGTGCCGAAGCGGGTAAACGGGAATGCATCAACCTTGATGACAGCGCCCTGGCCAAGTTTCAGGAATCCGATGTCGGTGTTGGGAACCAGAGCCTCCACCTGGAGGCGAGGTTTCGCGGGGGCAATGGTCATGATCTGCTGGCCAGTGGTAAAGACTTGGCCGATTGTGGTGGCGGCGAGATCCTGAACGACGCCCTCGACTGGCGCAGTAAGCTTTGCGTGCGCCAAATGTGCTTCGGCTTTGTTCACGGCCTGGGTCTCATCATCGCCGTGCTTTTCTGCATCGGCCAGTTTGCCGGCATAATCGGCTAGGAATTGTTCCACCGCCTTGCGCTTGTCGCTGAACGTTTGGTCGAGTTCCGCCTGCGTCTCGGCCAGCTGACCGGTGTCGGAAGCCAGTTGTGACTGAGATTTCTCCAGCTCCGCTTGGGCATCATAAAGATTGATCTTGCTATCGACCTCCCTAGCCACAGACTCTTGGCGCATTGCAGCGGCCTGCGAAAGGGTTGCAATCAGGTCATTCTCATGGGCAATGCTCATATGCAGGCGCGTCAGGCTGGCTTGTTTCGCTATTGACTGCTTGTCGACACTTTCCAATGTCGAGGTCAAAACCGCGAAATCGCCTTCCCTCATCCACGGCCAGGATTGATCTGCGCCGGCGCCGTGAAAAAGCGCAGACCATTGCGCATCTCGACCTTCGCGTCAGCCTCGATCTTTACGTCGGATCCGCCAGGCACAACCTCGAAGAGATCGCGATCCGGCCCAATGTTGGGCTCAGGCAACTGCCGCAACTGCGCTCCGGTCAGAACCGCCTCGGAGACCTTGTAGTTCATGCGATCTATCTTGATCTCGAACATCTTGGGACGGTCAGGGCGGCCGTGCTCGTCATTCTGAATTTCACTCATCGTCACCTCCGTGATTTGATACCGTGATACCACGATACCATGGTGGTTGACAAGAGACTTGTTTTGGTGCAAAACAGCGCCATGAAACAAGCTAAAGCGATGACTGTTCGCCTCTCCGAAGAGCAGGCTCAGGCCCTGGAGATGGTCGCCAGCGTTGAAAATCGGCCCGTGTCCGATATTATTCGGGCGGCGATAACCACTCATATTGAGACCCGCAGACGTGACCCAAGCTTTCAGGCCGGGCTCAAGGACCGCATTTCACAGGCGCGTAAGCTGCTCGACCGCTAGTTGGTCAGTGTCGCCCTCGATGACAGAGGAAGCATGAAGAAATCCACCAAGGGCCTGACGCCTAGCGCGCCAAGTCATATCCTCGGACAGCGCACATTCGCGGCGATCACAGCTGTGGAAGGTATCAACTTGAGCGCAGCCAGCCGTAAGCGTCTCGCGGATTTAAAGAAGCGCAAGCTTTCGCCTGACGATCAGCGGGCCGAGATCATCCGCGCTTATCTGGACGCCAAGTCACGCGGGTGATGTCGGTCGGTTATGACGCCTTCGACGATCCCTATGCCTATAAAGGTACCACGACCCTAAAGAACAAGCTTGGCTTGCGCGATCCCGCATTGCTCGAGGCCTTTGAGCTTGAAATGACAACGCTGCGCGCTGGCGAACCGCTACCGCGCGGTCTTTATGACCCGAGCCACTACCGCCGCGTCCATTACCACCTGTTCCAGGATGTCTACAGCTGGGCTGGCAAGTACCGCACGGTGCGAACTGCGAAGGCTGGCAATCCGTTCTGCTTTCCGGAGTATATCGACGGCGAGATGAAGCGGCTTTTCAATGCGCTTCCGTCGGTGATCGGAGCGGAGACCGCTGAGGCTTTCGTGGCCCAGGCGGCCCATTTCCTGGGCGAACTGAATGCGATCCATCCTTTCCGGGAAGGCAATGGCCGTTCGCAACTGACATTCATGGCGATGCTCGGCGAGCGCGCGGGACATCCCATGGATTTCAGTCGCGTCAGAAGAGAAACATTTTTGCCGGCGATGGTTGCGAGCTACGCGGGCGATCTCACCAGCTTGGTCCTGGAGCTTCGTCGTCTGCTCCTTTGAGATCTTGGGTGTGCGCCGTTCGAGTCCTTTGTCAAGACGGGCGTCCCGCGCGTGCGGCTAAGCCGGGCTGAGGCACGTGCCTCCTGGCATCTTGCCGCAGGCAGCGCGCAACAGGCGCCTGTCTCCTCGGCACCAAAGCAGCCATTCAAGCAAAGGGGGTCGGCTCTGCCTGCTAATCATCGACATCGTCGAAGATCGTACCGCTGTCTGCAGCAGCCGAGGTCACGGAGATACTTGCCGACGTAGCCGCCTGCGCTGACCATTCGGAAGGCTCGGGAGAGAGCCTGTCCTCCTCGAGCGTGCTGATATGGGCGCTGATGTCGGCATAGAAGGTCTCGAGCGGCTCCGTCCGCCCATCCGGGAAAAAGAAAGTTTCGGCCTTTTCCATGCTGTCTTTGAAGTCCGTATATAGGCTGAGCTCGTTGTCCGAGGAGAAACTCCCGCGCAGATGATCCAACAGGTTACCGAAATCATTCAGCCAGTTTTTGCGGAAGCGCGCAGCAAGATCGTCAAACTCGTCGTGAGTGAATATCTGCTGGTACATTTTGTTCGCAAACACATCGGTCCGCATCCAGGTGATCGTGTCATCGTCCATGCGCTCGACGATCCTTTCGCGGGCTGCTTCCGGCAGGAGACCGTAAGAGTTGAGGGCCGCCAGGAGAAGCAGACTGCCGAACGAAAGGTAGCTGGTGTTCGCCGTTGCCGCCCATTCGAGAATGTCTGGCCGCGCAGCGACGATCTTGCCGAGAAAGCCGTCACCGGCACGGGCTCCGAGGAATGATTTGAAACTCTCGTCGAGCGGATGATCCTGAAATCGCTCTATGAGCACTGCAAACAGCGAGGCCGGGACGCGGACATGGGCGTGTTCAGCAGTCAACGGTGCGCATACCACCTCGCGCATTAGCCGATTGACCTTGGCGCCATGCACATAAAGCTCGATCAGTTCGGGGGAGCGGGCAACTATCTCGGCGAATGCATCAGTCACGGTCGGATGTCGGAACACCCATCGATCACCGTCCTCAGCAGAAAGGCGCCGCGTGAGGCTGTCATTCAAATGCTCCATTGCCATGGCGACAGCTGCCGGCTGCAAGCCCAAGAGCCGCGTGACCATTTCGAGCGCCGGGTGCTGCCCGATCGGCGACGGCACGCCGCTTTCAGAATTGAGGAAAATCATTGCGATCGCGCCAAGCGATGGCGCATCGAGCTGTTCGAGCACTTCGGTCAGAAACTCGAGCGGCTGCTCGACAAGCTCCTTCATCCGGCCCGCGCTCAGCTTCAGCTTGCTGGTGAACAGCGGATCCCCGAGCCGTCGTGCGGTTTCTGGCAGAAATGCTTTGTTGGCAGCGACAGCGGGCATAAACGGCTTCAGCCGCTGGCGCATTGCCTGGGGCTGGACCCGGCGGACATGATTATAAAGCATCTGCGCGCGCTCATTATCAGTCAGCTCTTGGACATTCACGACGACCTGGCTCTCCTTGAACAAGGGGAACGCGCTCTGCTTTAGGTGAGGTCGGGCCGCTCCCCAGATGTAGTTGCGGGATGTAAAAATGATGCGAGCGCCGCCCTCGATCGCCGCACGCATCGTGCCAAGTTCGGCATTCCACCGGCTCATCCGGTCTATGTCGAAATGATTGGACCCGAAGGCGTCGTCAACCCATAGCAACTGTTGCTCTCCAGGATGCCAAAAGTGCAACTGGTCTGGCGCGTTGATCTTCACGGCGCCGATACAGCCGTCGTCGAGTGCGCCCAGCGCCAGGATCGCCGCGATCGTCGACTTTCCCGAGGCCGGATCACCCAGCAAGATTACGAAGCGATGCTCTTGGAGCGCCTTGATCGCCTGTCGATAGGCGTCGGTCGGCACGAAGCAGCTGAGATCGGATCCCATATTTTCGAGGATCGCCTTGGCCTGCTTGTAGGCATTGTCGGTGATGATGTGCGAGAGGTCGCCGATCCCGTAGATGCGGGGCACCAGCATGCGCAGACGGGCACTCTGGTCGAGCTGTTGCTGGATCCACGAACCGCCAAACACCTGGCACCGCTTGACGCCAGCCGCCCTGAAGGCTGCGCAAATATCCCTGTCCGCCTCACCCGAGACGCCTGCATTGGTAAGGATCACGTAATCCTCAGCGAGCCCGTTCTGAGCCAGCAGCACTGCCTTCGCCAGCTCGCTCTTGAGGTTGGCCAACGTCAGGTTGGCGCCCGGCTTCCCCGTGTACTTGCACTGGAGTGTCGACTTGATCGGCCGACCGTCGTCACCGGCCCAAGTCCCAAGAAACGCTCCGTCTCGACCTCCATCGTTCGACCCGAGGAAGGTCTGCACCGGGCGTTTCAGAGTCTCCGCCGCGACTGCAGTGGCGAGATCCTGAAAGGCTTTCCAGCCCAATTTTGTCAGATCAAACGTCATCGCTGTGTTTCGCCTGCCGCAAGATCAATCATCTTGGTGGTAGATCGGGACCTATCGCCGAGGACGAGATCCAGAGACGACCGCTGGAGGCATTTCATCTTCAACGACCTCTGTCCTTGGCGCTTCCTCTTCCCCGTCGCTCTCCCCGCTCCCCGATCCGGTCGGAATATCTCCCGCCAGCAGCTTTTCTTTCGACAGCAGCCCTGCGTCCTCGAGCGCCTCGAAATCCGGCAGCTGGCGCAGCGTGTCAAGCCCGAACTGCGATAGGAAGGTTTTGGTTGTCACATAGGTGTAGGGCGCGCCGGGCTGCGGCGAGCGTGGACCCGACGCGATCAGCTCCTGCGCGCGCAACACGCCGATCAGGTCGCGCGACACCTCCTTGCCGAAAAAGCTCGACAGCTCGCCACGCGTGATCGGCTGGAAATAGGCAATGCACATCAAGACCAGCGCTTCGGACTGCGACAGTTCTTTTGCCCCCTCGCCCGCCGCCGTGCCGAAGGCGGAGCGGATGGCGTCGCCAAAAATTTTCTTGGTTCGGTGCTGCCAGCCGCCGGCGACCGCGACCAGTTCGTAAGGGCGGGCGGCGAGCTCGGTGCGGATGTCATCAATGATCAGCTCGAGATTGCAGTTTTTTCCCACACCCGCGCCAGCACACTACGTGTCACCGGTTCGCTGGCGGCAAAGATTACAGCTTCGACGCGGCCCATCCATTCGCGCCAGCGCAGCTCCGGCGGCAGGTGGTCCAGTTCCGTGTCGAGCAGCACAGGCTGTTCGTTCGGCTTGCGACGGGCGGACGCTTCGCCCATCGCTACAGCCCAAAAATCCGGAACGAGGATCGGCCGGAGAGCTCGCGCACCGCCTCAAGCTGTTGCAGCCGTTCGAACAGGCGCCGCGCCGCAAACCGCGACAGGTTCTTTGTGGGGTCGGAACAAGAACTGTTCCCGCAGACACGCTAAGACCGAACGAAGCACGAACGCGCGTGATAGATCTGTAGATGAAGCTGCCGACCGGTTGAAAGCATTCGGCTGATGGCGACCAATTTCCCCTTGAAGTCGGTGTGTGCCAAGGGAGAACGCGAGTGGGTAGAAGAAAGCTTATCAGCTCCAAGGAAGCGGCGATACTCCTGGGTATAGCGACGAACGAGGATGGCCTAATCCGTCACTTTACACTGGACCCGGTAGATCGTTTGCAATGCGAGCTCCGCCGCCGACCGCAGAACAAGCTGGGCTTCGCGGTGCAACTCTGCACAATCCGCCAAACGGGACGGCTCTTGTGGGATGACGAGCAGCCACCCGCGGCTGTGATCAACTATCTTGCGGATCAGCTCGGTATCGACGCGCGCCTCTACGCTTTCTATGCACATCGAGTACAGACGCGTTTCGATCACAGCCGGTCTTTGATGGCTTACCTCGGTCTGAGGACTGCCTCCAGAGACGATCGCCGCGCGGCCCTTGTGGCTGCAATCGATGCGGCGGCCGATGGCGATCACGGGTTGCCGATCGCGACAGCAGTCATTGCCGAGTTCCGGAAACGAAACGCGCTCCTTCCCTCGCTGCATTCCATCGAGAAGATTGGCCTCGGCGGTCGCGCGATAGCTCGCCGACGAGCTGAGAAAGAACTCGTCGAAGGTATCCCGCCCGATCGGCTTACATCATTGGACAGGCTGTTGGAGGTTGATCCGGTGATCGGCCAGACGCGATTTCATTGGCTGCGATCCGCGCCAGAAGCTCCAGGTGCGTCAAACCTGGTCGGGCTGACCGAACGTATTGCCTTCCTGCGCACGCTGGAAACCGATTCGAAACTGCAGATGCGCATATCGTCCGGACGGTGGGACCAGATGATCAGTGAGGGTAACGCCACGCCGGCATGGCTGGCCAACGACTTCAATGCGAGTCGCCGGCAGGCTTTGATCGTCGCGCAGGTCATCAAGCGCGGCCAGAAGCTCACCGACGATGCAGTGTCGATGTTCATCAGGTTGATGGGTCGGCTGTTCTCGCAAGCCAACAACCGCAAGAAGCAGCGGCACATGGATTGCAGGCCGGATACCGCCAAAGCGCTGCGCATGTGCATACATTCGAGAAAGGCGATGCATATCCGGCGCTGTCCAACCACATCGGGGCGCCGATCAACACCACTCTGATTCTCGACCATTGGGACGATCTACTTCATCTGGCGGCGTCGATCACGACGCGAACCGTCGTGCCGTCTACGATCCTGAAGAAGCTCTCGGCGTCGCCGAAGGAAAGCCAACTTGCCAGAGCTTCACGTGAACTCGGTAGGATCGAGCGATCTCTGTTCATGATCGAGTGGTACTCGAGTCCAGCATTGCGGCGGCGTTGCCAGGCTGGCCTCAACAAGGGTGAGGCGGCGCATAAGCTGAAGCGCGCTGTCTTCTTCCACGAGCGTGGTGAAATCCGTGACCGATCGTTCGAAAGCCAGGCGTTCCGCGCCTCCGGCCTCAATCTCGTCGTCAGCGCGATCGTACACTGGAACACGGTCTATATCGAGCGGGCCGTCACCCACTTACGCAAAATGCATCGTGAGATTCCGGATCACCTGCTCAAGCACGTATCTCCGCTGAGCTGGGAACACATCAATCTGACCGGCATCTACACCTCGGATGCAGAACATCAGATGCCTGAAGGCTTCCGGTCGCTCAGGCTTCCGGCTCGGTTACGTCAGGCCGCATGACGTTCATGCTTCGTTCGACCTTAGCGTGTCGCTGGGAACAGTTCTTGTTCCGACCCCAAAAGTTGCCTAGGGACTGCTCCACGCAAACCGTCGGTATAATAGATATTTCCCCCTTGATGCCTGGGGCGTCCAATTGCCGCGCCTCTTCGTTGCTAGGGGGCGGAATAATGCAGTGCATCAGATTTGAAAATCCGATCTCTCTCGCGGTACGTGCCTATGAGGTTCCATCGAGCTTCCGCTAAGCATTATAGGCGTTTGCGCATGTGCTCTGATCTTCGCCATGGTCGGGATTTCGATCGAGGCTGGGGAGGATGGTCGCGGCCTCTTGCGCCTGCGGGCAGAGGACGCAAAGCACGCGATGCGCTACGCCGCCTGCCAGCCCAATCGCCTCCCCGATTGGTTCGAGCCCCTTTATCGCGCCTATCCGGAGACCGGCTTTGCCCTGGTCTGGGGAGAGACTCGGTGGGAACTTGCCAATGGCGCTCCCGACCAACCGATGCACGACATGCTGCACGATCTGGTCTACCGAGCGCCCTGGCTGCACGCGGATATGGCGGTCCCGATCCACGATTGGTTCGTCGAGCACGGCGCAATCAATCACGATGCGCTGCGCTATGGCCGATCGATCATGGTGAGCGGTGGACTGCCGGCGGAGAAACTCGCCACGCTGGCGCGTCAGCAGGTCGATACCGCGCCCGCAAGCCAGCAACCTGCATGGTACGCGCTGTGGGTGGACACGGATGCCGACGCGGCTATACCGAAGCTCGAAGCGCGACTGGCAGCGCTTCCGCGACCCGATGATGCCCGGTTCGCCGAGCAGTTCGTGGTGGCGTTGGTCGGCGGCCGGCGCGAAAACGGGCCGACGATCGGTCGTTGGAGGACGCCACCACATCTCAAAAGGCTTTACCTGCTGATGCACAGGCACATTCGGTCTTCCGAAGACATCAACCGCGCCGGCGGTGGCGTCTACTGGCGAAGCTGAGAGCATGTTTCCGATGCGACTGTCGGCAATGTCTTCTCGGCCGACCGCCTTCGCCTGAGACCGAGCCTCTTTGATCCATGTCTCCAGCGCTTCGCCTCGATCATTCCATCGTCGCGCGTGCCGGGAATTACTTCATTGCCTTACTCAGCCATGGCACACAAAAAACCCGGCGGTTGCCCGCCGGGTTTTCGATTTCAATAAGGAAGCGCCTTTTAGAACGAGCGCTGGAAGCGAAGCATGCCGCCGATTGCGTCGTTATCGCCAGGAGTAATACCCGTCCAGTTCGACACGGAGTCGTCGCCGAGATGCGAGTAGTCGACTTCGGCCGTGACCGTGAAGCCGGGAACGATGTCATAGGCAACGTTCGCGGCGATGCCGATGTTCTTGCCTTCGTCATACGACGCCTGGAGGTTGAACGAGGTCTTCTCGTTGAACTTGTAGGTGCCGCCGCCCCAGACTGCCCAATTGCCGCTCCACGGCTTATAGAAGCCGCGACCGCCAGCCGGGAACGCCCAGGTGCCGTCCGTCAGGTTGTCGTCGGAGCCGTAGCCGCCCATGATGAACAGCGACAGCGCGTTGGAGACGTTGACGTCCAAGCGAACCTTGCCGGAGACTTCTTCATAGTTGCTGTCGTAAGCGATGACGCCAGTGACCGCGCCCCAGCCCTGCGTCCACTTCACACCACCGACGACATGCGGAACGTAGCTGTCGATCGTGTCGAAGCCCGAGCCTTCTTCGAGAGAGACGACGGCCGAGAAGCCGTTGCCAGCGTCGAAGTAGTACTGCACGACGTTGGTGTCGAAACCGCCATAGGGAACCAACGTATCCTGGATGACGTTGCCGGCGTAGCCGATGAACGTATCGAAGGCCGACTCGTCCTTACCAACGCGGAGACCACCGAGCTGGACCCAGGCGAAGTTCAGCGAGACGGTGTTGCCGCCGCCGCCGTTCGTAGCTGTATTGAGCGTTCCGAACCTGCCCGAGTCACGGTTGTTGTTCTGGAAGTTGAAGCGGGTCTCGGTATAGGTCTTCAACGTGCCGAGTTCGGTTTCCTGGCCGGTCCAGGTCTTCAGTGAGAAGCGAGTGTGCTTGAAGAAGGTGTCGTTGCTGCCGCCGTCCTCGTGATCGGCGCTTGTCGCACCGTCGAACGAACCGACGTCGCCGACGCCGATGTCGTAACGGATATAGCCGCCGATGCGCAGGCAGGTTTCGGTGCCGGGGATGTAGAAGTAGCCAGCGCCGTAGACGTCGCAAATCTTGACGTATTCAGCGGGCTCCGGCTCGGCGACGACGACGGCGTCGGCGGCGCGCGCACCGGAAACTGCGATCAGGGCCGCAGCGGAGCCGAGAAGAAGGCTCTTGATGTTCATTTTCTGACCTCCAGAAAGGGTGTTAAAAAAAGGGTCTGGGTATTCTTTGCTGAAGGACAGCGTTCCCTGCCCCATCCCCACTACCGAAAAAGATGCGCACCGCGCCGCTCCTTCGAATTCGACATTACTCATGAGGCGGCTACGTTCAACCACGATCGCAACTTGAAGCGGGCCGAGGCGGCGCTATCCCACCAAATGTGGCAGAAATGCCACGAAATGATGGATGGCGGTAAGATTGCGTTAATGACCCGGCGGAGGAGCGACACAAAATCGTCTGGTCCTGCATGCCATGACGGCGGCCTGCAGTGGTGCCCATCCCTCTCACGATTCGCGGCGCTCCCGTGTCACGGTGCCCCGTCTGCGATCTGATGGTCGTGCGCAGCCGCAACGACCTCGTCCACCATATCCATTCTCAGAGATCGATCGGCTTGCAGTCGTCCAGAGAGGGGCAGGCGTGCGTCAGTCAGAACCAGGCAAGCCGTGGATAGACCGGTAATTGGAAAGTACCTCGCGGATGCCTGCCGCCGGCCTGCCGCCAACGAATTGCCC
The DNA here is from genome assembly GCF_020164715.1 of Mesorhizobium sp. ESP7-2. Classification (NCBI taxonomy): domain Bacteria; kingdom Pseudomonadati; phylum Pseudomonadota; class Alphaproteobacteria; order Hyphomicrobiales; family Phyllobacteriaceae; genus Mesorhizobium; species Mesorhizobium sp. ESP7-2. Next base: position 50,383 of record NZ_JAIUGQ010000038.1, read on the forward strand.
TAAGGGGAAAACGCATTTCCTGCCTCCTTTGAGCAAGGCACAACCTCGCAGCCGCGATGAAACTGGCAAGTTCGGCTTGGGCCGTCCTGCGCTTCCCAGATATCATTGTCTTGGGAACCCCACCTAGTTTCCAGGGGGCCATGTCGGACGCCGACACGTCGCTCTACGTCGGGGAACTATCCGCGCATTGCGTGGAGAACGGAGGCACATATATTCAGGTTATTGGTCGACAGGTAGTCGTATTTCATGGTCATTTGCAGGGTACGGTGGCCGAGCCATAGCTGTACCCGCCGCAAATCCACGCCCCCTTGGACGAGGCGCGATGCACATGTATGACGCAGGACGTACGGAACGATGCCTTCATCATTGCCCAGTCCCGCCCGGACCTTCGCCTCGTTCCAAACAGCCCTGTATTTGTATTGCTCGATCGTGCAAAACGGCCCTTCCTGAGACGTTCGCTGCATCGGCGCCAAGATGGCGGCGACGCGAGCCGTGGTCGGAATTGTACGGTCGTATCGGCCTTTGTTACGGGACAGACGAAGGGTCGATGCGTCGTGGGAGATGTCCGCCCATCTCAAATCGATTATCTCTCCGATTTTGGCGCCCGTATCGACCAGGACGATCGACAGATCATAGTAGTCCTTTGATAGAGAACGGATGTGTCCGAACAGAGAGTTTTCCTCCCGAATGGTCAGAAACCGAATCCGCTCGGGCGGCTCCTCCAACTGACGGAACTCGGGAATCGCGCTGACTGCGCCTGCTTTATGTGCTGCTCGCAACAGCTTGCTTAGCGCCATCGTTTTTCGGTTTATGGTAGCCACACTGTTCCCGTGCTGTCGCCATGCCTCCTGAATTTCTTCTAGATCGGGCAGTTCGAATGAGGGGAGCTGGCGGCTAAGCAATATTTCGTTCGCTTCAAGAATGAATGAAAAGACGTTGGTTTTGTGCTTGCCGGGTGCCCACAAGTGATGCCCGTGCTGTTCAACGAGCTGCGCCAAGGTCGACGCTTCCTGCTGGACAACATTCGGGTTAGGGGCGGAGATCATCTCTCTAGCCAACTGTGATTGAATTAGCGTTGGGCCGAAAACGGGCCGGGGATTGTGACGTTATTGCGAGTTGCATGTCAGCGATATGCGCCTGCATTGCCGGTCTTGCCCCTATCTTTCACCGCTCACCGCTCACCGCTCACCGCCATGGCGAGCTTAGCGACCGAACATTCGAATATCAACGGAGAGATCACCACGTTCGCACTCGCAACCACCTCGTCCGAACTGATGAACGCCGCGACCAAGCTCGAAACGGCCGCATCGATGAAAAAGGCCGACGAAGCCATGCTCCGCAATATCACCTAGGATAGGAGACGGCCGCCCACCTCGCCAACGCCGCCGAGTTCGCGCCGCAATGCGGCGAACTCACGGGTGCGATCGAAGCCCTCACGAGGGCGGAATGACGAATGAGATTCGCCAGGAAAGCAATCCATCGGCAGCGGTCGGCGGGCGGGACGCACATAGGCTGCAAAGGAATTAGCTGCAAAGGAATTAGAAGAGCACTGGCGACCAAGCACGAAAAGCTCGCCAAACCGACCGCGAGTCCAAGAGCTTCCAGACTCCGCCGAAACCATCCGAAAGCAGCTTCGGGCTCCGTTAGGGTGATTTTGCCGACGAAGACCAGCCAAGGACGCGCGCAAGCGTCCTAGCCGGTGTTCGGACTCGGCCGAAGCTGACAAGACCAGCGGGCCTCTATTTCGGTCGCGTCCAGTTCGCGCGGCGCTCGTCACCAAAGGCCCGGCCTCCTATCTGCGAAGCTCAACGCAAATGGAGAAATCTACATGGAATTGAACCCTAACGAGCCGGCCATTCTGGCTTGGCTACCCAAAGACACAACCGCCACCGAGGACGATTTTTCGGACGATTCCAAAGTCGCGAAGCCGCCCCGTGAAAATCCGGAGCATTGGTGGACGCTTGCAGATGCGGTCGACTACGCTCTGACGGTAGAGCGCAACCACGACAAGATGCCTTGGATTAAGTCCGGCGATAAAATCTTGGGTCAATCCGAGATCAGCCAAATCGCTGTCGCACTGCGGGCGTTGAGGGGCTATCCGCGTCAGTGACATCTTTTCATACAGCCGGCCGACGCTTGAACGCCGGCCGTTAGTTCGATGATGGCGTGCGCCTAGACGGCGGCGACAAGGCAAACCCCGATCGCCAGCCAGACAGCACTATGGAACGACTTCGGCCGGTGAATCATGGGTGCTTCCCTCCTGCCTGAAGGTAGACCGCGACCTTGTCCCAAGCGACGATCATGCCGGTGACGAAGGCAAACAGAAGGCCGAGGAAGTTCAGGAAGCGGGTGGCCGTCTCGCGGTCTTCCGAACACTGAATTGCCGCCTCCAGATGCTTGGCCCGCTTCGGCGTCAGCGTCGCGAGGAACCTGCGAACCTCCGGATCAAGATCGGCGAGCTTGGTCGCGATGTCGATCTCTTCCTCCCCCAGGGTATTATGCGACATTGGCGGCCATCGCTTTCTCCCGCTCCGCCTGCATGTCCTTCAGCCGGGCGACCCAAGCTTCGACCTCATACAAGAGATCGGCTTCGATCTTCGAATGCCGGCGATTGTCGATCAGCGTTCCGTGGGCCGCCGCGAAGGTGACGCCGCATGTAGCGCAGAACACCAGCGGCCGTAGTTCGGCTATCGACGGGCGCACGACGCGGCACGGCGGCTATGCTGCCAGTCAGCGTATTCGCAAGCGCCAGGCGTTCGGCTGGATCAAGATGGTCGCCGGTCAGCGCCGAACCAAGTTCCGTGGCCGCGACCGTGTCGGAGGGCCTTTACCCTCAGCGCCGCCGCCTAATCTGGTGCGGCTGCCGAAGCTTATCGCTGGGACCAGTTGACATGGCCAAGGTTCCAGTCATCGCAAGGCCTTTGCCGGTCGCTGGCGTATCGTCGAAACGGATGTCTGGGACGACGATTTCCTCGATCTCGTCGAAGAGGCGCATCTGACGTTCAAAGGCGCGGCGGACGGCGAAATCGGCTTCGGCGCCCTCAAAGGCTTCCTTGATGTCCGGTACGGCGCGCGAGACGGCTCGTCTGCGCGGAATTCTCGTGGGAGGGTCACGACGAAAGCCATCCCGCTTGCGGTCGCAGATGGGCGATGATCGGCACCGCGGGTCGCCTCGTTGGTCAGCTTTGGTGTGGCGTGGGTGCTACCTTGCCCGCTGATCGCCGCCACCGCCTGTTCGACGAAATCAAGGCCGCCCCAATGGCCAAGATCCTGAGGGCTAAGGCCGTCAGCAGAGGCGGTAGTGAGCTCGAGCACGCACAAGTCCGTGAGCATCGAGACGGCTGACATAGAACCTGGGCTCAGCTGCCGAAGAGCAGACCATCTGGTGACCCTGTTTCCGGTTATTCCTCGTCGTGCGCGCCAGCCAACTCTGGCATGATGTCCCCCGCCAGCAGCTTCTCCTTCGACAGCAGTCCGGCATCCTCGAGCGCCTCGAAATCCGGAAGCTGGCGCAGCGTGTCGAGCCCGAACTGCGACAGGAAGTTCTTGGTCGTCACATAGGTGTACGGCGCGCCGGGCTGCGGCGAGCGCGGCCCCGAGGCGATCAGGTCCTGCCCGCGCAGCACGCCGATCAGGTCGCGCGACACCTCCTTGCCGAAGAAGGAAGACAGCTCGCCACGCGTGATCGGCTGAAAATAGGCAATGCACATCAAGACCAGCGCTTCGGATTGGTTCAGCTCCTTTGCCCCCTCGCCCGCTGCCGTGTCGAAGGCGGCGTGGATGACGTCGCCATAGCTTTTCTTGGTCCGATGCTGCCAGCCGCCAGCGACCGCGACCAGTTCGTAGGGGCGGCCGGCGAGCTCGGCGCGGATGTCGTCAATGATCAGCTCGATGTTGCAATTCTTCCCCACCACACGCGCGAGGAGACTCCGTGTCACCGGTTCGCCGGCGGCAAAGATCACCGCTTCGACGCGGCCCATCCATTCGCGCCAGCGCAATTCCGCCGGCAGGTGCTCCAGCTCCGTGTCGACCAGCATTCGCTGGACATTTTTTTTCACCCTTTCGTCGCTCGCCGTCTCGGCCATCGCTAAAGCCCGAACAGCCGGAAAGAAGAACGACCAGACAGCTCGCGCACGGCCTCGAGCTGCTGCAACCGCTCGAACAGCCGCCGGGCCGCAAAACGCGACAGGTTCTTTGTCACCAGCGAGCCGGAAACGGCATCTTCATTCAGGAGCAAAAAAATCACGTCGCCGGCGCCTTTCGCCCGCAGTTTCGGCGCCACCGCCAGGAGCTTTTCGGCACGGCGCGACAGCTCGGCGGCCAGCCGGCAGGCCTCCGCCGCCGCTTGAACCAGGGCGACGCAGACCGCATGCTCAAAACTTTTTTCGCCCGGCCGGATTCTTTTGCCGCCAACTTCAGCGCGGAAGGCTGGCGAAAAAACCTGGGCCATCAACAGCGGCAGCGGCCGCGGCCAGCGCAGGCCCTGCGCCAGCACCAGATCGGCGAGCCACCAGGCGAACAGCTCGGAGTCGGGCCGCATGGCGACGACATGAGCGGCGAGCGGCGGCGGCGAATGGCGCCGGCCGCTGCGACCGCGCTATTTCTCCGAGTCCCGTGCAGAGGTCGGCGAGCGCCGCGTCGTGCCAATGGAGGCCAAGCTGGCCGACGATCTTTTCGAGCCGTTCGGGGGTGGCAACGGGCGGCTGGAGCGCCAGCTGCCGCCAGGCGCCCAAAATGGCGCCGGCGGGACCGGGATCGGCGCCGGCCGGGCAAAGCTGCCAGGCATCGCGCAGCGCGGCCTCGTCTTCGGCACGGCCGGCGAGCCGCATGCTGGCGGCGGCGCAACGAAGCGCCAGCCGCTGGCGCCAGGCGCCGGCCCAGCCGGGCTGCGCGCGGGCAAGCGTGTCGAGCGCGCCCAAGGCGGCTCCGGCCCGGAAAGCGGCATCACCGTCGCTCTGCGTGTCAGCGCTTGCGAGCGCCCAAGCCGGAACGGCGGGCAGCGGGGCAGGACTGGCGGCAGCGGGATCGAGGCGAATCATGGGTTTGGAGGGTAGCGCGGCGGTGCGCTTTTGGCCACGGAGTTCGCATCAAAACGCACAGCCTGTCGGACACATAAAACGAATGATAATGTTGCATTATCATTCGTTTTGCTCTCTATAGGAGAAATGGCCTCTCCCGTCGATCAAAACCCCGAAAACCGTACGCGGCGCGGCTCCGCTCGACCACAGGAAACGGCGCCCCCTGTCGATCGGGAACGTGTCAACCAGAACGTGGCCGCAGGCTCGGCCGAGCCCGACGCCACGTTCGTCGACGACCTGCCCGACATCATCGACGTCGTCCTGGAGATGGGCCGCGCGCCACAAGAGCCGGCGGCGGAAGAAGCCAATGCCCTCCGCTATGGCTCCCAGCCCTTCGGGCGTTCGCCATCCTTCGAAAGGTCCACCGGACCTTCCGATTCGCCTGAAGGCGAACCGGACGCTCACCGTTCGGAGTTCGGAAAGCCAAATCGTTGGCTTTCCGCCGGCGATGCCGACCACGCCTCACCCCCTCCCCTTCCGGTCGTCTCGACCGAGCGCCTGCCGGCGCATCTCGACGCACTGGCCGATCGCGCGCGCGACTATGTCGAGGCGGCGAGTTCCGCCAACACCCGCCGCGCCTACGCGTCCGACTGGAAGCATTTTTGCGCCTGGGCCCGCCGGCAGCATCTCGACGTGTTGCCGCCCGATCCACAAACCGTGGGGCTCTACATCACCGCGCTCGCCTCCGGCAGTGCAACAGGCGCGGCAGCGGGGCGCAAAAAATCCGTGGCGACGATCGAGCGCCGCCTCTCCTCGCTGACCTGGAATTATGCGCAGCGCGGCCAGCCGCTCGACAGGAAGGACCGCCACATCGCCACCGTCATGGCCGGCATCCGCAACACTCACGCCGCCCCGCCCCTCCAGAAGGAGGCCGTGTTGCCCGAGAATCTGATCGCCATGCTGGAGACGCTCGACCGCGGCACCCTGCGCGGACTGCGGGACCGCGCCATGCTGCTCCTTGGTTTCACTGGCGGGCTGCGCCGCTCGGAAATCGTCGGCCTCGATGTTTCGCGCGACCAGACCGAAGACGGCCGCGGCTGGGTCGAATTCTTCCCCGACAAGGGCGTTCTGGTCACCTTGCGCGGCAAGACCGGCTGGCGCGAGGTCGAAGTTGGGCGCGGCTCGTCCGATGTGAGCTGCCCGGTCGTGGCGCTGGCAACCTGGCTCAAGCTTGCACGCATCGGACACGGGCCGCTCTTCCGAAGAGTGACAGGGCATGGCAAAAAAATCGGAGCCGATCGGCTCAACGATCAGGAGGTCGCCCGCCTGGTCAAACGCACCGCGCTCGCCGCCGGCGTGCGTGGCGATCTGCCGGAAGGCCAGCGAGAGATGAGGTTTTCAGGCCATTCGCTCCGCGCCGGTCTTGCGTCCTCGGCCGAAGTCGACGAGCGCTATGTCCAAAAGCAGCTTGGCCATGCCTCGTCCGAAATGACCCGCAAATATCAGCGCAGACGCGATCGCTTCCGTGTCAATCTCACCAAGGCAAGCGGACTGTAGGGACAATTGGCCCCCTCCCCTGCCCGACCACAAGACCGTCCGTCCGGACGGTTAGCTCAGCGGTTCGGGGTTATCAGTTTCAATGATGGAAAATAGGTGCGATAGCGGCCGATGTCGCGGGTCAGCAGCGGCAGCCCGTTGACGGCGGCATGGGCGCCAATGAAGAAGTCGGGTAGCACGCCGGTGCGCGATCCGCCCGACTTGCGATATTGCGTGAACACCTTTCCAGCAAGAAACAGGGCAGCGCGCGGCATCGGAGCGAGGTCGAGACCCGCCTCATCGACAAACGCGTCGAGATCCTCAATGCGCCCATATCGAACGGCAAGCTCGGCATAGACTGCATCGTTGATCAGTAGAGGCCCATCGAGGCTCGCCGCCTCAAGCTGACCGATCGACCAATCCGCCCACTTCGGATCATCGGTGACAAGGTCGAGCAGAACGTTGGTGTCGACCAGCGTCACGCTTCGCCACGCGTCAATGCCATGATCGCATTGGTGTCGAGCCCCTTGCCGGCATGACCCCGCAATTTTGCGAAGCGGCTCGCGGGCTGCTTTTTGTCAGAGCGCGCCAGCACGACACTACCATCGGCCGCACGGTGGAAATCAACTTTGCTGCCGGGAATAATACCGAGAAAATCGCGGACGGGCTTCGGGATGGTCACCTGGCCCTTGGCTGTGACTGTCGTAGCCATGTTTGCACCTTTGTAATACCGGATCTACAGAAGGTATTACCTCAGACGTTAAATTTCAATCCCAAGCTAATCGAAATCACCAAAGAGCGCAGCGGCCTATACGCACGGCACTCGCCGCCGGCGCCGGTGGCGACCTGACGAAAGGCGTATGACGCGCGAAGACCAGGGCCGGCGCGATCGGTTCCGCGTCAATTTCATCAAGGCGAACGGATTGTAGAAGAAGGCTCCTCCCCCTTACTCAGTCAGGCCGGCACCAAATTGGCATGCGCGCCGAAAGTCCAACAGCTGTTCGCCACCGAGCCCTACCGCTAGGACAACTGGTCTTTCGGCAATCGTCCACTCGGGTCGAACACCGTCACCTTATGCGGCGATGACGGACCCCAGTCCCAAAGCACGAGGTTGCGATCGTCTGTTTCGGCGCCTGGTGCAAAGCTCGGCACCAGAATGCCGGCGATACCCTGGGATCGCAGCCGGTCGTAGACGGACCAAGACGCCGGGCGCTCTCCGTCGCTGAGCGCCGTCGCCCAGGCGCAGGCCATGAGCGCGATGGAAAATTCTCCCCTCGCCCCGTCGGTTGTCAGATCCACGATGTCATCGCAGTCGATCTCATACGAACACAGCACGCAAGGATCGATCCGGTGCGCGAACCCCTGGTTGGCTTCCTTGACCGCCGTCATGATGGTCAGCGCCAAATAGAGCGCCGGCACGCCTTTGGGATTAAATCGCGCACCTCTGATCGCCGCCCCTTCGCCGGAAGTCGGCTTGAATGCCCAACGTGGATCGTGTGCCCGGTAGCAGGTTCCAACGAACCTCAAGCGAAACCACCAACGGCCATGTGATCGAGATAATCACGGACCGCAGCGGCCTTGCCTTCCTTCACCAGCGCTTCAGCGGTGCGTCCGCCAAATGCTGGAAGCGGCTGAGCTCGATACCAAGCCATCGCCTGCTCCTTGCCGCCCGCCCAATCCGTCACACGACTGATGATCTCAAGCATTTCCCGCAGACGCCCCTGTGTCTTAACCGCGGCGCTGCGCTCTGAGCGATAAAGGGTCTCGCGAGCAAGACCGGCGGTCTGGGCCAACTGGCCCTTGGACATGCCAAAACCGTCCGCGACCTGCTCGATCGCAATCTTCCCGCTCCGGTCCATATAGGACAAGATGAGAGGTCCATTCTGCTCGGGGATCTTGAGTGCATGGGCCACAGAATTCATCCTACCATATTGAGAGTCATATTTCTTGTGCAAAAGATATGGCAGTTCTCGGCACCTTTCAAGCCTAGGACCGAACCATTCAAGCGTCACCGCCGTAGCACGCACGCGGATCAAGCTGACCGTGCGCGCGCTTATGTCGAAGCAGCGAGTTCGGCAAACACCCGTCGCGCCTATGCCGCCAGCTGGAAGCATCTTTTGAGCCCGGTGCCGGCGTCAGCGATTTGATCCGCAGCCACCAGACCCACGTCGGCCTCTACATCACGGCCCAGGCCTCGGCATCGGCAAGCGACACAAGTCGGCGTCGACCATCGAGTGCTGCCTGTGTCGCTGACCTGGCACAATACGCAACGCGGTCGGGCGTTCGACCGAGGCTTCGATACGCCGCCGCAGTTGAAGGCCTTTCGCGGCCTTGTCCCGGGGGAACGGTCAAACGGGCCACGGCTCGCCGGTCGAGCCGTGCGCTCGCCGGCAATCGACGCGCCCGCCGCGCCCTGGTCGACGCGGCATGGACTTGCCGCTACCCCGCCAGGGTCAGCGAGGCCCTGAGGTCCCGGGTCGAGGGGTTGGCCAAGGCTGTCCGCGACTTTGCCTGGAAGGGGCAGGTCTGGCTTTGCGCCCGCTATTGCCGCCTCAGCGCCGCCGGCAAGAAGCCGCCGGTGGTCGTGGCTGCGATCGCACGCGAGATGGCCGCCTTCTTGTGGGATCGGCCGGGAGGTCGCGCCGTCATAGCCGGTCTCGACCCAACCCGCTGCACAGTGCTGGGGGTGGGGCCACGGTGGGGAACTCCGTCGCAAGTTATGTGGCCGAACCGATGCGCTTGACGTGCGCCTTCTAGACCGAGGACAGCCCCGAGACGAAGACACGTAAGGCCGGTGCCCAACCCGCGGATGAGAGCCTGATCAACCGTCGTCTCTGAGCTCCACCCCCCCAGCCCTGTGCGGCTTCGGCCGATCCGATTGCTGCGCTAACCTGCCAAGCAGGTGAGCCTTCTTGTCTTCAACTTGACGCGGAACATGAGAATCTAACTAAGGATTGTAGGGTCCGGTTCGTCCCCAGCCGCGGGTGACTGTGGAAGCGCCAACCCACCCGAGGGCCACGTGCCCAACCATAAAGTTGATGGTGTCTAGGTTTGCTGGCGCCGTGCAAGCCTCCAATTTGAAGACTGTTCCCAGCTGGGAACTCAAAGTACGGGCGGACGAGTTGTGCGAGAAGTTTGGTTCTCGATACGTCCTCAGGATCCTTCGCCAACACTTGGACTAGACCCAGAGGGAAGTTGAAGCGACTGCAGCAGCCTCTTGCTTGCCTCATCGTCGACGCACCGGAGGAGGGTGCGCGTGGACAGGTTGCCCACGTGCCAAACGGTGTCGATTGCGGCTGGGGCGACAAATCCTAGCCATTGAATCGCCATTCGCTGGAACCTCTCGGCCCGGGAAGGAATGCCTCGTTGCAGGAAGGGGGCTGTGGGGCGCCTAACTGGCCAGCCTGGCGGGGCGATCACGAAGGGACATCCGAAGAGCGTGGCATGGCCGCCACCACAACATAACCGATCGTTGCCGACGCGAATAACTGCGGGAGCTCCGCGCCTGGCGTCACAACGGGGAATTTCGCCGACGCGCCGTTGTAGGTCGCTCGCCGCCGAACGCGGGACGCTAGAGGCCAACAGAGAAACCGACGTCGAGTGCAACTTTGAGGTACAGGAAGCCAGCGATCACGAAAAGTTCCCAGCTGGGAACTGCCTGTGCGTCCATTTGCCCGAACACTCCGAATCGGGCATAAGCCCAGTAACGGAAAAACCGCGTAATTCGAAAAGTTGGCGTAGTTGGCGTGGCGTTAACGGCTTGTTAACCACAGTCGCTATCATTGTGGCTGGGTGCAAGAGGAGAATCTGGGTGACGCGGCATCTAAGTAGCCTTCAATTCATGAATACCTTTTCGACGAAACTCGAGAAGGCACTCAACAATCTTTCGCTGGCTCAGTATCCTCCTGACGCGGTTCGTACGATGCGCAAATTCACTTCGACCGAAGTGGCGGCATTGCTGGGGGTGACCGAAGCTTACATACGACAGGTTTCCTTAAAAGGGCAGGGACCCGAGCCAGAAACAACAAGCACCGGAAAGCGCCTATATTCCGTGGGCCAGGTGCTTGAGCTTCGGATGCATCTGGCGGAAAAGGCGCGAAAGAAGTGGATCAATCCTCGTCGCGTTGGTGGCGAAGACTGCCAGATCATCGCGATCACCAACTTCAAAGGCGGATCGTCCAAGACAGCGACCACTATTCACTTGGGTCACTGGCTGGCACTTCGTGGGTATCGCGTTCTCGCAGTCGACATGGATCCTCAGGCCTCGTTAACCAGTCTGCAAGGAGCATTACCCGGATTTGACTACCGAGAAGGTGACACCCTTTACTCGGCGATCCGGTTTGATGATCCGGTGCCAACAGAAAAAATTGTGCATCAGACACATGTCATCGGATTCGACGTCATCTGCGCCGGTCTTGAGCTGACAGAATTCGAAACCGCCGTTACCCTTGAGATGCGCAAGAGCGGTGGAACGAGTTTCCTTCTTCGAGTGTCACAGGCGCTAGAACAGATCGTTGATCGCTACGACATCGTGCTTCTCGACTGCGCGCCGGCACTCAATTTCCTGACGCTTTCCTCGCTCACGGCCGCCACCGGGGTCCTCATCCCAGTTCCGGCTCACATGCTCGATGTCGATTCCACAGGCAAGTTTTTGGAGCTGGCCGCGTCTTATATGCAAATCCTGGATGAGGCTGGTGCAGGTGCGCGTTGGGATTTCGCCAAATTCCTCATCACCAAATTTGAGGCGAACGACCACCCGCAAGCCAACATGCAGGCCCTAATGCGTCAAGTTTTTGGCGAGGATCTACTTCTGAATTCAGTCTCCAAATCAACTGCGGTTGCCGACGCTCTCACTTGGAAGCAGAGCCTCTACGAAGTGCAACGATCGAGGTTCTCCGCACCTAAAACCTATGATCGTGCAATCGAATCGATCAATGCCGCGAACGCGGAAATAGAAAGCCTCATCACAACGGCATGGAGGCGTGAACAGTGAGCCGCAAAGATTCTAAGGGCATGTTTGCTGCTGTTTTGGGGCAACTTGGGGAGGATTCGGAGGAGGGCCTCAGCCGTCGCACGTCATCCCCACACCTGATGAAGGTAGCGGCTGGTGTTCGCCAAATGCAAGAGCGTAGCGATATCGCCGACAAGTTATTGAAGTCAGGCGAACAAATCATTGAACTCGATCCCGACAAAATACGGCCGTCATCTATCACCGATCGGTATGATGACGCCTACGAGATTTCCGCCATTGCTGAAATCACAGAATCCATGCGGGAGCGCGGTCAAATTGTGCCTGGATTGGTTCGGCCAGTACAAGGCAATGATGGCGAGTTTCAAATCGTCTATGGTCGCAGAAGGCTAGCGGCAGCTAAGCAGCTTGGGATCGGGTTCAAAGCGGCCGTCCGCGAGCTGACTGATGAACAAGCAGTCATTTTCCAAGGGGAAGAAAACACAGCTCGAGAGGATCTTTCATACATCGAAAAATGCGCTTTTGCGCTTGCGCAACAGGAAGCAGGATACAAACGGGATACCATCTGCGCTTCGTTGTCGACCGGAAAATCGCACGTCTCCGAGATGATCAAAATCGCCTCCTCGGTCGACAAGGAGATACTGCAATCGATTGGTAAAGCCCCCGGGATTGGTCGAGGACGATGGCAGGAATTCTCAAACCGCTATTCCGTCGATGGCTCACTCGCGAAAGCCTTCGATCTTACTCACAAAAACAAATTCCGCGAGGCAACGTCCGATGACAGATTCATCATGCTGCTTGAGACGCTGCCGTCGGATACCAATGCGATTAAAGGACCTGTGGCTCCGACGAAGCCATCAAACCCCATGATTGCTATGAAATCCTGGGCTGCTCCAGATAAAACGGTCAGCGTCAGCCTCAAAGACAACGGAAAAACTACCATGATTGCCGTGGGAGAGGCCGAAGGATCGCGTTTCGCAGCGTTTATCGCCGGACAACTGGACGACCTGTTTGAGGCCTTTCGGAAGTCCACCACGAAACAAGGAGTCTGAAACCGCAAAAGAAAAAGGCCCCCGAACGGCAAGCCGTGGAAGCCTCTCTCTGAACTAAGCACTCCGAGAATCGCATCTCCACGAATCACTGTCAAGAGTCATTGGCGTCGTTTTGGCGAGCAGATTTCTTTTGCCTAATCGAGGGTGAAAGAAAATGGAGACGGGTATTGCAACGACGCCCTTTGGGCGGCGGCCGATGTCGCTTGCCATGCTGGCAGCGCAAAACGATTCACGTGAAATCCCCAAGGGCAGGGTCGTCGACAAGTGGCAGATCTACCGCAATCTCTGCGAAGGCAAGAGCATCGTCGGCATCGGCGATCGTGCTCTGGCCGTCCTGAATGCGTTGTTATCGTTCTATCCTGACAGTGAGTTGAGTGAGGAAAACGACCTCATCGTCTTTCCCTCGAACGCTCAGCTGTCGCTCAGAGCGCACGGAATGCCTGATGCCACGCTCAGGCGCCACCTGGCGGCTCTTGTGGATTGCGGGCTGATCATCCGTCGGGATAGCCCGAACGGCAAGCGTTACGCCCGCAAGGGCAGAGGAGGGGAGATCGAGGAAGCATTTGGCTTCTCCCTGGCACCGCTGCTGGCCCGGGCTTACGAGTTCGAGGCAGCAGCCGAGCGTGTTCGCGCCGACAACAGGGCGCTCAGGCTTATGCGGGAGCGGATCACCTTGCACCGCCGCGACATCCACAAGCTGATAGAGGCGGCTCTTGACGAAGACGCCCCTGGCCACTGGGGAGGCCTGTGGAAGCGCTTCCGCGGCGTTGTGGGGGCAATTCCGCGCCGAGCCTGCATTGCCGAGCTCGAGCCGATTGTCTCGGATCTTGCGGAATTACACGAGGAAGTGACTAAGCTGCTGGACAATCATATGAAATCCACGAATCCGAGCGGCAATGACTCTCAAAACGAGCGGCAGCAATCTGATTCAAATACCGACTCTATTTTTGAATTTGAACCTGCTTTAGAGAAAAGCGGGGCGCCGGCCGAGCCAAGGACGAGAACCGCAGAGCCCCTGAAGGCCTTTCCGCTTGGGCTTGTGCTGAAAGCCTGCCCGGAAATTGTGGACTATGCCGTCGACGGGATCAGCAACTGGCGCGATCTCATGATCACCGCCGCCCAGGTGCGGGGTTACCTTGGTGTCTCGCCATCTGCATATGAGGAGGCCTGCCATGCGATGGGCCAGGAAACCGCTGCGATCGTGATTGCCTGTATCCTGCAACGTGCTCAGCACATCAATTCCGCCGGCGGCTATCTGCGCGTGCTGACTGACAAGGCCAGGGCGGGGGCGTTTTCGGTCGGGCCGATGCTGATGGCGGCACTGAAGGCGAATGGCGTAACGGCGAGGATGGCAGGATGACGATCGCCAATCCCACAGACGGTGTGCAGGCGATGCGCAATTGCCTTCATTACGTCGACAACGAGCGACAGTGGCACATGCGCCAGCCGGCCGATGGGGCCGGCTTAGTTCCGTCGGGGAAGACCAAAATGGGAACGCAGTGGGAACGAGTCAAGCTGACACGTCACTCGGGCAGACCAGGATCGAAGTGCACAATCGCGTCGAGGATTGTGCGGTAGATGCTGTCCACCTCCTCATCGATTTCGCTCCGCTTGATGCCGAGGGCCTTGGCGCCGGCGATGAGCTTGTGGGTCAGTTCGTCAACTGAGATGACATCCGCGTGGGTCGTCTCAGGGACGTTATTCGCTAGCCATAGGTCAAAAAAGTTGATGCCCCATGTGCTCAATCCGGCATGAGACGCCGGGAGGTACTAGGGTTCCGCTTAAGTCCGGCCCAGTCAGTTGGAGGCGCCCCGCCTAAAGATCTCAAGCTTCTCGCTGTAAGAGAGCCGTACCTTCTCACCGCATCGTTCGCATGTGAATATCGCGACGGACTTGACCCAGGAGCCCTTCCTAACCAGCTTGGCTCTGCAGCTTGGACATTGCAGGGTCAGATCCTTGTCGAGCAGGCGATTAAATAAACTCATTTCATCCCTCTCCCAAGATGAAATGGTCATGCAAGATGGGTGCCAGAACGGGCGTCCTGAAACGACACATACGCTGGCGAGATCGGCTCCATCGATTGACGGCGTGGCCGCGGTCCTATGTTGTGACCTCGCGGCGGACTGGGAGGGTCGATTTGGCCGGTGCGGTAGCGTCAGGCACTGCATCGGCCGCCTTCTCGCCCGTTATTGCCGCCGCCCCGCTCGCCTGTCTATCCGGTATCGGTTCACGAGGGAGATCAGCTTGACGCCCGCAACCGGAACCGAAGCGGAATATGACGATTTCCTAATGGAATGGACCGCATACGGCCAGCCACATTCGATTGTCGATCGAACGACGCAGATGCGGAAGGGGCAGTACTTCGAGCTGATCGGCAACGTTACCCACCTGCTCGGCAAAAACCGCGTGACGGTGAACCGTGGCGTTCCGGTGACCGTCGATGCGGCTGTAGTCAGGCTGGTGAACGCCTACCGCGGACAAGGAAGAGGCCGCTGGTGGACAAACCGACATGAGTTGCGCGGGAAGAA
The DNA here is from genome assembly GCF_020164715.1 of Mesorhizobium sp. ESP7-2. Taxonomy (NCBI): domain Bacteria; kingdom Pseudomonadati; phylum Pseudomonadota; class Alphaproteobacteria; order Hyphomicrobiales; family Phyllobacteriaceae; genus Mesorhizobium; species Mesorhizobium sp. ESP7-2. The sequence continues at coordinate 65,486 of NZ_JAIUGQ010000038.1, forward strand.
TTCGCTTTCGTGAAGAGCAGCATCGGCAGCTCAAGATCACGCCGCTTGACGCCCATTCGTCGGGCGCTACATTGCCACGCGGCGGACCTATCGGACGCCAGCGGCCGGCGCTCATCGAAACCCCAAGGTCCCCCCGCCTACTGAGCGCCGGCCGATCTTTTTCGATCAGCTCCCGGGATAGGCGCGGCATATCGCGTCCCAGTCCGCGGCCGGCGGTCTGCTTGGGCGAAAGGCTGCCTTTCTCGGTATCAAACCGACATTTGAATCCTTCTGAGCACCGCATTAGATTCGACTGGTTAAA